>NZ_JBFAGV010000005.1:0-303004 GCF_040653855.1 Streptomyces sp. NPDC050856 | reverse complement strand
CCGCTATGAGAAGACCGCCACCGTCTACCTGGCCGGACTCCACATCGCGGGCATCTTCCTCTGGTCCGCCCGCTGATCCAAACGAAACTGCCTAGGGGTCGAGAGACGGGCGGGGCCGCCGCAACAGGCAGTTGTCAGGGGCCTGTGGTGCGCTGATCGGCCCAAGGGGGACGGGCGAATCGCCGCCGCGCATCGCGGAGGAAGCGGAGTGTGACCGCCACGGAGGCAGGGCGCGCCCCGTCGCGGTGGCGTTGCGGCCGGACGGCGCATGGTGACGGGCGGTGGATCTCACGGCCGGCGGAATCGCGGCCGGACCGTTCCTTTCGGGATGCCTGTCCCGGGAGGAACGGCTGTGGCGGGCCTGCCGGTCGGCCGTGTGGGCTCAGCCCCGTTGGGAACAGCAGACCAGGTTCACGGCGCCGGCTCCCCGGCGCAGCGCGATGTCCCGGATTCTCCCCAGGGCCTTGCGATCCACCCTCCAGGGCTGTTCGGCACCGTGAAGTCGAACAAGGGAGGATCCGACCTGCGGTCTACAGCCAGTCCCGCCGCTTGAAGATGAAGTACGGACTCGTGCACACCGCTGCCATCAGCAGAATCGCGGAGGTAGCCGTACGTCCAGTTATGCTCCGGCATCCCGTCGAAGTCATTCCGTAGGTGCTTCCCACCAACGTGGGCGCGAACAGGATGGCCGCCCACGAGGAGAGCTTCTTGAGTTGTCACCCCGAGGCGCCGACCTGCTCCGATTGCTTGAGAAGGCCGCCTGAGCCGCGACTTTGATTCTCGACGGCGCGGGGTAGCTATTGATCCAGTCCATGGGCGGGGGGGGGCGTGCGGCTCCGACAAGCCGTGCCACCACCCCGAGATGATGTTGTCGCCGACCGCGAGATCCGTCACTGCGGTGTGCAGCTTGCTGGCGTGCTGAAGGATGCGGTCACGACTCAGGGAACAGATGGGGCCGATCAAGGCACCGTCGTGGGCGATCCAGTTCCGGGCTTGCCTGGCCTTGTGCAGGGTATCCATGTCCATGGTCCGGCCCATCGCGTGGGCGGCCGCCAGGCTGTGGAGGGTGCCGCCTGCGGCTTATCGGCGTGAGGCGATGGCCTTTTCGAAGGTCCCGGCCGGGTCGGCCCGGTGGGCGGTGATCAGGTTGCCGACGCGGAGCACGTACTGGCACTTGTTCTCGTCAGCGGTCGCGAGGTGTAGCGCCCGGCCCACCGAGAGGAACAGCGCGTCGAGCAGTTCCGGTTCCTGGGGCTTCACGAAGCAGCGGGTGCACCTGGGCGGAGTATGGCTGCTGTCCCACTTATGTTGCGTGATCGCCAGTACTCCACCGGCCAGGAGCGTCACCAGCAGGTGCGTGATCACTGTCCAGCAGGCACGGAAGATGGCCGCGAGAACTGCCATGACGAATGCGGCAGTCAGCAGCACTGACACCCGCACGAGTGTGCAAGACGCGCCGCGTCGATCTGGTCTTGGTCGCCTTGCGCTGGACCCATGCAGGGGCTGTGGTACGCGGCTGAGGTGGGGAGCATGGATTGCGGCTGTGTACTGACGGCGCATCGTCTCCCAGGGCCGTGGCACTCGGGACCGGCGGCTGCGTAAGCGGGTGGCTGCGGAGTTGAGAAGGGGCCAGCCAGGTCGAGTGCCGTGAGCGCGGGACCACTTGGGTGGCGGGTGCCCCCGCGTCGTGAAAGCCGTCTACCACTCGCGGTGGTGTGTCATACCTAAGCAAAACGGACAGGGCAGCTGTGCCGTGCGAGGCGACTGAAGTGGCGGCACCGGTGATCGTCAATTAGATGAAGCGCACTCGTATGGACGTGACCGGAATCACCGGCTCCATACCGGTGTGTTGATGCCCATTTTGGATGATCTTTACATCTTGGGGCCACCTTGCAGTTGGCTACGTCCTGTCAGGATGCCAACGCAGGCAGTGCAGTTACGAAAGCAAGAAGGAAAACCTCAGGTTATGACGATCCACATACCCGCCTCGGATGAGCGCGGGAGACCCTGGACCGGGAGGAGCCTGCGCCATGTCGCAGGCGGTCTGGTCCTGGCCCTGGCCGTTACGCTGATCGACGGCACGAGTGTCGCGATGGCAGCGGAGGCCCGCAAGGCGGCAGCCGCAGAGAAGGCAGCCCGGACCACTGCAGCAGACATCCGCTCGGCCCGTGTGGCGGCTCGACTGTCCGGCAAGTCCGTGGAGGCGCTGTCGGAGCGTACGGAGACGTCAACGACGTGGGCCAACACAGACGGTTCCCTGACCACAGAGGTCTCCGCAGGCCCCATCCGCTTCAAAGACCCTCTGACGGGCATCTGGCGTGACGTCGATGTCGACCTCGCCGCCGCCTCCGACGGCTCGGTATATTCCAAGGCCCACCCGGAAGGGCTGAAGCTCACGGGCAAGGTGGGCAACCGTGCCTCTTCACTGCGGGCCGCGCAGGCTTCGCCGGCGACGGACCTGGTGACCGTCGGGCAGGATGATGAGGCCATCACCTTGCAATGGCGTGGTGGCCTGCCGACGCCGAAGCTGGACGGCACACGGGCGACGTATGAGAACGCCGTTCCGGGGGCGGATGTGGTCGTTGAGGCCACCCGTACGGGTTTCGAGCAGTTCGTCAACGTCAAGGCGAAGCCGGCGGCCGATTTCTCGTACACGCTGCCGCTGAGGACCAAGGGTCTGAAGGTTCAGCAGCAGGCCGACGGCAGTGTGCTCTTCACCGACAAGAAGTCGAAGAAGACCGCGACCATGCCGGCTCCGGTGATGTGGGACGCATCAGTGGATCCGGTCTCCGGTGAGCACACCCGGCGGGCGAAGGTCGCCATGAAGGTCGTCAAGACCAAGGGTGGCGTGGACCTTGTCATCACTCCGGACGCCGGCTTCCTCGCCGATCCGAACACGAAGTACCCCGTCACGGTCGACCCCTCGACCTCCGCGCTCGGCAACCTCTTCGACACGTACGTCCAGCAAGGTGAGACCGTCGACTGGTCGAACGACGTCGAGTTGGACTTCGGCAACCCGGGTACGAAGAACAGCGACGGCACCCCCCGTACCGCACGCTCGTTCATCACCTGGAACACTGCCCCGGTCGCGGACGCCCTGATCTCCAGCGCGAAGCTGTCACTGTGGAACTTCCACTCCGGGAACACCGACTGCACCGCACAGCCGTGGGAGGTGTGGTCCTCCAACGCACCGAGCACCGCGTCGCGTTGGACGAACCAGCCGGCGATGTCCGCCAAGTACGCGACCTCGACCGAGACCAAGGGAAACCCGTCCTGCACCTCGGCCGGAGACGGCTGGATCAACGCAGACGTCACCGACCTGGTCCAGCACTGGTCCAACAATAAGTGGACCAAGTCCAGCATGGGCCTGCGGGCCGCCTCGGAGACTCTGACCTCGCAGTGGAAGCGGGTCAACTCCGCCAACGCGGCAACGAACGTGCCCAAGCTGACGGTCACCTACAATTACCGGCCGAAGACGGGCACCAAGCAGGAGGCAGGTGCCCCGTTCTTCTCCTACGGAGGCGCCTACGTCGTCAACACGATCACGCCGACCCTGCGCGACACGTTCGTCGACGTCAACGGTGACAAGGTGCAGGGCGCGTTCCAGATCTTCGACGATGCGACCAACGCGCAGGTCGGCGATGTCCTGCGGTCGTCGTTCGTGCCCTCCGGGCAGCCCGCGTCGGTGACCGTTCCGGCCGGTGTGCTGACCAACGGCAAGACGTACCGTTTCCGTACCTCACCCTACGACGGCGCGCATTACAACTTGGGTTGGTCGGCAGAGAAGACTTTCACGGTCGACACCGCCGCTCCTTCCGCCCCGACTGCGATCACCTCGACGGACTACCCGTCGACCGCGTGGGTCAAGGGCGCAGGGCAGGCCGGCACTTTCAACGTCACCCCGCCCGCCGCCGACCACAACTGGCTCGAGTGGTCTCTCGACGGCGTGAGGTGGACCAAGGTCGCCACCAACGGCGCCGCCGGCGCCAAGGCCATCTCGGTGATCCCGCCGAAGAACGGCACCCACACCCTGCAGGTGAGGGCAGTCGACAAGGCCGACAACAAGTCAGAGCCTCTGGAGTACGTCTTCCACGCCGGCCCTGGCGGTTTCGTGCAACCCGCTGAGGGTGAGCGCACGGCCCGTCGCCTGCCGCTGGTGGCCGACGCTGACGGCACCAAGTTCGACAAGGTGTCCTTCTCCTGGCGGCGTTCCGAAGCCGACGCGTGGGTGCCGATCCCCGCGGGGCAGGTGATGTCCGACGGCACACCTCTGACCGCGTGGCCCGTCCCGATGGCCAATGGTAAGAATGCGCCCCTGGTCTGGAACACCACCGAGACCGTCAACCCCGACGGCGTGGTGCAGATAAAGGCCGACTTCGCCGGCCCCGGCGGCACCGGCACCACCCAGCCCCTCACCGTCGTGGTCGACCGCAACGCCAGCGGCGCCGCCACCGATGAGATCGGCCCGGGTGAGGTCAACCTCCTCACCGGTGACCACGTCCTCTCAGCATCCGACGCTTCCGCCTTCGGCCTGTCGGTCTCCCGCACGGCGTCCTCCCGTACGCCGGACAAGGGCGCCAAGCAGGAAGGCCAGGCCCCCATCTTCGGCAAGGAGTGGGTGTCGGCCACGGTCGCCGAGGCGAACGAGTCCCCCTACTGGCACCTGCGCAAGGTCTCCGACACGGCTGTCGACGTGGTTGTCGCCGAGGGCGATGCCATCCACTTCACAGCGAACGCGGCGAAGAACGGATGGGTTCCCGAGCCTGGCTCGGAAGACCTGGCGCTGACCGGCAGCGTGAACGGCTCGTTCACGCTGTCCGACACCGAGGGAACGGTCACCGAGTTCACCAAGGCCGACGCAGCCGCCACCACCTGGCAGGTCTCCTCTACACTGCTGGATGGTCTGGCCAACTCCACCACGACGGTGGTTTCCGAGACCGTTACCGTCGACGGCAAGAAGCTGGCCCGCCCCAAGCGGGTCATCGCCCCCACCTCCGCCGCGAACGCCGCCACCTGCACGGCGACGCCCAGCACCAAGGGCTGCCGTTCGCTGGAGTTCGTCTATGCGACAAACACCACCGCCACCGCCACCGCCTTCGGTGACGTCACCGGCCAGGTGAAGGAGATCCGCCTGTGGTCCACCGAACCCGGTGCCGCCACGGCCACCTCCAAGGCCGTGCAGAGCTACGTCTACGACACGGCAGGCCGCCTGCGCCAGACGTGGAACCCGCAGATCAGCCCGGCGCTGAAAACGGAGTACGGCTATGACACGGCAGGCCGTGTCACCAGCCTGACGCCTGCCGGGGAGCTGCCCTGGACGTTCAGCTACGGTCAGGCGGGTGATGCCGCCACCGCCGGAGCGGGCATGCTGCTCAAGACCTCCCGTTCCGGTCTGCAGCAGGGATCGAAGGACGTCGAGTCCGGCTCTGCTTCCACGTCCGTGGTCTACGACGTGCCGCTGACCGGCACCACCGCTCCTTACAGGATGGGTGCGGCGGACGTGAAGGCGTGGGGCCAGCTCGACGCCCCCACGGACGCGACTGCCGTCTTCCCCGCCGACTCGGTTCCCGCGTCGAACGCCGGCAGCGGTCTGACCGCCGCCTCATACACACGCGCCACTGTCACGTACATGGGTGTCTCCGGGCGTTCGGTCAACACGGCCACCCCCGGAGGCCATACCTCCACCACCGAATACGACCGGTTCGGCAACACCGTGCGAGAGCTGACCGCGCGCAACCGGGCCGTGGCACTCGGCAACACCGCGGCCGACAAGGCCGTCCAGGCCGAGCTCGGCATCGGGCAGCTCACCAGCGCCAGCCGCGCCGACCTGCTCGCCACTCGCTCCCTCTACAACGAGACGGGTACTCGAGAGCTGGAAGAGTTCGGCCCGCTGCGCCGCATCGAGCTCACCGCCAACCTCAAGTCCGACGCCACCACGCTGGTATCGGCCGGAACATCGGTGACCGCTCGTTCCTGGACCGTCAAGGAGTATGACGCCGGCCGTCCCACCGACGGCACGGCCAAGGTCAAGGACCAGGTCACGAAGGTCATCACGGGCGCCCAGGTGCGTGAGCACCCCGGCGTCCAGGGTGAAACCCGCACGGTCCAGACCGCGTACGACTGGGCCAAGGGGCTGCCTACCCGGACCGTCAAGGACCCGGGCGGTCTCGCGATCACGGAGACCGCCGAGTACGACGCTCAGGGCCGTGTCGTCAAGCAGCTGCTGCCCGGCGCCACCGGTACGGACGCGGGCACCCGTGTAACCACGTACTGGTCGGCGACGGGCACCGGGGCCTGCCAGGGCCGTCCCGAGTGGGCCGACCTGGTGTGCTCCACCGGCCCGGCCGGTGCGATCACCGGCGGCGGCACCAACCCGTCGCAGCTGCCCAGCAGCACCACCGAGTACGACTGGTGGGGCAACGCGGCGAAGGTCTCTGAGACCGCGAACGGTGTCACCCGCACCACCACGACCACCCACGACAACGCCGGCCGTCCCACCAAGATGGCCATCACCGGCGGCGTAGGCCAAGCGGTCCCCGAGGCAACGACGGAGTACGACCCGGCCACCGGCCGTGCCGTCAAGACGGTCTCGCCGACCGGCGGCACCATCGCCAAGGCGTTCGATAAGCTCGGCCGCCAGACCTCCTACACCGACGCCGACGGCGGCACGACCACGACCGAGTACGACCTGCTCGACCGCCCGGTCAAGACCATCGACAACGCGCCGTCCACCGTCACCTACACCTACGACCACGCGGCCGAGCCGCGCGGCCTTGCCGTAAAGACCACCGACTCCGTCGCCGGTGCCTTCGAGGCCACCTACGACGCCGACGGCTCCATCAACGTGGAGAAGCTGCCCGGCGGCTACACCCTCGTCACCACCGAGGACACTGCCGGCAGCGTCGTACGGCGCACCTACACCCGCGACAGTGACGGCATGCTCGTCTACTCGGACACCGTGAGCGAGTCCGTCCACTCGCAGGTCACCGCGCACGCGAGCTGGTCCGACCAGCAGTACAGCTACGACGCGGCCGGCCGCCTCGTCAGCGTCCAAGACACCGCCGACACCACGTGCACCCGGCGGGCCTACACCTTCGACGCACGTACCAACCGCACGTCGCTGACCTCTGCCCCGGGCACCCCCGGCGCGGACTGCCCGACCACCGGAGGCACCACCACCACCCACACCTACGACAGCGCCGACCGCCTCGTCGACAGCGGTTACGTCTATGACGCGTTCGGGCGCACCACCACGGCCCCCGGCCACGGCACGCTCGGCTACTACGCCAACGACCTGGTGCACCAGCAGACCGCGAACGGCACGCGCCAGACCTGGCAGCTCGACGCCAATCTGCGCCTGCGTGCCTGGAAGACCGAGACCGGATCCGGCACCACTTGGACCCACACCGCCTCCAAGGTCAACCACTACGGTGACGACAGTGACAACCCGCGCTGGATCACCGAGGACACCGCCTCCGGGGCGCTGACCCGTCACGTCGAATCGCCCTCCGGTGACCTGGCGGCGACCACGGGGAAAACCGGCGACACGGTGCTGCAGCTCACCACCGTGCACGGTGACGTCGCCCTCCAGCTCCCGCTCGACGCCAGCAAGAGCCCGGTGGTGCTCGACAGCGACGAGTACGGCAACCCGCGCACGGGTCAGCCGGACACCCGTTACGACTGGCTCGGCGCCAAACAGCGTTCCAGCGAGACCCTCACGGGTCTGACCCTTATGGGTGTCCGGGTCTACAACCCCGCGTCCGGCCGTTTCCTGTCCACCGACCCCGTCTACGGTGGCGGTGACAACCGATACGGATACCCGGGCGACCCCGTCAACGAGTACGACCTCGATGGCAAGTTCTGGGGAATCGTGGCCCGCGGCGTGATCGTCGGCGGCAAGTGGTTGCTGCGGGGCAGCAAGGGCAAGGGCAAGGTCCGCACCCAGAAGAACCGCAAGGAACATCGGAAGGGCAAAAGCAAGTCCAAGAGGGACAAGCATCAAGGCGCTGACAGTCACGGCGGCGGCAGAAAGCGCGCCCACTGGGACTGGAAGCCCTTCAACGGCCGCACGGCCAGGTCCTACCGGATGGCACGGTTCGGATACAGTTGAGCCGGTCCTGACCACCCGCTAACGTAAAGAACAACGCCTGCCCGCCCGGTACTTCACCGGGCGGGCAGGCGCCAATCCGTGTGAGGAACGACATGAGTCTCCAGCGAATCTACGGAGAGATCTCCCTGCGGGCCGGACGCCGAGAAGCCGGAATGCAGCAGCTGAGAAAGGCAGCCGAAAGAGGAGACAGGGAAGCCGCCCTCATACTGAGCGCCGAACTTGTGAAAGCCGACGAGGAGGCCCAAGCCGCTGAGGTCCTGCGGAAGGCCGCCGCGGCAGGAGCCGGCGGAATAGCTCTCGCTCTCGCCGATGTGCTCGCCGAACTGGAGGGTTCCGAGGAAGAGGCCGAGCGGTGGTACCGCATGGCGGTCGAGGAGAACATCGAAGGAGCGCTGAACAACTACGGATGCTTCCTCTCTCTGAACGACAGCCGGATCGAGGAAGCCGAAGCGTTGCTTCTCCGGGCGGTCGAATCCGGTGACGAACTGGCCTGCGGAAACCTCGGTAAGGTCTATCTGGACGAGGGGGAGGACGAGAAGGCTCTGCCGTGGCTCCGGCGCAGCCTCGCGGCCGGGAACGAAGGAATTCTTCCTTACCTCGCTCGCGCGGAGATCGCACTCGGGGAACGCGCCGCAGCATGGGAACACGTGCTGGCGGCCATGGAGAGCGGCGAGCCGGAAGCATTCCTGGCCTGCGCGCTGTACTTGGACAAGTACGGCGACCGGCACCCCGACCGCAGCGTCGAGGACATGTTTACGAAGGCCCTGGACGCGGGCCCGGAAGCCCATTTCCAGTTCGCCGGTTGGTTGAAGGGGAAAGGCAGGTATGAGGAGGCGGAGAAGGAATACCGGGCGGCCATCGAGCAGGGAGAAGTGAACGCCCACCTCAACCTCGCCAACCTCCTCGAGGACCTCGGCAGAACCGAGGAGGCGGAGGCAGAACTGCGGGCCGGCATCGAGGCCGGTGACCCGTGGGCGGCGAGCAGTCTCGCCCACTTCCTGGCCCACCGCGGACATCCCGAGGAGATCCCCGCGCTCATCCGCCAGGCTGAAGAACTCGGCTGCCCGCGTCAGGAGGTCCACGAACTCTGGATCATGTACCGCACCCTCTAGATGCCCCACCTCGGCCGGAGGCCTGGATACCGCTGTCCTGAGCAGGGCCTCTGTGGAGTCAGGGGCGGCGGGCGAGGACGTCATCGATGCGGGAGGCGCCGGCTACCCAGGCCGTGAACCGTCCAGGGGCATAGAGCGCTAGAGCGCCCACTCACGTTCGAGGGCCTGGGTCAAAACCTCGGCGGCATCGACCGCCGCGCCGTTCCCTCGGGGCCACTGCTGCTGCCCCGGCCACCACTCGTCGCAACGACCCATCCGTGCTGGTCTTTCATCTGGGCGGCGAACGCGTCCAGGTCGTGTATCGAGCAGCCGCACCTCAGCAAGACCCGAATGCTGATGTAGGGACTCCGGGGCTTGTCGTTGCCATACGAAGCTTTCCACCGAACGTCGTGGACGTGCTCCTTGAGGCAGGTGGGCTCCTCGTCGTGCTTGATCCCGTGGGCCTTGGCGTACTCGTCCAGGTCGTCGATCACGAACAGGTGGCTCGACTACTCGCCGGGCGAGACGGCGAAGAGGCGCGGCATGCCGGCGAGTGCTCGCTCGTATGGTCGAAGTGAACCTCTGGGTATTTTCGCGTCTGTAAAGACGATCACAGTGTCAGGTCCGCTGTCTACAGCCAGTCCCGCTTCTTGAAAATCACGTACAGGCTCGTGCACACCACCGCCATCAGCAGGATCGCGAACGGATAGCCGTACACCCAGTGCAGCTCCGGCATGTGGTCGAAGTTCATGCCGTAGATCGTTCCCACCAGTGTGGGTGCGAAGAGAATGGCCGCCCACGACGAGATCTTCTTGATCTCCTCGTTCTGCGCGAAGCCCGCCTCCGCCAGCGCCCGCATCTCGGCGTTCTGCTGCTGGGTCACCAGGGTCGCGTTGACCGTGAGGATCTCCGTGAGAGCCTGGCGGAAACCGTCCACCCGCTCGCTGGTGTGGGTGACGTGGTCGGCGACGTCCCGCAGGTAGCGCTGGAGTTCCTCGTCCGTGCCGTATTTGGTGAAGCCCGCCATGAGGTTGTGCAGTATGCCGACCAGAGGGCGGGTGGCGCGCTGGAACTCCACCATCTCGCGGGAGAGTTCGTAGATGCGGCGGGAGACCGCCGGGTCGCCCCGGAAGACCTCGGTCTCGATCTCGTCGATGTCGTTCTGCACGCCCGCCACCACCGGTGCGTACCCGTCGACCACCGCGTCGAGGATGGCGTACAGCACCGCTTCCGGTCCCAGTGCCAGCAGTGCCGGGTTGCCCTCCATGCGGCGGCGGACGGCGGAGAGGTCCGGTGCCGCGCTGTGGCGGACCGTGATGAGGAAGTCCGCGCCGACGAAGACGTGCAGCTCGCCGAACTCGACCTCCTCCAGGGCGTCGAGGTACCGGGCGGCGCGCAGGACGACGAAGAGGGTGTCGCCGTACCGTTCCAGCTTGGGGCGCTGGTGGGCCTCCAGGGCGTCCTCGACCGCGAGCTCATGCAGGTCGAACTCGGCGGCGAGCGACAGCAGTTCCCCCTCGGACGGGCGGTGCAGGCCGATCCAGGCCATGCCGCCCGGTTCGTCGCGCAGCCGGCGGTAGGTCTCGGCGAGGGTGCCGGGGGAGGCGACCTTGTGCCCGTCCAGGTACACGGAGGCCTGGACGACGCTGCCCTGCGCCCTCGGAGCGGAGGGGGACGCCGCGGCCGAAGCGGCCTCGGCGGCGGCTTCGGCGGCTTCGGCGGCGCGCCGCCGCCGGCCGTGCTTCCGCGAGGGCAGGGTCATCGGCTCTCACCTCCTGTGCCGTACGCGGGCCGATATCTGGGTGCAGGATATACATACCGGTTTGCCCCGGTACGGTGACCGGGTCGAGATCGCGGACCGTACCTGTCCTCAAGGCCCGATAGCGTGCCCGCATGGCCGCCACGACGAGACACCCGGTCCTCTCCGCCCGCGCGCTGGGCCGCGCCACGCTGGAACGCCAGCTCCTGCTGCGTCGAACCCCCATGTCCGCGAAACACGCCGTCGCGCACCTCGTCGGGCTCCAGGCGCAGAACCCCAAACCGCCCTACTACGCGCTGGCCGCCCGGCTCGACGGCTTCCGGCCCGGGGAACTGTCCGGGCTCATGGAGTCCCGGGAAGTGGCCCGGATCGTCACCATCCGCTCCACCATCCACACCCACACCGCAGCCGATGTGCTGGGGCTGCGCCCGCTGGTCCAGCGGGCGCGCGACCGGGAGGTCGGGCAGTTCCGCAAGGGGCTCGTGGGAGTGGACCTGGAGCGGCTGGCCGCGCTCAGCCGCGAGCTGGTCGAGGAGCGGCCCCGTACCCCCAAGGAGATCCGTACGGCCCTGCTGGCGCACTGGCCGGACGCCGACCCGCTCGCCCTGAGCGTCGCCGCCCGCTGCCTGCTGCCGCTGGTGCAGGTCACCCCGCGCGGGCTGTGGGGACGCGGTGGTCAGGTCGCGCTCACCACGGCCGAGGCGTGGCTGGGAACGGAGGAGCGGCCGGCGTACACCCTGGAGGACACCGTCAGGCGCTACCTCGGCGCCTTCGGCCCGGCGTCCGTCAAGGACATGCAGACCTGGTCGGGGCTGACGCGGTTGCGTGACACCTTCGACCGGCTCCGGCCGGAGCTGGTGACCTTCCAGGACGAGCACGGTGCGGAGCTCTTCGACCTGCCCGACGCGCCCCGGCCCGACCCGGAGGTTCCGGCGCCGCCGCGCTTCCTGCCCGAGTTCGACAACCTGTTGCTGTCGCACGCCGACCGCACCAGGGTCGTACCGAAGGAGTACAAGGACCGCACCTGGCAGGGCAACCAGGCCCACCCCACCTTCCTCGTCGACGGTTTGGTGGCCGGGGTCTGGCGGCTGGAGGAGGACAAGGCGGGGGAGGGGGCGGTCGTCTCCGTGCGGCCCTTCGGCAGGCTGACGCGCCGGCAGCGCGACGAGGTGGCCGAGGAGGCCGGACGGACGCTCAGGATCATGACCGGCGCACCCGCCCGCGACGTGCGGTTCGTGGACTGAGCCGGCACGGGCGCCAAGAGGCGGCCGGCTGCCGCCGGCCGCTCACGGCAGCAGGCCCGCTCGCCGCGCCGCCACCACCGCCTCCAGCCGGGTGTGCGCCCCCAGCTTCCGCATCGCCGAGCGCAGGTAGCCCTTCACCGTCTCCGGCCGGAGCCCCAGCCGCCGTGCCACCGCCGCGTTCGTCGCCCCCGCCGCCACCGCGGCCAGCACGTCCAGCTCGCGCGGCGCCAGCCGTGCGCCCGGCACCACTTCCGGCCCCGCCCCCGGGAGCGGGGCCGTCGCCAGCCGCCCGCACACCGCCAGCAGCTCCGCGCGCAGCGCCGGGTCGGCGATGCGGGGAGCCAGCGCCCGCAGTTCACCATGGGCCGTGCGGACGGTCTCCCAGGCGGCGCCCCCCGTCACCGGCTCATGGGCCTCCGCGAGCACCCGCCGCGCCTCCTCCCGCGCCACCAGGGCCTGTTCCACGTCCCGCGCCGCCGCCACCGCGGCGTCCAGCACCCGGTCGCCCAGCGGGACCGGCACCCGCAGCGCGCCGTACAGCACCGCCCGCACCCGCCGGTGCACCACCACGGGCACCGCCACCACCGAGCGCAGCCCCTCCGCCGCGACCGCCGCGTCGTACTCGTGGCTGATGTGCCGGGCCGAGGGGTAGTCGGTCACCGCGCACGGCCGCGCCAGCGCGATGGACCTGCCACCCAGCCCGTGGCCCGGGCTGACGGCCAAGCCCCGCAGCACCTCCGAGCGGGTGCCGGTCAGCTCGGCGATGCGCATCCGGCGCGGATCGTCCAGCAGTCCGCCGAAGGCGGCGTGCAGCCCCGTGGCGCGGCGCAGCCGCAGCAGCGCCGCCCGCAGCTCCGCCGTCTCCGTACCCCCGACCGTCCGGGACCGCTCCGGCACGTGGCACCGCTCCTTCACCCCCGTCCGGGGGTAGTGAGATCCAGGTCACCGATTACACGATGCCGGGGACGGGTCCCGCAACGAGGAGGACACATGTCGGACAGCGGCGCGACGGAGAGGTTCCGGGCGGCCCGTGACTTCCTGCTGGCACACCGGGAGGACTACGGCACGGCGTACGAGGGGTTCGCCTGGCCCCGGTTCGACCGTTTCAACTGGGCGCTGCACTGGTTCGACGTCATCGCGGCGGACAACGACCGCACCGCGCTGCACATCGTGGAGGAGGACGGCGGGGAGACCCGGTTGTCCTTCGCCGAGATGGCCGACCGCTCCAACCGGGTGGCCAACTGGCTGCGCGCCCGGGGGGTACGGGCCGGGGACCGGATCGTGGTGATGCTCGGCAACCAGGCGGAGCTGTGGGAGACCGCGCTCGCCGCGATGAAGCTGCGTGCCGTCGTCATCCCCGCCACCCCGCTGCTGGGCCCGGCCGACCTGCGCGACCGGGTGGAGCGGGGCCGGGCCCGCCATGTGATCGCGCGCACCGCCGACACCGCCAAGTTCGACGCCGTGCCGGGCGACTACACCCGGATCGCGGTCGGGGGCCCGGGGCCCGGGGCGTGGCTCGCGTACGAGGACGCCTACCGCGAGCCGGCCGGCTTCACGCCCGACGGCGTCACCCGCGCGGACGATCCGCTGATGCTCTACTTCACCTCCGGCACCACCGCCCGGCCCAAACTCGTCGAGCACACCCACGTCTCCTACCCCGTCGGCCACCTGGCGACGATGTACTGGATCGGTCTGCGGCCGGGGGACGTCCACCTCAACATCTCCTCACCCGGATGGGCCAAGCACGCCTGGTCCAACCTCTTCGCCCCCTGGAACGCCGAGGCGACCGTCTTCATCCACAACTACACCCGCTTCGACGCCGCCCGGCTGATGGCCGAGATGGACCGGCACCGGGTCACTGCTTTCTGCGCCCCGCCCACGGTGTGGCGGATGCTGATCCAGGCCGATCTCAGCGCGCTGCGGAGGCCACCGAGGGAGGTCGTCGCGGCCGGGGAGCCGCTGAACCCGGAGGTCATCGAGACGGTACGGCGCCAGTGGGGGGTGACCGTCCGGGACGGCTTCGGGCAGACCGAGACGGCCGTGCAGGTCTCCAACAGCCCCGGCCAGTTGCTGAAGGCCGGGTCCATGGGGCGCCCCAGTCCCGGGTTCCGGGTCGAGCTGCTCGACCCGGTGACCGGTGAGCCGGTGACCGGTGAGCCGGGGGCGGCCGAGGGGGAGATCGCGCTGGACCTGTCGGCCGGCCCGGTGGGCGTGATGGCCGGGTACCACGGGGATCCGCGCCGTACGGCCGAGGCCATGGCGGGCGGGTACTACCGCACCGGCGACATCGGTTCGCGCGACGCCGACGGCTACCTCACCTATGTGGGCCGGCGCGACGACGTGTTCAAGTCGTCCGACTACAAGATCTCGCCGTTCGAGCTGGAGAGCGCGCTGCTGGAGCACGAGGCGGTCGCCGAGGCGGCCGTCGTGCCGGCGCCCGACCCGCTGCGGCTGGCGGTGCCCAAGGCGTACATCGTGCTCGCCGACGGCTGGGAGCCCGGTCCCGGCACCGCCAGGGCGCTGTTCGCGCACTCGCGGGCGGTCCTCGCGCCGTACAAGCGCGTCCGCCGGATCGAGTTCGCCGAACTGCCCAAGACCGTGTCGGGCAAGATCCGCCGCATCGAACTGCGGGAGCGCACGGCGGCCGGCTCGGCGGCCGAGTACGACGAGGGGGACCTGCGATGAGCCCGTCGGCGGACCCTTCCGCACCGGGGCAGCCCGCGCCCCCGCCCCCGGCCGCGGCGTACGCCCCGCCCACTGCCCCGTCCTCCCTCTCGTACGCCCACGGCACCGGTAGCACCCCGCTGCTCGGCGACACCGTCGGCGCGAACCTGGCCCGGACGGTGGCCAGGTGGCCGCGGCGTGAGGCGCTCGTCGACGTGGCGTCCGGGCGGCGCTGGACGTACGCGGCGTTCGACGCCGAGGTCACCAGGCTGGCGCGCGGGCTGCTCGGCAGCGGGGTCGCCAGGGGCGACCGGGTGGGGATCTGGGCCGTCAACTGCCCGGAGTGGGTGTTCGTGCAGTACGCCACCGCCCGCGTCGGGGCCGTACTGGTGAACATCAATCCGGCGTACCGGGCGCACGAGCTCCAGTACGTACTGAACCAGGCGGGCGTCTCGGTGCTGTTCGCGTCGCTGGCCCACAGAACGAGCGACTACCGGGCGATGGTGGAGCGGGCCCGACCGCACTGCCCGTCGCTGCGGGCCGTCCACTACATCGGTGACGATTCCTGGAACGGTCTGCCGGAGGCGACCGACGAGCGACTGGCGGCGCGTGAGGCCGGGCTGTCGTGCGACGACCCGGTCGACATCCAGTACACCTCGGGCACCACCGGCTTCCCCAAGGGAGCCACCCTCTCCCACCACAACATCCTCAACAACGGGTATTTCGTGGGGGAGACACTCGGCTACACCGAGCGGGACCGGATCTGCCTGCCCGTGCCGTTCTACCACTGCTTCGGCATGGTGATGGGCAATCTCGCCGCCACCTCCCACGGCGCCTGCGTGGTGATCCCGGCCCCGTCCTTCGACCCCGCCGCCACCCTGCGGGCGGTGGAGCGGGAACGGTGCACCGCCCTGTACGGCGTGCCGACGATGTTCATCGCCGAGCTGAACCTCCCCGACTTCGGCTCGTACGACCTCTCCTCGCTGCGCACCGGGATCATGGCCGGATCGCCCTGCCCGGTGGAGGTGATGAAGCGGGTCGTCACCGAGATGCACATGGCGGAGGTGTCGATCTGTTACGGCATGACGGAGACCTCCCCGGTGTCCACGCAGACCCGCCGCGACGACGACCTGGAGCGCCGCACGGGCACGGTCGGGCGGGCCCTGCCCCATGTCGAGGTCAAGGTGATCGACCCGGTGACCGGGGTGACCGTGCCGCGCGGCGAGCCGGGCGAGCTGTGCACCCGCGGATACGGGGTGATGCTCGGCTACTGGGAGGAACCCGAACGGACCGCCGAGGCCATCGACGCGGGGCGCTGGATGCACACGGGTGACCTGGCCGTGCTCAGGGAGGACGGTTACGTCCGGATCGTGGGCCGCATCAAGGACATGATCATCCGGGGAGGCGAGAACATCTACCCCCGGGAGATCGAGGAGTTCCTGTACGCCCACCCCAAGATCGCCGACGTGCAGGTGGTGGGCGTCCCGGACGAGCGGTACGGCGAGGAGGTCCTCGCCTGTGTGATCCCGCGCGACCCGGCGGACCCGCCGACCCTGGACGAACTCACCGCCTTCTGCCGGGAACGGCTGGCGCACTACAAGGTCCCGCGCAGGCTGGAGATCCTGGACGCCTTCCCGATGACGGTCAGCGGCAAGGTCCGGAAGGTGGAGCTGCGCGGCCGGTACGGGGGGTGATGACCCGGCGGGGCCCCGCGTCCGGGTGTGCCGCCCGCGCCGGGGTGTGCGCCGCCCGCGCGCGTGCCCCCGGCCGGGTGCGCCGCCTTCGCCGGGGGGTTCCGGCCGTGCCCGGCCGCTTCGCTCAGGCGCCGCGTGCCAGCAGTTCGTCGGCGGGCCCGTTGACGGGCTGCGGGGCGCCGGTGAGGTCCATGACGAACAACGGCAGTCGTACCCCGTCGGCGCGGGCGCGGGCCCGGTCCTCGTAACCGGCCAGGGAGAAGAAGACGCTCACCGTCGAGGTGGCCAGGCCGTTGAGCCAGAGGCATTCGACCGCCCGCAGTGACGCGGGCCGGGTCGTGGGGTCGACCTGGGCCACCAGACCCGCCCCGCGCAGGTCGATGCCGTAGGCGGAGCGCTCCTCGGGCTGGACGATGTCGCGGAACCCGAGCCAGCGCAGGTAGAGCGCGGCGGCGGTGACCGCGTCACGGGCGGTGCGGATGGTGACGGGCCGGAACGCCGGGCGGGGAGCCGGGGCGGTGCGCGGCAGGGGGATGTGTGAGGGCGCGGGCACCGTCGTGACCCCGGACGGGGCGGTGGGGGCCGCCCCGGACTCGGGCGGGGGCGACGGGGGGCCGGAGGCGGACGCGGACCCGGGGGAGGAGGCGGGCCCGTCGGGTGGCGCGGCGGCCGTGACCGGGCGGACCGGGACGCGCAGCACCGTGCCGCACGGGCAGCCCAACTCGGGCTGCGGCCACTGGTCCTGACGGCCGCAGGCCGCGCAGCGGACCGTCACCCACTCATCGGTCCAGGTGCGGTGGACGATCGGTTCGGCGAGGGCGCCCGTGACCAGTGGGGGCACGACGGGCGCGCCGCAGGCGCACGGGTAGACGGGCGGCGCGTAGACGTGCGCCCGGCGGCAGGCCGGGCAGCGCACCGGCACGTTCTCTCTCACGACGACCCCCTTCGCTGGACCCATGGTCCACCAGATGGGTGCGGTTGGGGAGGGAGTTCCGACATCCCTTGACGGCTTCTGCCGGGCAGCTTAGATTACTTCCATATAGCAGAACTAAACTTCCGCATTACGGAATCGACGCTCTCAGGTGGCGCGACAGAGCCCGAATCCGCCAGGCCGAAGCAGGAGCAGTCCCATGCCTCGTATGACCGCCGCCCGAGCGGCTGTGGAGATCCTCAAGCGCGAAGGCGTCACCACCGCGTTCGGTGTGCCGGGTGCGGCGATCAACCCCTTCTACAAGGCCCTCCAGGCCGCCGGAGGGGTCAAGCACACGCTGGCCCGCCACGTCGAGGGCGCCTCGCACATGGCCGAGGGCTACACCCGCGCCAACCCGGGGAACATCGGTGTCTGCATCGGTACGTCGGGTCCGGCCGGCACCGACATGATCACCGGCCTGTACTCCGCGATCGGTGACTCCATCCCGATCCTGTGCGTCACCGGCCAGGCGCCGACCTCGGTGATCCACAAGGAGGACTTCCAGGCCGTCGACATCGCGTCGATCGCCAAGCCGGTCACCAAGGCCGCGACGACCGTCCTGGAGGCCGCGCAGGTCCCCGGCGTCTTCCAGCAGGCGTTCCACCTGATGCGCTCGGGCCGTCCCGGCCCGGTCCTCATCGACCTGCCGATCGACGTCCAGCTCACCGAGATCGAGTTCGACCCCGACACCTATGAGCCGCTGCCCGTCTACAAGCCGGCCGCGACCCGCGCGCAGATCGAGAAGGCGATCTCCTTCCTCCTGGAGTCCGAGCGTCCACTGATCGTCGCGGGCGGCGGCATCATCAACGCCGACGCCTCCGACCTGCTGGTCGAGTTCGCCGAACTCACCGGCACGCCGGTGATCCCCACCCTCATGGGCTGGGGCACCATCCCCGACGACCACGAGCTCAACGCCGGCATGGTGGGCCTGCAGACCTCGCACCGCTACGGCAACGCGACGTTCCTGGAGTCGGACTTCGTCCTCGGCATCGGCAACCGCTGGGCCAACCGCCACACCGGCTACAAGCTCGACGTCTACACCAAGGGCCGCACCTTCGTCCACGTCGACATCGAGCCCACCCAGATCGGCAAGATCTTCGCCCCGGACTACGGCATCGCCTCCGACGCCAAGGCCGCGCTGGAGCTCTTCGTGGAGGTCGCCCGGGAACTGAAGGCCGCCGGAAAGCTGCCCGACCGCTCCGAGTGGATCGCCGCCACGCTGGAGCGCAAGGCCACCCTGCACCGCCGCACGCACTTCGACAACGTGCCGATGAAGCCCCAGCGGGTCTACGAGGAGATGAACCGGGCCTTCGGACCGGAGACCCGCTATGTCACCACCATCGGCCTCTCCCAGATCGCCGGCGCGCAGATGCTGCACGTCTACAAGCCGCGCCACTGGATCAACTGCGGCCAGGCGGGCCCGCTCGGCTGGACCATCCCGGCCGCGCTCGGCGTCGCCACCGCCGACCCGGACGCGCAGGTCGTGGCGCTGTCCGGGGACTACGACTTCCAGTTCATGATCGAGGAACTGGCCGTCGGCGCCCAGCACCGCATCCCGTACGTCCACGTCCTCGTCAACAACTCCTACCTGGGCCTGATCCGCCAGGCGCAGCTCGGCCTGGACATCAACTTCCAGGTCAACCTGGAGTTCGAGAACATCAACGCGCCCGAACTCGGCGTCTACGGCGTCGACCACGTCAAGGTCGCCGAGGGGCTCGGCTGCAAGGCGATCCGGGTCACCGAGCCGGACCAACTGCTGCCCGCCTTCGAGGAGGCCAAGAAGCTGGCCGCCGAGTACCGGGTGCCGGTCGTCGTGGAGGCCATCCTGGAGCGCGTCACCAACATCTCGATGAGCACCACCGCGGACATCAGCGACATCAAGGAGTGGGAGGAACTGGCCACCGAGCCGGGCCACGCCCCCACCGCGATCCGCCCGCTGGTCTGACGGACCGCCGCACGGACCCGCTCCGGCCCCTGCCTCCCGAACACCCGGGGGCAGGGGCCGGCCGCTGTCTCAGACCGCCCAGCGCAGCGCCCGCAGGACCCGCCAGTCGACCTTGGCGGCCTGGTCCGCCCTTATCTCCACCCGCAGTTGCTCATTGTTCTCCAGACGCCCGTTGCGGGTGACGGAGACGTGCAGCACTCCGTCGGCGGCGACCGTGCCGCAGTCGATGGGCAGGTCGAGGGACGGCCGTTTGGTGGAGAGCGGCAGGTCCTGGAAACGCATGGTGACCCGCGTCCCGGCCGGGCCCTTGACGGTGGCGTACGCGGTCAGCGAGTACGCGCAGGGGCCCTGCAGGATGACGGCGTCCTTGGCCATGGCCAGCAGCTTCCACTTGCCGGCTTCCAGGGCGGGGCCGCCCGCCACGGTCTCGTTGATGACGGTGGGCATCGGATCCTCCTGTGCGGGGGGCGGGAGCTGACCGGTCGCCCGGGCGACGATCCCGGGGAAGACGACGTTCCTGAACTGGCGGACGCGCGCGTCGCCCGGGCAGGCCGTGCCCGACACCGCCCAGGCGGAGTGCAGGCGGTGGTAGCCGTAGCCCGGGTCGGACGCGGTACGGCACACCCGCAGCGGGATGCCGTGCCGCTGGTGCAGCCACACGCCGAGCCGGATCAGCCGGTCGACCTGGGCGTCGGTCCACGCGTCGGTGTGCTGGAGATTCGACGCCGTCTCGATGGACACCGCCCCGGTGCCGTCCGGGCGCCGGTTCGCCGCGTAGTTGGCGTCCGCCCGGGTCTCGGTGCCGATGTACTGCGCGAGATCACCGGCGTACCCGAGCCCGAAGTGGGACTCGAGTGAGTTGGTCTTCCAGTACTCGTAGATCCTCTGCGCATTCCATGGCGCGGCAAGGCTGTGCAGGATGAACTGCGTGGGTCTGATAGCGGGTTGCTGATCGCTCTCAGGCTGCAGCTCCAGTTTTCTCGCGAACGGGCACCAAGCCATCAGGGTGCCTCCTTTGACTCGGGAACGTCCTTCCGGGGGACCTCGCCATGAACGAGCTCACGTGCGGTCTTGAGGGGTGCGGCCGCCCTGTACGGGTGCTCCCTCGGGGGTGGTGCGCCATGCGCTGCCGGCGGTGGCAGCGCCACGGGGACACAGGCCCCGGGACCGCGCACCGCGTGCACGGCGGCACGGCGATGGAGGCCCGCCGATGCGAATTCCCCGGGCGCACGCGGAAGTACCTCAGCAACGGGCTGTGTGCGAGTCACAACCGGCAGCGCGACGCGGGGCGGGAACTGACTGCGCTGTCGGACCGGCGGCCTGCCAGGCCGCACGGCCGGAACCCGCGGGGCGAGAAGCAATGTCACACCTGCCTCCGTCGGCTCCGCCCGGAGGTGTTCAACCGGAACGCCAGGGCCAAGGACGGCTTGCAGGGGAGTCGCCGGGGCTGCGCACGGCACGCGCAGCGCGGGGCGTTGTTCGGGCTGCCTCCTGGCCGCCACGCGGAGATGCCGGCGAGCAAGGCAGGCACGTGCGCCACCTGCGGGCGGCCGGACAGGAACGGGCGCGCTCTGTCCGTCGACCACGATCACGGCTGCTGCCCGGATGGTGCTGGGACTTGCGGGAGGGAAATGCGTCCGCGGCCTGGTGTGCCGTGCGTGCGACCACGGACTCGGGAAGGCCCCTGACAGCCCGGAACTCCCGCGCGCCGCAGCGCTGTACCTGGAAGGGCGCGCTTCCCGGTAGCCGTGCGAGGCACCCTCCTCGCTGCCGCGCCAGTACTCGTCCATCCGCCGCGCGGTCCACGGCGCGGCGATGCTGTGCGTGATGGACCGGGTGGGGCGGATGGCCGCCTGGGCGTCCGACTCGGGCTGTAACTCCATGCGCGTCGCAGCGGGATACCACGCCATGAACCCCCCTCTCAAGGAGCTCCCCTCGGTCTTACGTTCGGTAGTGATATACCCACAGTGTGTAGCCGTTTACTCATATGGCGGCACCCCGGGGTATCCCGGGAATCGGGGGTACCCGCTCCACATGGCTGAGGTTGTGGACGCGGACGAACTGCTCAGGCGGATCAGGGTGGCCCGGGACTGGGCGGCGGACGAGGAACAGCGCTGCGCGGACCGGGCCCGGGCGGGCGCGGACGGCGCCCCGGACGGCGCCCCGTCGTCCGACGAGGTGTCGGCGGCGGCGTACCGGGCGGTGCGCGTGGTGCTCGACAAGCTGATCGACCCCAGTGGGCACAGCGGCGGGACATGACGGCGCGCGCCCCACGGGCGCGGAGCCCGGCGCCGGACCGGGCCGGCGGCCGTGCCGACGCGGGGCCTCCCGCCCCGGGCGGGCGATTGCCGCGAGGCGCGGGGCCCTGGGGCGCGCCGCAGCGGGCCACGCGGGTGCGGACGTCGTCCACCGCGGTGCCGGGCGCGGGACCGTTGCCGGCCGTGCCTCCCTCGTCCGCTGACGCGCCGTCCGTTTGCCGTACCGTCCGTCTGCCGTGCTGGGCGGGAGAGGGCCGGACACGACGAAGCGCGGAGCCGGCGTGTGCGCCGGTTCCGCGCTTCGCCTGCCCCGGAGGGCTCGGCGACATGGGACCGCCCGACGGCGCGAGGCTGGCGCGACAGGACGTTCGCGCCGCCGGGCGGAGTGCAGGGGGAGGTGGTGGGGACCGCGGCGACGGAGGCCGCCGGCCGCCTTCCCTCAGGTCGAGAAGGGGGCCGGTGCTTCCTTACCACCGCACTGGCTCGCTCGCCGCCGCGGTCCTCCAGCCGTCCGCTCCGCCGGCCACCCCTCATCCGGGCCCGCGGTGCGGACTGCGTACGGCGGCTGACCTCCCGCCAGGTGCCGTACGCGGTCTCGGTTGCCGACCCGGCGCCGTGTCGCGGCGCCGGTGGGGCTCAGTCCTCGCGCAGGGCGCGGACCGCTTCCTCGACGCGCTTGCCGTACTCGGGGTCGGCGGCGTGGAAGTGGGCGAGGTTCTTCTCGATCACGTCGTCGCGGCCGACCTGGGACAGGCCGCCGGCGATGTTGGCGACCAGCCGGTCCTTCTCGTCCTTCGACATCAGCCGGTACAGCTCGCCCGCCTGGAAGAAGTCGTCGTCCTTCACGTGCAGGGGTGCCGGGTGGGTGCCGGTGTAGCCGGCGACGGCCAGCGGGGCGGAGAGCGCCGCGTCGGTCTGGGCCGGGCCGGCGTAGGAGTTGGGCTCGTAGTTCTTGTCGCGGCGGGAGCCGTTGCGGGTGGCCATGAGGCCGTCGCGGCCGTAGTTGTCCGCGGACCCGCCGGGAACGGCCTTGGGGGCGTTGACCGGCAGCTGGGTGTGGTTGACGCCGAGGCGGTAGCGGTGGGCGTCGGCGTAGGCGAACAGACGGCCCTGGAGCATCTTGTCCGGCGACGGACCGATGCCGGGCACGAAGTTGTTCGGCGAGAAGGCGGCCTGCTCGACCTCGGCGAAGACGTTGTCCGGGTTGCGGTCCAGGACCATCCGGCCCACGCGCTGGAGCGGGTAGTCGGCGTGCGGCCAGACCTTGGTCAGGTCGAAGGGGTTGAAGCGGTAGTCGGCCGCTTCGTGCGCCGGCATGACCTGCACGTACAGGGTCCACGAGGGGTGCATTCCGCGCTCGATGGCCTGGAGCAGGTCGGTCTGGTGCGAGTTGGCGTCCTTGCCGCCGACCTCGGCGGCCTGCTCGCTGCTCAGGCAGCGGATGCCCTGGTTGGTCTTGAAGTGGTACTTGACGAAGAAGGCCTCGCCCTGCGCGTTCGTCCACTGGTACGTGTGCGAGCCGTAGCCGTTCATGTGGCGGTACGAGGCGGGGATGCCCCGGTCGCCCATCAGCCAGGTGACCTGGTGCGTCGCCTCGGGGGCGTGTGCCCAGAAGTCCCAGACGTTGTCCGGCTCCTGCTTGCCGGTGAACGGGTCGCGCTTCTGCGAGTGGATGAAGTCGGGGAACTTGATCGGGTCCTTGATGAAGAACACCGGGGTGTTGTTGCCGACGAGGTCGTAATTGCCCTCCTCGGTGTAGAACTTGACGGCGAAGCCGCGCGGGTCGCGGACCGCGTCGGCGCCGCCCAGGGAGTCGGCGACGGTGGAGAAGCGTATGAAGAGCTCGGTGCGCCTGCCGACCTGGGAGAGGAAATCCGCCTTGGTGAAGCCGGTGACGTCGTCGGTCACCTCGAAGTAGCCGTACGCGCCGGAACCGCGCGCGTGCACCACGCGCTCCGGGATGCGCTCGCGGTTGAAGCGGGCGAGCTTCTCCAGCAGGTGCTGGTCCTGGAGGAGGAGCGGGCCACCGACGCCTGCGGTGGCGGAGTTCTGGTTGTCGGCGACCGGGGCGCCGGACTCGGTCGTAAGCACACGCTTCGACATGGTGACCTTCCGTACGTACGGGACCTGCTGGCGGTGCGAGGAGCGTAAATTCGCCTCGAACATCACGTCAACAGTTTGTTGAAAGTGAAGAGGGTGTTCCGGACGGCGCCGGCGCCTGGGCGCGACAGGACAGGTGTCGGCGACGGCACCGCCCGGAGCTCTGGGGAGGCGGGAGCCTCAGACCTGCCCGCCGGAGAGGCGCTCGACGGCACGCAGCAGGGCGGAGTGGTCGAGACCGCCGTCGCCCTGGGCGCGCAGCGAGGCGACCAGCTGGGCGACCACGGCACCGACCGGCAGCGCGGCGCCGACATTGCGGGCCGCGTCGGTGACGATGCCCATGTCCTTGTGGTGCAGGTCGATACGGAAGCCCGGTGCGAAGTCCCGGTTGAGGAAGTTGTCTTTCTTGCGGGTGAGCACGGTGGAGCCGGCCAGGCCGCCGTTGAGCACGTCCAGCGCGGCCCCGAGGTCCACGCCGGACTTCTCCAGGAAGACCACGGCCTCGGCGCACGCCTGGATGTTGACCGCCACGATGAGCTGGTTGGCGGCCTTCACCGTCTGGCCCGAGCCGTGCGGACCGCACAGCACGATGGTCCGGCCCAGCGCCTCGAAGAGCGGCCTGGCCTCGTCGAAGTCGGCCCGCTCACCGCCGACCATGATGGAGAGCACCGCCTCGATGGCGCCCGCCTCGCCGCCGGAGACCGGGGCGTCGAGGACGCGGATGCCCTTGTCGGCCGCGGCCTTCGCCAGGTCGACCGAGGTCTGCGGGGTGATCGAGGACATGTCGATCAGCAGCGCACCCCGCCCGGCGTTCTCCAGGATGCCGTCGGGGCCGTAGGCGATGGCCTCGACCTGGGGGGACGCCGGCACCATGGTGATGATGACGTCGGCGTCGGAGACGGCCTCGGCGATCGACGTCGCCGCCTTGCCGCCGGCCTTGGCCAGCCGGTCCAGCTTGTCCTGCTCCAGCGTGTAGCCGGTGACCTGGTAGCCGGCCTTGACCAGGTTCTCGGACATGGGGGAGCCCATGATGCCGAGACCGATCCAGGCGACCTTCGGGAGCGTGCTCATGCGGGTACCTCTCTCAAAACTCTGGTGCGTGACGTCAGTTGGCGGCCCGGAGCGGCCGGGGGAGCCACTCGAAGCTGTCCGCGCTCGGCCGGTCGCCGGCCTTGTACTCCAGGCCCACCCAGCCGTCGTAGCCGGCCGCGTCCAGGCGGCCGAGCAGGTCGGTGAAGTCGAGGCCGCCGGTGTCCGGCGCGCCCCGGCCCGGGTTGTCCGCGATCTGGACGTGGCCGGTCCGGTCGGTGTACTTCGCGATCACCTCGGTCAGGTCCTCGCCGTTCATCGACAGGTGGTACAGGTCCATCAGGAACTTGGCGTTGCCGAGCCCGGTGGCCGCGTTGACCCTGTCGACGACCTCGACCGCGGCCGGGGCGCTGAC
This sequence comes from Streptomyces sp. NPDC050856, assembly GCF_040653855.1. Taxonomy (NCBI): domain Bacteria; kingdom Bacillati; phylum Actinomycetota; class Actinomycetes; order Kitasatosporales; family Streptomycetaceae; genus Streptomyces; species Streptomyces sp. NPDC050856. Next base: position 277,725 of record NZ_JBFAGV010000005.1, on the reverse strand, counting down.
GAGCGGGTAGCGCGGTGATTCCGGCTTGTTGAGGGCCTCGATCAGCAGGATCGCCCCGATCCGGTCGGCGGCGCGGGCCGCCAGGGCCAGGTTCTCCAGGGCGAGTTCGTCCTGGGCGGCCGGGTCGGCACCGTCGACCCGGTTGCCGTAGAGCGCGTTGAGCGCGGTGCAGCCCACCGAGGCGGCGAAGCCGGCCGCCACGTCGATGTTGGCGCGGAAGCGCGCGGACTCCTCGCCGGGTACGGACAGGGCGCCACGGTCCGGGCCGGGCAGCTGCCCGGCGTAGAAGTTCAGCCCCACCAGCCGCGTGCCGGCGTCGTCCAGCGCCCGTTTCAGGGCGTCGAGCTCACTCTGCTCGGGCGTGGGGGTGTCGATCCAGGGCCACCACAGCTCGACCGCGGTGAAGCCCGCGGCGGCGGCCGCCGCGGGGCGCTCCAGGAGCGGGAGTTCCGTGAAGAGGATCGACAGGTTCACATCGAAGCGCTGGGCCTTGCCTGCGTCTTCTGAAAAGCGGGCCATGAGGGCGGCGCTCCTTCCGTATCGCGGAAGTTCGTTTCTGCGTATTGGAAGATTGCATGTGGGTCGGGAGGGCTGTCAAGAGGGGCCCGCCAGCCGGGCCCCCCGCACAACGGGTCATACCGTCCTGTTCCTGGCCGTCGGAGCGCCTTCGTGGCGGCGCTACGGTGTGGGCATGCAGCGATTGAGGGTCGAATTCACGACAGAGCCGTTCGATCTCGACGAGGCGCCCGCCCATGCCGTGGTGGCCCGCGAGGTGATTCAGGGCGCCGAGCTGGACGCCGTGGACGTCGGACCGTTCGGCAACACCGCCGAAGGCCGCGCGGAGGCCGTCCTGGGCGCGGTGGACGCGCTGCTGCGGCGCGCCCTGGAGGCCGGGGCCACCCGGGTCTCCCTCCAGGTCAACGTGGTGGACGGGAACGGGGCCGGGGAGGGGGAGAAGTGACCGAGCCGCGCGACCACCCCCTGGTCACCGCCGTCAAGCCGCTGGTGGACGCCATGGGCGGCGCCATGCTCCCGCCCGAGCGGGCCGAGCCCGACGACGTGGTCCTGGCCTGGGAGGGCGAGGAGGTGCTGGCCGTGCGGTTGCCCCAGCTCGCCGACTCGCTCGACCACATCCTGGCCGCGCTGGAGCGGCGGCACGGGATGCCGCTGTCCGAGCTCGACCGCAAGACCAAGCAGGCGGTCGTCCGCACGCTGGAGGCGCGGGGCGCCTTCTCCGTGCGGCACGGGGTGGAGACGGTGGCCGGCGCGCTGGGCGTCAGCCGGTTCACTGTGTACAACTATCTGAACCGGGAGAACGCGGCCAGGGGTGGCCGGGAGGTGTCCGGCGGGGCGGGCGCGGAAACCACTGAATGACCGCCCGGTGGCGCGGAGCCGTCGTCCGGGTGTCCGGGCGGCGGCTTTTGTGTTCCCGACTTTTCAACAAAGTGTTGACGTGATGTCGTCGCAGGGCGTTAGCTATCCGCAGCCCGTCCGAGTACGACGAAAAACAGCCACGGAGGCTCCCGTGACTTCGAGTCCGACACCGGGCCTCACCCGGTTCAACACCTCGGCGGACGGTGACGCGCTCGCCGCCCTGCACGAGGTGTGTGCCAGCTCGGCCTGGGCGAGCGCACTGCTCGCCCGCCGCCCCTACGCCACCACCGACGCCCTCCTCGCCGCCAGTGACGCCGCCACGGCCCGGCTGACCGCGCGGGACCTGGCCGAGGCGATGGCCGGGCACCCGCCGATCGGCCGGCCGAAGCCCGGAGACCCGGCCTCCTCCCGCGAGCAGAGCGGAATGGCCGGCGCCTCCGAGGCGCTCAAGGCCGAGATGCTCGAACTGAACCTGGCCTACCAGGAGAAGTTCGGGCATGTCTTCCTGATCTGCGCCACCGGCAGGACCGGTGAGCAGATGCGCGACGCGGCACGGACCCGGATCGGCAACTCGCCCGACCAGGAGCGGGAGATCGTCCGCGCCGAACTGGGCAGGATCAACCGCATCCGGCTCACCCGTCTCGTGGAGGAGGCAAGCGCATGAGCACGGAAACCACGGCATCGGTGTCCACGCACATCCTGGACACCAGCATCGGCCGCCCCGCCCGGGGCGTCACCGTCTCGCTCGCGGCCCGCAACGGCTCCGGCGCGGACTGGGCGGCGCTCGGCGGTTCCCGGACCGACGCCGACGGGCGGTGCAAGGACCTGCCGGCCCTGCCGGAGGGAACCACCCACGTACGTCTCGACTTCGAGACCGAGGCGTACTTCTCGACCCAGCACGGCGCCCAGCCGGGCGCCGACCAGCAAGCCGAGGCGCAGCAGGACGCCCCCCGCGTAAGGGACAGCGGTGCGTTCTTCCCCGAGGTGGCGATCACCTTCGCCGTCGTACCGGGCGAGCACTACCACGTACCGCTGCTGCTCAACCCGTTCGGCTACTCCGTTTACCGAGGGAGCTAGCAGACACATGCCCACGATTCTCGGCCAGAACCAGTACGGCAAAGCAGAGAACCGCGTCGTCAAGATCACGCGGGACGGCGACACCCACCACATCAAGGACCTGAACGTCTCGGTCGCCCTCTCCGGCGACATGGACGAGGTGCACTACTCCGGCTCCAACGCCAACGTGCTGCCCACCGACACCACCAAGAACACGGTGTACGCGTTGGCCAAGGAGCACGGCATCGAGTCCGCCGAGCAGTTCGGCATCCACCTGGCCCGCCACTTCGTCACCAGCCAGGAGCCGATCCACCGGGCGCGCATCCGTATCGAGGAGTACGCCTGGGAGCGCATAGAGACCTCCGACGCCAACTCCAGGTTCATCGGCGCCGACGAGGTCAAGCACTCCTTCGTGCGCAAGGGCCAGGAGACCCGCGTCTCGCAGATCACCTACGACGGTGAGAAGTGGGAGGTCATCTCGGGGCTCAAGGACCTGGTCGTGATGAACTCGACGAACTCCGAGTTCTGGGGTTACGTCAAGGACAAGTACACCACCCTCCAGGAGGCGTACGACCGCATCCTGGCCACCCAGGTCTCCGGCCGCTGGCGGTTCAACTGGACCGATGACGAGCAGCGCATGCCCAACTGGGAGAAGTCCTACGAGCAGGTCAGGAAGCACATGCTCCAGGCCTTCGCCGAGACCTACTCGCTCTCGCTGCAGCAGACGCTGTACCAGATGGGCGCGCGGATCATCAACAACCGGTCGGAGATCGACGAGGTTCGCTTCTCCCTCCCCAACAAGCACCACTTCCTGGTCGACCTCGAGCCCTTCGGGCTGAAGAACGACAACGAGGTCTACTTCGCGGCGGACCGTCCGTACGGTCTGATCGAGGCCACGATCCTGCGGGACGGCGTGGAGCCGCGGATCCCGGTCGACATGACCAACCTCTGACGCCAGGCCGCCCGCCGTCCACCAGCCCGCACCGGGCGGGGGACGGCGGGCGGACCGGAGGGAACACTCATGGCACAGCCTGCAAAGGGACCGGCGGAAGGCCCGTGTCCCACCCCACCGGCCCCGGGGGCGACCCCCTGCCACCCGGTGGACGAGAAGCCCCCCTTCCCGCGGCTCGTCCCCGCCGCGCTCCAGCACATCGCCGCCATGTACGCGGGCGTCGTCACCCCTCCGCTCATCATCGGCCAGGCCGTCGGCCTGGACGGGGGCGGGACGACCCGGCTGATCGCGGCGAGCCTGCTCGTCGCCGGCCTCGCCACCCTCCTGCAGACGCTCGGCGTCGCGGCGTTCGCCGGGAACCGGCTGCCGTTCGTCAACGCCGCGTCCTCCGCCGGCATCGCACCCATGCTCGCCATCGCCGAGACCAGCGCCCCCGGACACCAACTGCCCGCCATCTACGGCGCGGTGATGGTCGCCGGAGTGTTCTGTCTCGCCGTCGGGCCCTTCTTCGGCCGGTTGCTGCGCTTCTTCCCACCACTCGTCACCGGCGTCGTCATCACCCTCATCGGGGTGACCCTGATGCCGGTACCGGTGGCCTGGGCGCAGGGCGGGAACGAGCACACCGCCGATTTCGGTGCCATGAGGCACCTGGCGCTGGCCGCCTTCACCCTCGTCGTCATCCTGCTCTTCCAGCGCTTCGGCAGGGGCTTCGTCCAGCAGATCGCGCTGCTGCTGGGCCTGTTCACCGGCACCCTGGCGGCGATCCCGTTCGGAATGGCCGACTTCACCGCCTTGCGGGAAGCGCCCGTCGCCGCGCTGCCGGCCCCCTTCGCCTTCGGGGCCCCCGAGTTCCAGCCCGCCGCGATCCTCTCCCTGTGCGTCGTGATGCTGGTCCTGATGACGGAGTCGAGCGCCGGCATGCTCGCCCTCGGCGAGATCTGCGAGCGCCCCACCGACGGCGGGACCATCACCCGGGGCCTGCGCACGGACGGCTTCGCCACCCTCATCGGCCCGGTCTTCGGCGGCTTCCCGACCTCCGCCTTCGCCCAGAACGTCGGCGTGGTCTCGCTGACCCGTGTCCGCAGCCGCTACGTCGTCGCGGTCGCCGGCGGGGCGCTGCTGGTGCTCGGGGCCTTCCCGGTCCTCGGCGCGGTCGTCTCGCTCGTGCCGATGCCCGTCCTCGGCGGCGCGGGTATCGTCCTGTTCGGCTCCATCGCGGTCAGCGGCATCCGTACGCTCTCCGAGGCCGGACTGGACGACAGCTCCAACATCATCCTGGTCGCCGTCGCGCTCGGCGCGGGCATCATCCCGCTCGCCGCGCCCACCTTCTACGCCGGTTTCCCGGCCTGGGCACAGACCGTGCTCGGCTCCGGGATCAGCGCCGGAGCGCTGGTCGCGGTCCTGCTCAATCTGTTCTTCCACCACCTCGGCACCCGCAGCCGCCCGGCTGTGGCACTCAAATCCTCCTAGGGTCCTGCCGTGCCCTCCCCCGAGGACCCCGTCCAGGGGAATTCCCGCCACCATTGAACGAAGAAGGAAGCGCCATGGCACCTTCGGCAGCCCAGCGCATCGTGATCGAGAACTGCGCGATCGCGACCGTCGACGCCAACGACACCGAGTACGCCTCGGGTCACCTCGTCATCGCGGACAACAGGATCGAGTCCATCGGGGCCGGCCGGGCGCCCGGGGACCTGACGGATGTCGTGCGGCGCGTCGACGCCACCGGTCACCTGGCCACCCCCGGCCTGGTCAACACGCACCACCACTTCTACCAGTGGATCACCCGTGGCCTGGCCACCGACCACAACCTGTTCAACTGGCTCGTCGCCCTCTACCCGACGTGGGCACGCATCGACGAGCCGATGGCCTACGCGGCGGCCCAGGGCTCGCTCGCGATGATGGCCCGCGGTGGTGTCACCACCGCCATGGACCACCACTACGTCTTCCCCAAGGGCTCCGGCGACCTGTCCGGCGCGATCATCAAGGCCGCGTCCGAGATGGGCGTGCGCTTCACCCTCGCCCGGGGCTCGATGGACCGCAGCGAGAAGGACGGCGGTCTGCCGCCGGACTTCGCGGTCGAGACCCTCGAAGGCGCGCTCGCCGCCACCGAGGAGACCGTCAGGAAGCACCACGACGCCTCCTTCGACGCCATGACCCAGATCGCGGTCGCCCCCTGCTCCCCCTTCTCCGTCTCCACCGAACTGCTCAGGCAGGGTGCCGAGCTGGCCCGCCGCCTCGGCGTACGGCTGCACACCCACGGCTCGGAGACGGTGGAGGAGGAGAAGTTCTGCCACGAGCTGTTCGGCATGGGCCCCACCGACTACTTCGAGTCCACCGGCTGGCTCGGCGAGGACGTGTGGATGGCGCACTGCGTCCACATGAACGACTCCGACATCGCCGCCTTCGCCCGTACGAGGACCGGTGTCGCCCACTGCCCGTCCTCCAACGCGCGCCTCGCCGCCGGTATCGCCCGCGTCCCCGACATGCTCAGGGCGGGCGTCCCGGTCGGCCTGGGCGTCGACGGCACGGCCTCCAACGAGTCCGGTGAGCTGCACACCGAGCTGCGCAACGCGCTGCTGATCAACCGCCTGGGTGCCCACCGCGAAGCCGCCCTGAACGCCCGCCAGGCACTGCGCCTGGGTACGTACGGGGGCGCCCAGGTGCTCGGCCGAGCCGACCAGATCGGCTCGCTGGAGGCGGGCAAGCTCGCCGACCTCGTGCTGTGGAAGGTCGACGGCCTGGCCCACGCCTCCATCGCCGACCCGGTCACCGCCATCGTCTTCGGCGCGGCGGCCCCCGTCACCGCGTCGTTCGTCAACGGCCGGCAGATCGTCCAGGACAACCGGCTGCTGACCGCCGACGAGGACGCCATCGCCCGCTCGACCCGCGACGAGGCCCGGCGCCTCGCCCGTATCGCCGCCCAGGGCTGACCCGGGCGTACCACGCGCCCGGGCCGTCCCGGGCGCCCGTCGCCACCCGGCAGCGAGCCGGGTGGGCGATCCACCGAGTCCGGTCGGGGGGGACGGCCCTCGACCGGTCGCCGGGGACCCGAGCGGGGTCCACGGCAGCCGCGCCGGGGGGTGCCGGTCCGAAGAACGGAACGGCACCTCCCGGACGGTGAAGCACGCCCGTCCCCTGGTCGACCCCCCACGTCGCTGTTCGCACCACCTGTCACACAAGCACCACTCGCACCACCTCCCTGACACCCGCGTCGCGCCGCCGACGTGTAACCGACCGGAGGAACCGCCGTGGCCGCCGAGCCCAGGTTTCGCAACGACGCAGATGCCACCGACCCAGCCGGTACCGCCGGGGCCGACCCCGCGGGCCCCGAAGCCCCCGCCGACCGCAAACACCCGGTCGACGAGAAGCTCCCGCCCCTCAGGATGTTCACCAGCGGCCTCCAGCACGTGGCCGCGATGTACGCGGGTGTGGTGGCCCCGCCGCTGATCGTCGGAGCGGCCGTGGGGCTCTCCGCGACCGAACTCACCTTCCTCACCGGCGCCAGCCTCTTCACCGCGGGCCTCGCCACCTTCCTCCAGACCCTCGGCGTGTGGAAGATCGGCGCCCGGCTGCCGTTCGTCAACGGCGTCACCTTCGCGGGCGTCGCCCCGATGCTCGCCATCATCGACACCACCGACGACAAGGCCGATGCCATCCCCGTCATCTTCGGCGCGATCATCGTCGCCGGGATCCTGGGCTTCATCGCCGCTCCCTTCTTCAGCAAGCTGGTCCGGTTCTTCCCGCCGGTCGTCACCGGAACGGTCATCACACTGATCGGCCTGTCGCTGCTGCCGGTCGCCTTCGGCTGGGCGCAGGGACCCGACCCCAAGGCGGTGGACTACGGCTCCACCACCTACCTCACCCTCGCGGCCGTCACCCTCCTGCTCGTCCTGGTGCTGCGCCGGTTCACGCACGGCTTCGTCAAACAGATCGCCGTCCTGATCGGCCTGGTCCTGGGCACGCTGATCGCCATACCCTTCGGCGTCACCGACTTCAGCCCGGTCACCGAGGCGGACATCGTCGGCTTCCCGGCCCCGTTCCACTTCGGGGCCCCGCAGTTCGCCCTCGCCGCCATCGTCTCCATGTGCGTGGTGATGCTCGTGTCGATGACCGAGTCGACCGCCGACATGCTGGCGCTGGGCGAGATCGTGGAGAAGCCCGCCGACGAGAGGACCATCGCGGCCGGCCTGCGCGCGGACACCCTCGGCTCGGCGATCAGCCCGCTGTTCAACGGCTTCATGTGCAGCGCCTTCGCGCAGAACATCGGACTGGTCGCCATGACGGGGATCCGCAGCCGCTTCGTGGTCGCGGCGGGCGGCGGCTTCCTGGTCCTGATGGGCCTGTGCCCGGTCGCGGCCTCCCTCATCGCCGTCGTACCGCGCCCGGTGCTGGGCGGCGCGGGGGTGGTCCTCTTCGGTTCGGTCGCCGCCAGCGGTGTGCAGACCCTGGTCAGGGCGGGTCTGGAGAAGGACAACAACGTCCTGATCGTGGCCGTCTCCCTGGCGGTCGGGATCATCCCCATCACGGCGCCGGAGTTCTACCACGCCTTCCCGGAGACCGCGAAGATCATCCTGGACTCCGGCATATCGACGGGCTGCGTCGCCGCCGTCCTGCTGAACCTGGTCTTCAACCACCTGGGCGGGCACGGCGACGCCGACGAGGTGACGGCCCCGATGGAGCCGGGCGACGAGATCTCCGGGACCCGCGCCGCGAAGGCGCTGCCGACGACGCACTGACGGTGTCCGTGCCGTGCCCGGGCGCCTGCCCCGGCACGGCACGGGCGGCCGGGGCAGGTGCCCCGGAGCGCGCTCGCTCCGCACGGGTGACGCCCACACCGGGGGCCACGACCGTGCGGAGCCGACACCGTCGCGGTGGGGAGACCGGGTGAGTCCGGCTGCCGCTGTGCCCGGTGACCGGGCGGCCGGGCGGCCGGCGGCCGGTGGCGCGCCACCGGCGGTCCGGTGGCCCGTGGGGCGGGGCCGGCGGTCCGGTGGCGCGGCTCCGGGCGCGCCCCGCCTGCCCGGCCCGCGGGGACGCCGGTCAGCCGGCTGCCGGCTGCCAGTCCGGTCGCCGTCCGCTCAGACCGACCACCCGGTCCAGCAGTGGCGCGTCGTCCGGCACCGGGACGGGCACGCCGAACAGGCCCTCGCTTCCAGGACCCTCGGCGGCCGGGGCCAGCAGCGCGTACGAGACCCGGAGCGAGGCATCGTCCGGCGCGTACGGCAGGCCCGTGGCGCGCGCCAGGTCCCAGCCGTGGACCAGCACCTCGTTCAGGGCGACCGCGCCCGCCACCTCGCCCGGCAGTGTGACCCCACCCGCTCGGGTGGTGCCCCGTCAGGCGTCCGGCGCCCGCCACGCCTCGGCGAGTTCGGCGAGGCGGCGGGGCAGGGAGACCCGCCAGTCCTCGTCGAGCACCGGCCGGACGGACTGCGGGGGTGTGTCGGTGGTCGGTCCGAGGTCCTTCCTCGCGGCGTCCCGGAAGGCGACCGCGAGCCCCGTGAGGTGCCCGAGCAACTCCCGCACGGCATAACCGGGACAAGGGGTCGGCGCGCCGAGCCGGTCGTCGGTGACGCCGTCCAGCAGCCGGGACACCCGACGGGTCACCGGTACGAGATCGTGCATGGTCGCCTCCATGTGTGCCTGGTCCGTACGAGTACTGACCGCCACGCGCCCCGGAACTCATCGCCGATGCGCCCATCGCCGTTTCCCCTTTCCCTCGCGGTCTGTCAGCCGATCCTGCGCCGGCACTCGGCCGCCAGGCGCGGATACGCCTGCGCGATCGCCCCGTACACCCGCTCCCGCAGCAGCCGCTCGGCCTCCGCCCGGCCGGACGTGCCGAACAACCCGTCCAGCAGCGCGTCGTACCGCTTGAGCGCGTACCGCAGGTAGTCCACCTGCCACCGCACCAGCGCTCCTGGTTCTCCGGGGGGCTCGGAACCCGGCAATCCGGACCCAGCGGCCGGTCGCCCGGCCGGGCGGGCGACCGGCGCCCCCGCCGCCGGGGCCCGAGGCACCCCTTCCCGCCGGGTGCCCGGGCCCGGCGCCTGCCCGGCGCCCCGTGGTCCGGCGGCCCGCGCCCCTCGCGCGCCGGGCGACCCGGCCCACGGTCCTGCACCCGGCTCGACCCCCGCCCCCGGCCGGCCAGGGGGGCGGCCCGGCGTGCCGGGTGCCGACCGGCCGGCGGCCAGGAACTGCCGGTGCCGCACCGCCCGTTTCTCCAGCTCGGCCGCGGGCAGGATGGGCACCTCGATCGGCTGCGCGCGGATCGCCGTGAGCACGGCCCGGCGTCTCCGGTCGGCGGCCACCCGGGTGGCCGCCGAGCCACGTCCGGCCGCGGCGGCGCACACCGCGAACTCCGGAGCCCGCTCCACCGCCTCCACACGCGCCAGCAGGTACAGCCGTACCGGCGCGACCGACCACTGGCGCGGGTTGCGCCCCTGCACGTCCGGATCGCCGAGCAGCTCCCGCACCATGGCATCGGTCCAGCCGCGCTCGCGCAGACCGGCGTGCGTCACATACGTCATACGGTCCGTCACAATCCCCCCTTGATTGCTACAGAGAGTGACCAGACCAGTGAAGCGCACCCCACTGACACTCACCGTCCCGGAGCCCGTGGACCTCCCGCCCGGCAGGCGCACAGGCTCCCGCCCATCACCCGATAGGGCAACGCGCTCGCGGCAACGCCCCCCGTCCGGCCGGGCGCCCATACGCTCCCCGCGTGACCCGTACCACTGCCACCACCCACGACCTGAACACCGGGCTCGACGACTTCCTCGCCCGGGCGAGGACCGGGCAGGGCGTCACCCTGCCGGCGCGCCCCGCCGACGCCGTGCTCACCCTGCTGGCACTGCGCGGCGCGGACCGTCGCACGGGCGTGCCGGAACCGACGCCCGAGCTGCTGCGGCGCGTGCTCCACGAGGACCTGCCCGGACTGCTGCACGCCGGCCCGGACGAGCTCGCCATGGTGCCCGCCGTGTTCACCGCACTGGCCGACCGGGTGCGGGCGGCGAACCGGCTGAACGCCAAGCGCCACGCGCGCCTGCTCGCGGCGGTCGACGAGGCCGTCCCGGAGTTCCGGCGGGCCATGGCCGATCCCCACAACCTGACCTGGCCCCGCTGGTACGCCGCACTGCTCGACGCGGACGGCGTCGACACGTCCGACCCCGCGGCCGTCCGGGCGTGGCTGGCCGCCCATGCCGCCGCACCCCGCGCGGAGCGCCCGGCGCTGCCCCCGCAGGTGCGCCGCGCCAACGTGGCCTGCCGTACCTTCACCGCCCGGACGCTGCTCACCGAAGCGCTGCTCGCCGCGCCGGCGCCGGCGCCGGAGCCCGGGTCCGGTACCGGCCCCGCCCCCGCCTGGGACGCCGACGAACTCGAACAGCGCGCGGCCGAGCTGACCGACCGCTGGACCGCCGCGGGCCTCAGCGCGGCGCTCGCCGGCCCGTACGCCGAGCTCGCTCCGGGCCCCGAGGAGCTTCCGCACGCCGCCCTGGCGGACCTGATGCTCAACGAGCACCTCGACTACTACGGCTATTCGGGGGTGCCGCTGCCCCCGCTGTCCGGGCTCCCCGCCCCCGAGGAGGTCCGGGGCCTGGTGCGCGCGGCTCCCCTCCCGGCCGCCCTGGCGGCGGGGGCGGTCGACCCGTCCCTGCGGGAACTCGCCGAGCGGTGCGGGTTCCCCGGCCCGGCCTCCGCCGTCTGGGCCGAGGGGACCCCGCGGGAACTGACCGAGCTGGCCGCCGACGTCCTGGCCGCCACCGTGGAGCGCGTCGCGGCGGACGCGGAGCCGTCCGACCCGTACGCCCTCGACGCGGCCCACCTCCTCTACTCGCTCCACGAGCGGGGCGGCACACCGGAGTCGGTGGCGCGGAAGGCCTCCGACATGGCCGACTGGCCGGTCGACCCCGAACTGGAGGACGCCCCGTTCCCCGTGCCCGACAGCGCGCCGGCCGAGTACACCGCCCCGTCGGCGCGGGAGCTCTCCGCCCTGCTCCGCCAGCCGGAGGTGACCGAGGCGCAGCGCGGCGAACTGGCGGCGCACGCACGCGAGTTGGCGGCGGTCGTGGACCGGCTGGCCGGGACCGGGTGTGTCTTCCGCACCGGCGACGCCTACGGCCTGACCGCGCTCGGCAAGGCGGTCATGTGCCACGTCATGGCCGTCGCCGGGATCCCCGCCCCCGGCCCGGAGGACATCGTCGCCTGGGACGCGCACGAGACCGTCGCCGCGGTCAGGAACTGGCCTCCCGCCATCGCCGCCGCGGCCGTCACCGCGTGGACCGCCGGGCGCGGCGGCACCGACGAGGCGTGGGCGGAGCTGCTCGCGGCCGTCTCCGCCGCCAAGGCCGGCACCTTCCACGACATCTCGACGCCCACCCTCCTGGCCCACCTCGACCTCGCCGGGGTTCCCGCCGGTCCGCTCCACGCCGCCCTCGCCGACCCGGTCACGGGCGCCTACGTCCAGCGCCTCCTGGCCTCGCGCGGTGCGGACGTGGCGGCGGAGGGGGTGCCGCTCGGCGCCCGTGCGGTCCTGGTCCTCGACGAACTGCACCTGCGCTGGACCGAGGACATGCGGGCGGCCATCGCCGTGGCCGCCGAGGGACGGGCGGCCGAACCGGCGCCGAGCGCCCTTCTCGACGCCTTCGACACGGCCGCCGCCGACTGGCCGGGCGGCGCGCCCGCCCTGGTCCGGGCCTTGGCCGCCGCCGATCCTGCCGGATCGGCGCGCCTGCTGGAGGACCTGCGCGACCGCCACCCCGACAGCCGGGTGGCGGAAGCGGCGGGGCGGGCGGTGAGGACCGCCAGGAGCGCCCGGACCGCGACCGGCGCCAGGAAACGGCGGGCCGGCGGCAGTCGGCCGCCGCACAGGGGTTGATGGCGGGGCCGCCCTTGTGACATATAGGTCTGGACCAATCAGTGTCCGGACCCGGAGGCCCGACCGTGCGACGACCCCCCACCCTCACGGCCACGGCCTGCGCGGCCGCCCTGCTGCTCACCGCCTGCGGAACCGACGGGCCCCCGGCGGACACCGAGCGGCCCTCCACCCCCACGGGCGTGACCGCGCAGGCCGGCAGCGCCTCCTCGGTGCACGTGATGTGGCAGCCCGCCACCGACAACAGGGCGGTCACCGGGTACGAGGTGTTCCAGAAGGGCGCGAAGGTGAAGTCCCTGCCGGCCGGCCGGACGATGGTCGACATCGAACGGCTCGCGCCCTCGACCGCGTACAGCTTCACCGTCCGGGCCCGGGACGCCGCCGGGAACCTGTCCGCGCCGAGCGCCGCCATACCCGTCACCACCCCGGCGGCCAGCCCCGGCGACCGCACCCCGCCGTCCCGCCCTCCGGCTCCGCGCGGCACGGTCCAGGGGGCCAGGGCGGTCACCCTGAGCTGGGGGCGGGCCTCTGACAACGAGGCGGTCACCGCGTACGACATCTACCAGGAGGACTCCCGCGTCCACAGTGTCCCCGGCACCACCACCAGCGCGCGGCTCACCGGACTGCGCCCCGGCACCGTCTACACCTTCACCGTGCGGGCCCGCGACGCGGCCGAGAACACCTCCCCCGACAGTGAGCCGGTGGACCTCACCACGGCGTCCGCGCCCGGCGACGACACCCCCACCGCCCCCACCGGTCTCACGGCCACCGCCCGCGGCGACACCGTCCGGCTCAGCTGGACTCCCCCCAGGACGGGCGCACCGGTCAAGGAGCACCAGCTCTTCCTGAACGGCAGGTTCGCCACCACCGTCGTCTGGGGGGACGCCCCGCCTCCCGGCACGGCGACGTACACCTTCACCGTGACCGACAAGCCGGGCACCCGTTACAGCGTCAAGCTCCGGGCCAAGCTCCCGGACGGCACGTGGGGCGACTTCTCCGCCCAGCGCACGGTGGTGGCCGGCGAGCGCTGAACCCCCGCGTCGTTCGTGCGGGCCGCCGGCCGCGGGCCGCCGGCCGCGGGTCGCGCGTCGCGGGGGTCGCCAGCCGCCGGTCGCGGGTACGCCGCCGCCCCCTGGTGCTGTGCGGTACCAGGGGGCGGCGGGGTCCGGCCGGGGCGTCAGCCGACCAGGCGCTCGTAGGCGGGGAGGGTCAGGAAGTCCGCGTAGTCCTCGTCCAGGGAGACCTGCAGGAGCAGGTCGTGGGCCTGCTGCCACTTGCCGGCGGTGAAGGCGTCGTCGCCCAGTTCGGCGCGGATCGCGGCCAGTTCCCCGGCGGCGACCTCGCGGGCCAGTTCCGGGGTGGCCCGCACGGTCCGCCCTTCGTGCGCGAACTCGACACCCGCGTTGATCCACTGCCAGATCTGCGAGCGTGAGATCTCGGCCGTGGCCGCGTCCTCCATCAGGTTGAAGATCGCCACCGCGCCCAGCCCGCGCAGCCATGCCTCGATGTAGCGGATGCCCACCTGGACGGCGTTGCGCAGGCCCTCGTAGGTCGGCTCTGCGTCGAGCGAGTCGACGGCGATCAGATCGGCGGCCGACACCGACACGTCCTCGCGGAGGCGGTGCTTCTGGTGGGGCCGGTCGCCCAGCACCGCGTCGAAGGAGGCCATGGCGATCGGGACCAGGTCGGGGTGGGCGACCCAGGAACCGTCGAAGCCGTCGCCGGCCTCGCGGTCCTTGTCGGCCTTGACCTTCTCGAAGGCCACCTTGTTGACCTCGGGGTCCTTGCGGGACGGGATGAACGCCGCCATGCCGCCGATCGCGTGGGCGCCGCGCTTGTGGCAGGTGCGCACCAACAGTTCGGTGTACGCGCGCATGAACGGGGCGGTCATCGTCACCGCGTTGCGGTCCGGGAGGACGAACTTCCGGCCGCCGTCACGGAAGTTCTTGACGATCGAGAAGAGGTAGTCCCAGCGGCCGGCGTTCAGGCCCGAGGCGTGGTCGCGCAGCTCGTAGAGGATCTCCTCCATCTCGTACGCCGCCGTGATCGTCTCGATCAGGACGGTCGCGCGGACGGTGCCCTGCGGGATGCCGACGTAGTCCTGGGCGAAGACGAAGATGTCGTTCCAGAGGCGGGCCTCCAGGTGCGACTCCGTCTTCGGGAGGTAGAAGTACGGGCCCTTGCCCAGGTCCAGCAGGCGCCGCGCGTTGTGGAAGAAGTACAGGCCGAAGTCGACCAGCGCGCCGGGGACCGGCCGGCCGTCGAAGCGCAGGTGACGCTCCTCCAGGTGCCAGCCGCGCGGGCGCATGACGACCGTGGCGAGCTCCTCGGCGGGCCCGAGGGCGTACGACTTGCCCGTGCGGGGGTCGGTGAAGTCGATCCGCCGCTCGTACGCGTCGATCAGGTTGAGCTGGCCCAGGACGACGTTCTCCCAGGTGGGGGCGGAGGCGTCTTCGAAGTCCGCGAGCCAGACCCGGGCGCCCGAGTTCAGGGCGTTGACGGTCATCTTGCGGTCCGTCGGGCCGGTGATCTCGACTCGGCGGTCGTCGAGCGCGGCCGGGGCCGGCGCGACCCGCCAGCTCTCGTCCTCCCGGATCCGCGCGGTCTCGGGGAGGAAGTCCAGGGTGCTGGTACGGGCGATCTCGGCGCGGCGCTCGGCCCGGCGGGCGAGGAGCTCGTCACGACGTGGCGTGAAGCGCCGGTGCAGCTCGGACACGAAGGCCAGGGCCGCGTCGGTGAGGACCTCTTCCTGCCGGGGCAGGGGCTCGGCTTCGACGATGGCCAGCGGGGACGGCGCCGGTGCGGACATGAGATGTCACTTCCTTCAGCGGGCTTCAGAGGGCGCCGGGCGGTCGCCGGGCAGTTTCGCGGGCGGCACTGAGTGCCGCTGGAGCCGAGATACGGTCGCGGGCGCCTTTTGACGTTCAGGAGCTTCTGATCAGTGGATACTAGTTTCCTCATGGTGGAAGCTCAATGGTCTGTTGATGTCGAGATTCTCCGGCTCGACACAATGTGGCGCTGGGTGCCACCGCGCACACGCGCCGTTCACTCCAGGCGCCCCAAGTCGGCCTCCGTGTCGATGTCGTAGGGCTCCGCCACATCCGAACAGTCGACGAGCTCGATCGCACCCTCGTGCTCCTTCAGGTAGGCGCGGGCCCCCCGGTCGCCGGTGGCGCTCTCCGCGACATCCGTCCACCGCTCGGCGCCGAACAGCACCGGGTGGCCGCGCTTCCCGCCGTAGTACGCCGAGGCCAGGGAGGCGGGGGAGTGGTGGGCGGCGAGCAGCCGGGCCACCGCCGCCGGGCCGATCCCCGGCTGGTCCACCAGGGTGACGACGACCGCCTCCGCGTCCGTCCCGGCCAGCGACGCCAGGCCGGCGCGGAGCGACGAACCCATGCCCTCCTCCCAGGCCGGGTTGACGACCAGCACGCAGCCGGGCAGCGGGGCCCGCTCCCGTACGGTGCCGGCGGCGGCCCCCAGCACCACGTGCACCGTCCGGCAACCGCCCTCCCGCAACGCCGCCACCCCGTGCTCCACCAGGGGCCGGCCGCGGTGCTCCAACAGTGCCTTGGGGCGGCCGCCCAGCCGCCGCCCGCCGCCTGCCGCGAGCAGCAGCCCGGCGACCGGCGGTGCGCCGGGTGGGTTCGGTGTGCCGTGCGTTGTCGTCGTAGGTCCCATGGGCAGTGCATACCCCATGGGTCGCCGGAGCGGGGAGGGGCCGCCGGCCGCCGAACGGGGCGATCCGGGCCGGACCGGAGCTCGTTGGTGATGTCGGACTTGTCACAGCCCAGCGGGACTCCTGAACCGGGCTAACTCCGACATGTATCGCGTTTTGCCCCGCTGGACGCGCCGCAACGCGTCCGAATATCGAACAGAACGGCTAGGCCACCCCCTTCCGTGTGGCACGGGGGTCGGGCACATGCCGATAATCTTTCCGCGAGCCGGGTGACCGACCATCACCGGGACGGGCCGCACCGCGCGGGCATGTGCGCAGACGCAGAAGAAGGTGGGGAGAGCTTTGTTGCCGAGCGTGGGACAGAGGCGCGTGACCGGCACCGGCGCCGACGCCGGCGAGGACCCGAGGGTCATGGAGCTGAGCGCCGCCGTGTCCCGGCTCCGGCGTGAGCTGGCCGGGCACCCGGCGGAGTTCATGGACCGGGGAATCGCGGAGGACGAGCTCGCCGCGCTGGCCGCGATGGCGGCCGACGGCGCCCCCGAGGTCCGCCGGCTGCGCCGCTCGCTGCTGCTGGTCGCGGGGGCCATCGGCTCGGTCAGCGCCCTGGCCACCGCCCTGGCCGCCGTACGCAACGCGGTCGAGCTGTTCGGCGACGCGCCCCGCTAGCCGGGCAGACCGATCCGGCCGGGCGGGCCGCCCGGCCCGACCGCCGCGCGGCAGTGATCCGCCCGGCCCGACCGCACCGCGCTTGAGCGTCCGGCCGGGCATGCCGCCCGGCCCTACCGGGCGCGGACGACCGGTGCTCCCTGTCCCGCCCGCCCGGAACGCGCCGGACCGGAAGGCCCTGGCCCCTGCTGCCCGGCCCGCCGCCCGTGCGCGGGCTCAGCCCTGCGGGCCGTTGGCCGAGGTGCTCGCCAGGGCCGCCGACAGGTCCCGCGCCACCTCCTGGAGGACCGGGACGATCCTCTCGGTGGCCGCCTCCGTCACCCGGCCCGCCGGGCCCGAGATGGAGATGGCGGCGGAGGTGGGCATGTCGGGCACCGGGACCGCGAGGCAGCGCACCCCGATCTCCTGCTCGTTGTCGTCCACCGCGTACCCGGCCCGGCGCACCAGCTCCAGGGCGTCCAGGAAGCCCTCGGGCGTGGTGATCGTCCTCTCGGTGGCGGCCGGCATGCCGGTGCGGGCGAGCAGCGCCCGTACCTCCTCCGGCGGTGTGTGCGCGAGCAGCGCCTTGCCCACGCCGGTGGAGTGCGGCAGCACCCGGCGGCCCACCTCGGTGAACATCCGCATGGAGTGCTTCGAGGGGACCTGGGCGACGTAGACGATCTCGTCGCCGTCGAGCAGCGCCATGTTGGCGGTCTCGCCGGTCTCCTCGACCAGGCGGGCCAGGTAGGGGCGGGCCCAGGTGCCGAGCAGCCGGGAGGCGGACTCGCCGAGGCGGATCAGGCGGGGGCCGAGCGCGTAGCGGCGGTTGGCCTGCTGGCGTACGTAGCCGCAGGCGACCAGGGTGCGCATCAGGCGGTGGATGGTGGGCAGCGGCAGGCCGCTGCTGGTGGAGAGCTCGCTCAGCCCGACCTCGCCCCCGGCGTCGGCCATCCGCTCCAGAAGGTCGAAGGCACGCTCAAGGGACTGCACACCGCCGTTCCCGTTCCCGGAGGCGGGCTTGGCGGCGTCGGTGGTGCTGGCGCTGGACGTCGGCACGTCAACGGTCCTTTCGAGGCGGATGGACAAGCCAGCAGCCTACCGGTCCGCCCGGCCGGGCACACTGCCCGAACCCGGGCGTCCTCGCCGGTCAGGGCCTGTTTGTCCAGGTGTCCGCGGGGCCGCGCGGGGGCCCGCCGGCGCCGTGGGTGTGGATAGCTACGTGCTCTTGAGTGAAAACCTCTTTCCACTTCATGGAAACATCCAAGCCGCCCTGGCGCCACCCCCGCGGCGGCGGGAGGCTCTTGACGGGGCAGGTCCGGAGGTGAAGACTCCTTCAACAGTTCGTTGAAATCCAAGGTCGTGGACGGGGATGGATGGGGAACGTGGACGTGAACCTGGTACTGCGCTCGACGCGCGTCGTCACTCCTGAGGGGACGCGGGCCGCGTCGGTCGCCGTCGCCGGCGGGAAGATCGCGGCGGTGCTGCCGTACGACGCCGAGGTGCCCGCGGGCGCCCGACTGGAGGACGTCGGCGACGACGCCGTGCTCCCCGGCCTCGTCGACACGCACGTCCATGTGAACGACCCGGGCCGGACGGAGTGGGAGGGCTTCTGGACCGCCACCCGCGCCGCGGCGGCGGGCGGCATCACCACCCTGCTCGACATGCCGCTCAACTCGCTCCCGCCCACCACCACCGTGGCGCACCTGCGGACCAAGCAGGACGTGGCCCGGCCCAAGGCGCACATCGACGTGGGCTTCTGGGGCGGTGCCCTGCCGGACAACGTCAAGGACCTCCGTCCGCTGCACGACGCCGGCGTCTTCGGCTTCAAGTGCTTCCTGTCGCCGTCCGGCGTGGAGGAGTTCCCGCAGCTCGACCAGGAACAGCTCGCCACCTCGCTGGCCGAGATCGCCGGCTTCGGCGGCCTGATGATCGTCCACGCCGAGGACCCGCACCACCTGGCCGCCGCGCCCCAGCGCAAGGGCCCGCGGTACGCCGACTTCCTCGCCTCCCGGCCGCGCGACGCCGAGAACACCGCCGTCGAGAACCTGATCGACCAGGCCCGGCGGCTCGACGCGCGCGTGCACGTCCTGCACCTGTCGTCCAGTGACGCGCTGCCGCTGATCGCCGCCGCCAAGCGTGAGGGGGTGCGGATCACCGTGGAGTCCTGTCCGCACTTCCTCACCCTCACGGCCGAGGAAGTGCCCGACGGGGCGACCGAGTTCAAGTGCTGCCCGCCCATCCGGGAGGCCGAGAACCAGGACGCCCTGTGGCAGGGGCTCCTCGACGGCACCATCGACTGCGTCGTCTCCGACCACTCGCCCTGCACCAGCGACCTCAAGGTCCCCGACTTCGCCGACGCCTGGGGTGGCATCTCGTCCCTCCAGCTGGGCCTGCCCGCCATCTGGACCGAGGCCCGGCGCCGCGGCCGCACGCTGGAGGACGTCGCCCGCTGGATGTCCACCGCCCCGGCCCGGCTCGCGGGCCTGGACGACCGCAAGGGCGCCATCGAGCCCGGGCGCGACGCCGACTTCGCGGTCCTCGCGCCCGAGCGGACCTTCACCGTCGACCCGGCCGAGCTGCACCACCGCAACCAGGTCACGGCGTACGCGGGCAAGACCCTGCACGGCGTCGTGAAGTCCACCTGGCTGCGCGGGACGCGCATCGCGCAGGGCGGAACCCTCGCCGAGCCCAGCGGCCGGCTGCTCGAAAGGAACCAGTGACATCGTGACCGCCATTGCCCGCTTCACCGGCGACGCCCGCCCGTACGGCGGCGGTGACCCCTACGCCGACTACCGCACCGCCGACTTCCCCTTCACCGACCTGGTCGACCTGGCCGACCGGCGGCTCGGCGGTGGCGTCGTCGCGGCCAACGACGAGTTCTTCGCCGAGCGCGAGAACCTGCTCAAGCCGGAGCCCGCGGAGTTCGACCCCGAGCACTTCGGCCACAAGGGCAAGATCATGGACGGCTGGGAGACCCGCCGCCGGCGCGGCGTCTCCGCCTCCGAGCCGCACCCCACGGACCACGACCACGACTGGGCGCTGGTACGCCTCGGCGCTCCCGGAGTCGTACGCGGCGTCGTCGTCGACACCGCGCACTTCCGCGGCAACTACCCCCAGGCCGTGTCCGTGGAGGCCACGTCCCTGGCGGGCTCCCCGTCGCCGGACGACCTGCTCGCCGACGGCGTGGAGTGGACCACCCTCGTACCGCGCACGGCGGTCGGCGGCCACGCGGCCAACGGCTTCGCCGTCGACGTCGAGCGGCGCTTCACCCACCTGCGCGTCAAGCAGCACCCCGACGGCGGCATCGCGCGGCTGCGGGTGTACGGCGAAGTCGCCCCCGACCCGGCGTGGCTGGGCGTGCTCGGCGCCTTCGACGTCGTCGCGCTGGAGAACGGCGGCCGGGTCGAGGACGCCTCCGACCGCTTCTACTCCCCGGCCACCAACACCATCCAGCCCGGGCGCTCCCGCAAGATGGACGACGGCTGGGAGACCCGCCGCCGCCGCGACAAGGGCAACGACTGGATCCGCTACCGGCTGGTCGAACGGTCCGAGATCCGCGCGGTCGAGATCGACACCGCGTACCTCAAGGGCAACAGCGCCGGCTGGGCCGCCCTGTCGGTGAGCGACGGCTCGGACACCTGGACCGAGGTGCTGCCCCGCACCCGCCTCCAGCCCGACACCAATCACCGGTTCGTCCTGCCCGCCCCGGCCACCGGCACGCACGTCCGCGTCGACATCTATCCCGACGGCGGCATCTCCCGACTGCGCCTGTTCGGCTCCCTGACGGACGACGGCGCCGAGCGCCTGTCGGCCCGCCACGAGCGGCTGGACCGGGGGGACGCCCCCGCCGAGTGACCCGGGCGGTCACGACACCCGCCCGTTCCCGCGGGGGCGCACCGGCCGACAGCACCGGCGCGCCCTCGCGGCCCCCGTCCCCGGCGCGCCCCCGTTCCCGGCCCTCCGGGCGGTCCCTCGCACCTGCGGCACCCGGGTCGCTTCCCGGCACGCCGGTCGTGCCTGGCCGTGACCGGCGCGCCGGTCACGGCTCAGGCGGCGTGGCCGCCGTCCACCGCGAACTCCGCGCCCGTCACGTACGCGGCCTCCTCGCCCGCGAGGAACGCCACCAGCGCGGCCACCTCGCCCGGCGCCCCGAACCGGCCCAGTGCCGTCAGCGCGCTCTGGCCCTCCGCGTACGGCCCGTCCGCCGGGTTCATGTCGGTGTCCACCGGACCGGGGTGGACGATGTTCGCCGTGATGCCCCGGTCGCCCAGCTCCCGGGCCAGCGCCTTGGTCAGGCCGACCAGCGCCGACTTGCTCGTGGTGTACAGCGTCCCTCCCGGGCCGGGCACGCGCTGGGTCATGCAACTGCCGATCGTGATGATCCGCCCGCCCCGGCCCATCCGCGCGGCCGCCGCCTGCGACGCCAGGAAGGTGCCTCGCACATTCACCGCGAGGACCCGGTCGACGTCCGCCCCGGTCAGGCCCTCCAGCGGACCGATCAGGCCGACCCCGGCGTTGTTGACGAGGACGTCCAGCCGCCCGAACGCGTCGGCCGCCCGCCGCACCGCCCCCGCCACCTGGGCCGCCTCCGCCGAGTCGGCGCGCAGGGCGAGCGCCCGCCGGCCCGTCGCCTCGATGCCCGCCGCGACCTCGCGGGCCGCCTCCGTACCGCGTAGGTAGGTGAAGGCGACGTCCGCGCCCTCCCGCGCCAGCCGCAGCGCGATCGACGCGCCGATACCCCGGCTGCCGCCGGTGACCAGTACCGCCCGTGTGTCCGTCGTGGACATCCCGTACCTCCGTCAGAAGTGGTTACGGGCTCCATCACAGCCGAGCGGCGCACGCGGCACCGGCGGGAAACGGACCCCGCCCCCACCGATGAGTTCCGTCCGCGGGCGCGGTCCGCACTGGTGGCAGACGATGAAGACCTGAACGAAAGGCACCGGCCATGGCTCAGCTCACCCTCACCACCTTCCTGTCGCTCGACGGCGTCACGCAGGCCCCCGGCGGCCCCGACGAGGACCGCAGTGGCGGCTTCGAGTACGGCGGCTGGCTCGTTCCCTTCGCGGACGAGGACATGGGCCGCTTCATGGACGAGGTCTTCGACCGCGCGGACGCCTTCCTGCTGGGACGCCGGACGTACGAGATCTTCGCCGGGTACTGGCCGCAGGTCACCGACGAGGACGACCCCGTGGCCTCCCGGCTCAACGCCCTGCCCAAGCACGTCGTCTCCACGACCCTGGAGAGGGCCGACTGGCACAACTCCACCGTGCTCCACGGCGATCTGGTCCAGGAGGTGAACCGGCTCAAGCGGGCACCCGGCCGCGAGATCCAGGTCCACGGCAGCGCCCGGCTCGCCCAGAGCCTGATCCGGCACGGGCTGGTCGACGCGTACAACCTCCTCGTCTTCCCCGTCCTCCTCGGTAAGGGGCGCCGCCTCTTCCCCGACGGCGGCCTGCCCACCGCCTGCGAACTCACCGGACACCGCACCACCTCCACCGGTGTCACCATCCAGACCTACCGCCCCACCGGGCCCGCCCGGTTCGGCACGTTCGAGCCGGGGGAGTGACGCCGGCGCCGGCAGCCCCCGCCCGCTCCGGGCCGGCCGGGGCGCCGGGGTGGCGCGGCGTTGCCGCCGGCACGCGCGGGGAGCGCCGCTGGCTGCCGCCGCCGGACCTGGCCGGCCTTCGGCCCCGAGCTCCTGGCGCACGACGCGGGCCTGCCGGACACCGACGACTGCGCATAGGCTGGGCCGATGGCGGTCATCGATCTGGGCGAGTACGGGGCGCGGTTCACCGCCGACCCGTACCCCTACTACGCCGAGCTGCGCGCGAAGGGCCCCGCCCACCAGGTGCGCACCCCGGACGGTGGTGAGGTGTGGCTGATCGTCGGCCACGCGGAGGCGCGGGCCGCGCTCGCCGACCCGCGGCTGTCCAAGTCGCCCGCCACGGCGGGCCTCACCATGCTGGACGAGCAGGTCGTCGGC
Source organism: Streptomyces sp. NPDC050856 (assembly GCF_040653855.1). Taxonomy (NCBI): domain Bacteria; kingdom Bacillati; phylum Actinomycetota; class Actinomycetes; order Kitasatosporales; family Streptomycetaceae; genus Streptomyces; species Streptomyces sp. NPDC050856. The sequence goes on along the minus strand of NZ_JBFAGV010000005.1, from coordinate 255,170 downwards.
CCCAACCTGCTGGTGCTGGACCCGCCGGACCACACCCGGCTGCGCAGGCTGGTGGCCCGCGAGTTCACCGCGCGGCGCGTGGAGAGCCTGCGCCCGCGCATCCAGCGGATCACCGACGACCTGATCGACGCCATGGCCCCGGCGGGGCGGGCGGACCTGGTGGACGCCCTCGCCTTCCCGCTGCCCATCACCGTCATCTGCGAACTGCTGGGAGTGCCCACCGCCGACCGGGAGGCGTTCCGCGCCTGGTCCACCGAGATCGTCGCCCCCACCGGCGCGCAGGCCGAGGGCCGGGCCGTGCACGATCTGGCGGCCTACCTGGACGCCCTCATCGAGGACAAGCGCCGCACCGAGCGCGCCGACGACCTGATCGGCGCGCTGCTGCGCACCCGCGCCGAGGGCGGCGACCGGCTCTCGGCCGCCGAACTGCGCGCCATGGCCTACCTGTTGCTGATCGCCGGCCATGAGACCACGGTCAACCTGCTCTCCAACGGGGTGCGCGCGCTGCTCGGCGACCCCGGCCAACTGGCCGATCTGCGCGCCGAACCGGAGCTGATCGACGGCGCGGTGGAGGAGATGCTGCGGTACGACGGCCCGGTGGAGACCGGCACGCTACGGTTCGCCCGCGAACCGGTTCCGGTCGGCGACACCGTCGTCATCCCGGCGGGCGCGGCGGTACTGGTGGGCATCGCCGCCGGCGACCGCGACCCGGCCAGGTTCCCCGACCCGGACCGGTTCGACATCCGCCGCGACACCACCGGCCACCTGGCCTTCGGTCACGGCATCCACTACTGCCTGGGCGCGCCGCTGGCCCGTATGGAGGCCCGCGTCGCGCTCCGCGCCCTGCTTCAGCGGCTCCCGTCCCTCTCCCTCGACCCGTCGGACGGCCCCCTGGAGTGGCTGCCCGGCCTGCTCATCCGCGGCGTCCGCCGCCTGCCGGTCCGATGGTGAACGGGTGACCGGGTCGAGCCGGCCCGACCGGAGCCCGGCCCGGCCCAGGGGCGGTCGGGGCAGCGCGGGGGCCTGGTCAGCGGGCGGCGGCGACCCGGGCCGTCTGCTCGATCTCGTCCGGCCGCACCGGGCGCCGCTCCCTGCGTGACAGCTCGCACGCCTCGGCCACGCACAGCGCCCGCAGCGCCTCGCGGCCGTCGCAGGGGTTGCCGATCGCGCCGCGCGCCAGCCGGAGGAACGCGTCCAGCTCCGCCTCGTACGCCGGGGCGAACCGCGCCAGGAACCCCGGCCAGGGGCTGCCGGCCGGGGGTGGGCCGAGCGGTTCGGTGGAGGTGATCGGGGTGCGGTCGTCCAGGCCCACCGCGATCTGGTCCCGCTCGCCGGACAGCTCCATCCGTACGTCGTAACCGGCGCCGTTGCAGCGGGTGGCCGTGGCGGTGGCGAGCGTGCCGTCGTCCAGGGTGAGCAGCGCGGCTGCCGTGTCCACATCACCCGCCTCGCGGAACATCGGCGCGCCGCCGTCCGCGCCCGTGGCGTACACCTCCACGATCTCCCGCCCGGTGACCCAGCGCAGGATGTCGAAGTCGTGCACCAGGCAGTCCCGGAACAGGCCGCCGGAGAGCGGGAGGTACGCGGCCGGCGGCGGCGCCGGGTCGGAGGTGATCGACCGGACGGTGTGCAGCCGGCCGAGCCGCCCGTCCCGTACCGCTTCACGGGCCGCGCGGTAGCCGGTGTCGAAGCGGCGCATGAAGCCGATCTGGAGCGGGGTGCCGGCCGCCTCGACCGCGCGCAGCGCGCCGAGCGTCGCGGCCGGACCCAGCGCGATGGGCTTCTCGCAGAAGGTGGGCAGACCGGCGCGGGCGGCCCGGGCGATCAGCTCGGCGTGGGAGGCGGTGGCCGAGGCGATCACCACCGCGTCCACGCCCCAGGCGAAGACGTCGTCGACGGCCGGAGCGGCGGTCGCGCCGATCGCGGCGGCGACCCCTGCCGCCCGCGCGGCGTCGGCGTCTGCGACGACCAGTGCCCCGACCTCGGGGTGGCGGCTGAGCACCCCCGCGTGGAAGGCCCCGATACGTCCCGTGCCGATCAGTCCGATGCGCATGGCCCCCAAGGTGGGGCCGGCGCCGGCACCCTGTCAAGCATTTGTCCTGACAAATGGACTTCACAACTTCCCGTCAACATGGCCGGCCGATACGCTCGGGCCGTGTCCAAGCAGACGAGAGATGACGAGACCGATCCCGTCGCACGGCTGCCGCTGCGCGTGGACCGCACCAGCCCGGTCCCCCTCTACTTCCAGCTCTCCCAGCAGCTGGAGGCGGCGATCGAACACGGGGCGCTCACCCCGGGAAGCCTGCTCGGCAACGAGATCGAGCTGGCCGGCCGGCTCGGCCTGTCCCGGCCCACCGTCCGCCAGGCCATCCAGTCCCTCGTCGAGAAGGGCCTCCTCGTCCGCCGCAGGGGCGTCGGCACCCAGGTGGTGCACAGCCAGGTCAAGCGCCCGCTGGAGCTCAGCAGCCTGTACGACGACCTGGAGGCGGCCGGCCAGCGTCCCGCCACCGTCGTCCTGGCCAACCGGGTCGAGCCGGCCACCGCCGAGGTCGCCGCCGTCCTCGGCGTACCCGAGGGCAGCGACGTACGGTTCCTGGAGCGGCTGCGGAGCGCGCACGACGAGCCCATGGCGCGGCTGCGCAACCACCTGCCGCTCGGGCTGCTGGACCCCGGCACCGAGCAACTGGAGGCCACCGGGCTGTACCGGATGATGCGCGGCGCGGGCGTCACCCTGCACAGCGCCCGCCAGCGGGTCGGGGCGCGGGCCGCCACCGGCGCGGAGGCGGACCTGCTCGGCGAGGAGGAGGGCGCCCCGCTGCTGACGATGGAGCGCACCACCTTCGACGACACCGGCCGGGCCGTCGAATTCGGCTCGCACGTCTACCGGGCGTCGCGGTACGCCTTCGAGTTCCAGCTCCTGGTCCGGCCGTGACACCCGGAGCGCGCGAGAGGCGCGAGGCACCGGGGGTGAGGCGTCCGGCCCGCGAGCGGCCGGGGGCCGCCCCAACCCCCTGGACATCCGGAATATCCCCATGACCGATACTTGGCCAGTCGGGACGCGGCGTATCGCCCCCCGGCCGCTCCAAGGAGCACACCCAGCAGTACAGGGAGAAGGGCACGGCGTCGTGGCAAGGGTTGGGACAGGAGTACGCGCGTTCCGCGCGGTGCTGGCGGCGGTGCTCGGAGCCTCCCTCGTGGGAGCGCTCGCCGGCTGCAGCAGCACCGGCGGCAAGCGCGCCGAGGACGCCCGCAAGGCGGCGGCCGCACAGGGACGCTCGGCGGTGAACACCCCGAAGTGGACCATCGCCATGGTCACGCACTCCGGAGACGGCGACACGTTCTGGGACATCGTCCAGAGCGGCGCCAAGCAGGCCGCCGTGAAGGACAACATCAACTTCCTCTACGCGCACAGCGACGAGGGACAGCAGCAGGCGCAGCTCGTCGACTCCTACATAGACAAGAAGGTCGACGGCCTGATCGTCACGCTCGCCAAGCCCGACGCCATGAAGGCCGCCGTGGCCAAGGCTGTCAGGGCGGGCATCCCGGTCGTCACCGTGAACTCGGGCGCCGAGCAGTCCAAGGCCTTCGGCGCGCTCACCCACATCGGCCAGGACGAGACCGTGGCCGGTGAGGCGGTCGGCGAGGAGCTGGACCGGCGCGGCCGCAAGAAGGCCCTGTGCGTCCTGCACGAGCAGGGCAACGTCGGCCACGAGCAGCGCTGCGCCGGGGTGCGCGAGACCTTCGGCGGCGACCTGCAGAACCTCTACGTCGACGGCACCAACATGCCCGACGTCCAGGCGTCCATCGAGGCCAAGCTCCAGACCGACCGGGCCATCGACGCCGTGGTCACGCTGGGCGCGCCCTTCGCGGACGCCGCCGTCCAGGCCGGGAAGTCCGCCGGGTCGAAGGCCGAGGTCGACACCTTCGACCTCAACGCCAAGGTCGCCACCGGACTGCGCGACGGCTCCCTCGGCTTCGCCGTCGACCAGCAGCCCTACCTCCAGGGGTACGAGGCCGTCGACCTGCTGTGGCTCTACCGCTACAACGCCGACGTCCTCGGCGGCGGCCGTCCCGTCCTCACCGGCCCGCAGATCATCACCGAGAAGGACGCCGCCCGGCTCCAGGGGTACACGGAGCGGGGGACCCGATGACCACCCAGGCGCCACCCGCGAAGGACCGCGCGGCCACCACCGGTGACGAGCGGCTGCTGCGCACCTCACCGCTGCGCAGGCTGCTGGGGCGCCCCGAGCTCGGCTCGGTCGTCGGCGCCCTCGCCGTCTTCCTCTTCTTCGCCGTCGTCGCCGACGGCTTCCTGCGCGCCTCCAGCTTCGGCACCGTCCTGTACGCGGCGTCGACCATCGGCATCATGGCCGTTCCGGTCGCCCTGCTGATGATCGGCGGGGAGTTCGACCTGTCGGCCGGTGTGATGGTGACCAGCTCCGCGCTGATCTCCTCGATGACCAGCTTCCAGCTCACCGCGAACGTCTGGGTGGGCGTCGGGGTGTCGCTGCTGCTCACGCTGGCCATCGGGTTCTTCAACGGCTTCATGCTGACCCGCACCAAGCTGCCGAGCTTCATCATCACGCTCGGTACGTTCCTGATGCTGACCGGCCTGAACCTGGGCCTCACCAAGCTGATCAGCGGCACGGTGTCGACCAAGTCGATCGCCGACATGGAGGGCTTCGCCTCCGCCCGGAAGCTGTTCGCCTCCCACGTCACCGTGGGCGGCGTCGACCTGAAGGTGACCATCCTGTGGTGGTTCGCCCTGGTGGCCCTCGCCACCTGGGTCCTGCTGCGCACCCGTTTCGGCAACTGGATCTTCGCCGTCGGCGGCGGCGCGGACGCCGCCCGGGCCGTCGGCGTCCCGGTCCACCGGACCAAGATCGGCCTCTATACGGGCGTGGCGTTCTGCGCCTGGGTCTCCGGGCAGCACCTGCTGCTCTCCTTCGACGTCGTCCAGTCCGGCGAGGGCGTCGGCAACGAGCTCATCTACATCATCGCGGCGGTGATCGGCGGCTGCCTGATCACCGGCGGATACGGCTCCGCGATCGGCTCGGCGGTCGGCGCGTTCATCTTCGGCATGACCAGCAAGGGCATCGTGTATGCGGAGTGGAACCCGGACTGGTTCAAGTTCTTCCTCGGAGCGATGCTCCTTCTGGCGACCCTGCTCAACGCCTGGGTCCGCAAGCGCGCGGAGGCCACCGCATGACCGCCCTGGTGGAACTGGACGACGTCAGCAAGTACTACGGCAACATCCGCGCCCTGGAGGGCGTCTCCCTGGAGGTCCACGCCGGTGAGATCTCCTGCGTCCTGGGGGACAACGGCGCGGGCAAGTCCACCCTGATCAAAATCATCGCCGGGCTGCACACCCACGACGGCGGGACCTTCCGCATCGACGGCGAGGAGACCTCCCTGGCGTCGCCGCGCGAGGCCCTGGACCGGGGCATCGCCACGGTCTACCAGGACCTCGCCGTCGTCCCCCTCATGCCGGTGTGGCGCAACTTCTTCCTCGGCTCCGAGCCCACCAGGGGCGCCGGCCCCTTCAAGCGCCTCGACGTCGACCTCATGCGCGAGACCACCCGCGCGGAGCTGCTGCGCATGGGCATCGACCTGCGCGACGTCGACCAGCCCATCGGCACCCTGTCGGGCGGCGAGCGCCAGTGCGTGGCCATCGCGCGCGCGGTCCACTTCGGCGCCAAGGTACTGGTCCTGGACGAGCCGACGGCGGCCCTGGGCGTCAAGCAGTCCGGTGTGGTCCTGAAGTACGTGGCGGCGGCGCGCGACGCGGGTCTCGGCGTGGTCCTCATCACGCACAACCCGCACCACGCGTACCTGGTGGGTGACCGCTTCGTGCTGCTCAAGCGGGGCCGGATGGCCGCCGCCCACACCAGGGACTCCGTCACGCTCGACGAACTGACCCGCCAGATGGCGGGCGGCAGCGAGCTGGAGGACCTCCGCCACGAGCTGGAACGGGCCCCCGCCCCGGGTCGGACCGGCGGCCACGACACCGCCCCGCCGTCCGGCCCCTGATCGCGCGCGCCGCCGCCCCCCTCCGCGTACCTGGCAGAATCGGGGGCGGCGGGCGCCGTCCGCCGCCGGATGCCCAGCCAGCCGGCTGCCCCCCACACCCGCAGGGACGACAGGACTCGTGCGAGCACCCAGCCGCCACAGCACCCGATTCGTGCGTGGGAAGGAGTCCGGCCGATGAGCACCTACCGCGACCTCACCCACCGCGGCTCCGCCCGTGCCACCGTGCTGCGCACCGTCGGCACCCGTGAACGCCGCTCGCACCTGACCGCGCCCCGCGTGCCCACCGTCGGCATCGACATCGGCGGTACGAAGGTGATGGCGGGCGTCGTCGACGCGGACGGCGTCATCCTGGAGACCCTGCGCACCGAGACCCCCGACAAGTCCAAGAGCCCGAAGGTCGTCGAGGACACCATCGTCGAGCTGGTCCTGGACCTGTCGGACCGGCACGACGTCCATGCCGTCGGCATCGGCGCCGCGGGCTGGGTCGACGCCGACCGCAGCCGTGTCCTGTTCGCCCCGCACCTGGCGTGGCGCAACGAGCCGCTGCGGGATTCGCTCCAGGGCCGCCTCGCCGTCCCCGTCATGGTCGACAACGACGCCAACACGGCGGCCTGGGCGGAGTGGCGGTTCGGCGCGGGTCGGGGTGAGGACCACCTCGTCATGATCACTCTCGGCACCGGCATCGGCGGCGCCATCCTGGAGAACGGCCAGGTCAAGCGGGGCAAGTACGGAGTCGCCGGCGAGTTCGGGCATATGCAGGTGGTGCCCGGCGGCCACCGCTGCCCGTGCGGCAACCGGGGCTGCTGGGAGCAGTACAGCTCCGGCAACGCCCTGGTGCGCGAGGCCCGCGAGATGGCGGCGGCCGACTCACCCGTCGCCTACAACATCATCGAGCGGGTCAAGGGCCACGTCCCCGACATCACCGGACCGCTGATCACCGAGCTGGCCCGCGAGGGCGACGCCATGTGCGTGGAGCTGCTCCAGGACATCGGCCAGTGGCTCGGCGTCGGCATCGCCAACCTGGCCGCCGCCCTGGACCCCTCCTGCTTCGTGATCGGCGGCGGCGTGAGTGCCGCCGACGACCTGCTCATCGGCCCGGCCAGGGACGCCTTCCGCCGCCACCTCACCGGCCGCGGGTACCGCCCCGAGGCCCGGATCGCCAAGGCCGAACTGGGTCCCGAGGCCGGCATGGTCGGCGCCGCCGACCTCGCCCGGCTCGTGGCCCGCCGCTTCCGCCGCACCAACCGCCGCCGCGTGGAGCGCCATGAGCGCTACGAGCGGTACGCGCAGGTCATCCGGAACGGCGGGATCACCCGCACCGACCGCACCACCCAGGAACCCTCGTCATGAGCGTGCCCTCCCAGCCCCTCTGTCCCCGGCAGCGCCGGCGCATGATCCGGCGCCGGGTGCTGACCGCCGTCGTCATCGTGCTGCTGATCGGCATTCCGGCGGGCTACCTGGTGATCTCCGCCCAGCAGAGCCGCGACAGCGGCCGGGACAAGGAGGCGGAGTCCTCCGTCACCGGCCTCCGGGACAGCTGGCCCTCCAAGATGAAGCGCCGGGTCTTCGAGGTGCCGATCCCGGCGAAGTCGACCGACGTGGCCTACTTCGAGACCAGCAACTGGAGGACGAGCAGGCTGTACGTCCAGTTCACCACCAGCGGCGCGGGGCTCGACGACTTCCTGGACGACGTCGGCACCAGCCGCTCGGCACTCGAAGCCGGGGACGTCACGATCAGCGAGCGCGACGCCGGGACGGTCGGCTGGGAGTTCCCGCCGCGCAAGGACTGGGCCGCCACCACGCACCGCCAGGCCGACCCCCGGCCCAGCCAGGACATCACCGTCGACCTCACCGAACCGGCCGCCCCGCGCGTGTACGTCGTCTCCACCGCGACCCCCTGACAGCCGCGCCCGGCCGGCGACCGGGTCCGCCCGGTGTTCCGGCGGGCCCCCGATCCCGCTGCCGGGCCAGTGGTACCGCAGCACGTCGGGGCCGGGCGGCACCTGCCGCGAACTACGGCCGCAGCAGCCACGTGTCGCCCCGGACGTCCGTGACGATGCCGCGCCGGTCGGCGTCCGTGTCGTGGACCAGGTCACCCACCCACGCGCGCCGTTCCCGCTCGCCGGTCATCGGTGGTCCTTCCCGCGCAGCTCCGCCCACACCCGTTTCCCCCACGGCAGCGGCTCGGTGCCCCAGTCCGCCGCCAGGGCCGCCACGAGCACCAGGCCGCGTCCGCCCTCGTCCTCCGGGCCCGGCTCCCCGCGCATCGGAGGCGCCTTGGACAAGTCCACGACACCGATTCGCACGCGCGACGCCCCGGGGCGCTCCACGACGACTCGGACGGAGTCCCGCCGGGCGTGCCGGACCGCGTTGGCCACCAGCTCGGTGACGATCAGGGCGCCGTCCTCGGCCACGTCGTCCAAGCCCCAGGCGGTCAGTGCGACGCGCACCAGACGCCGGGCGGTCGCGGCGCTCCCGGGCTCACGCGGCAGGGTCTGGCTGTACCCGGGGTGCCCGGTCGGGCGTGCCCGCGTCGTGGGTTGCTGCATGTCGGTCTGCTTCCTCGGATCGGCCGAGCCCCGGGGCCGTGCACACGGTCACCGGAGCGCTGTCCGTTCATGCAAGCAGGGCCGCCCGATCACGCGGAGGAGCCAACCAGGGGGCCAGGGAGGGGCCACACTGGTCAGCGAAGGGGGCCAGCATGACAAGCACTGACCGGCGGCGGGAATTCGGCGCCTACCTTGCCAGCCTGCGGCGGCACTCCCGCCGCTCGCAGCCGCAGTTAGCTGCCGCGCTGTGCGCCGTTTCCGGTGCCCAGTCGATCACCCGGAACGAGGTGTCCCGGTGGGAGCGCGGCGAGCGCATCCCGGACGTGTGGCTGCCCACCTTCGCCCAAGTACTCGGCGTGCCGCTGCACGAGCTGGAGCAGGCCGCCGCATACGCGCGGGGTGATGCCCAGGCCGCTCTTCCCGGAGTCGCGGCCACCCTGGCCGACCTTTGCCCCGCCGGAGAGGCGCTGGAACCCCCGACGGCCCCCTGCGGCCGCCGGATTGGCGCTACCACCGTGGAGGGGCTGGCGGCCCGTGTGCACGGCCTCCGGCTCGCCGACGACGTGCTGTCCGGCGGCGATCTGATCGTCCCAGCCTTCCGTGAACTGCATGCCGCTGTGCGCCTGTTCCGCGAATCGAGCCATTCCGAGAACACCGGGCGTGACCTGCTGGTCCAGATTGGCGAGTTGGGTCAGATCGCCGGTTGGATCGCCTCGGACGCCGGGCGCGGAGAAGACGCGGAACGGGCGTACCGGCTCGGGATCTCCGCCGCTCGGCAGGCGGGTGACGCGGTGCTCGTGGCACAACTCGCGAGCAGCCTCGGCTACCACCTGTCGAACACCGGTCGGGAGCGGCCGGGGCTGGACCTGGCGAAGGCGGCGGTGGCCGAGGCCGGAACGGACGCTCCGGCCGCGACGCGTGCCCTGTTCCTGGACCGCGTGGCCTGGGCGCACACGCGCGCCGGAGAGCCGCAATCGGCCCTCCGGGCACTCGGGCAGGCACACACCGCCCTTGACACCCCGGGCGGTGCTCCGGCGCCCTCATGGGCCTACTGGGTGAACCGGCAGGAACTGGAAGTCATGGACGCCCGAGTGCTCACGGAACTGCACCGGCCGCTGCGCGCCGTGCCCCTTCTCCAGGACGTGCTGGGACGCTACGACGTCACTCACACCCGGGAGGTGGCGTTGTACCGGTCGTGGCTGGCGGTGGCGCTGGCCGACGCCAACGAGCCCGAGCAAGCGGCTGAGGAAGCCCGTCTGGTCATCGAGACGTCCGGAGACCTGTCCTCGGAGCGGACGGCGGCGCGGGCCCGGACAGTGCTGCACCGCTTGAAGGCTTTCGAAGACGTGCCGGAGGCGCGCGAGGTGCTGATCGACCACGGACATCTGCTGCTTACGTAAGGGTGGCAGGTGCCCGCGCCTGCTGCAGCGGCGAGTGGCACGAGGGCAGCGGGTACGTGCTGCGTGGACGCACGTGGCGCCGCGCTGGACGGCCGGCGACCGGGCGCCCGCGCCCACCGGGGCATGGACGGCAACGGCCCGCGCGGGGTCCGTCTGTACGATGCCCGGGCGTCCTGCTTGACGTACCTCGCCACGACGGCGTGCCCCGCCGCCGCCCGCCGGGCGGGCCGGGCACTCCGATGTGAGGACCACGGGGAGTGGTACGCGCAGCCGGACGCGGCCGACCTGCTTCCAGCGGCGAGGGCGTGGGGAGGTCCAGTGGGAGGCGTGCGACAGATCGTGACAGACGAAGGTGTGAACCGGTGAGCGAAGCCAAGATCGAGACGCTGCAGTACCGCTTTGACGGGCCGGAAGACGCCCCTGTCCTGATCCTGGGCCCGTCCCTGGGCACCACCTGGCACATGTGGGACCGGCAGATACCCGAGCTGACCCGGCAGTGGCGGGTCGTCCGTTTCGACCTGCCGGGCCACGGCGGCGCCCCCGCCCGCCCCGCGTCCGCCGTCGCCGAACTCACCGACCGGCTGCTCGCCACCCTGGACGGGCTGGGCGTCCAGCGCTTCGGTTACGCCGGCTGCTCCATCGGCGGGGCCATCGGGACCGACCTGGCCCTGCGTGCCCCGCACCGGCTGGCCTCGCTCGCGCTGATCGCGTCCTCGCCCCGGTTCGGCACCGCCGACGAGTTCCGCCAGCGCGGCGTGATCGTCCGTACCAACGGTCTGGACCCGATGGCCCGCACCGCTCCCGAGCGGTGGTTCACACCGGGCTTCGCCGCCGCCCAGCCCGCCATCGTCGAATGGGCCGTGCAGATGGTCCGCACCACCGACCCGGGCTGCTACGTCGCCGCCTGTGAGGCGCTCGCGGCCTTCGACGTCCGCTCCGCGCTGGGCCGGGTCGGCGTGCCCACCCTGGTCCTGGTGGGCTCCGACGACCGGGTCACCGGTCCTGCCGAGGCGCGCACCCTGGTGGCCGGCATCCCCGACGCCCGCCTCGCGGTGGTCCCCGGCGCCTCCCATCTCGCCCCGGTCGAGCAGCCCGCAGCCGTCACCGACCTGCTCGTCCACCACTTCTCCACCTCGTGGCAGGACACCGTGGCGGCGCTCGCCGCACCGCCCGTCGTACCGCTCGCGGTACCGGCCGCCGCCGTCCCCGCCGCGTCCCCGCCCGGCCCGGTCGCCGCGCCGCCGATCGGACCGCCGGCCGTACCGGCCGCCGAGACCGCGACGGCCGCGCCCGCCCCGGTCGCCGCCCCGGGGCGCCCCGACCCGTACGAGGCCGGGATGAAGGTGCGCCGGGAGGTGCTCGGCGACGCGCACGTGGACCGTGCCATGGCCGCCGCGGACGACTTCACCGGCGACTTCCAGGAACTGATCACCCGCTACGCCTGGGGCGAGGTGTGGACCCGCGAGGGTCTGGACCGCCGCACCCGCAGCTGCGTCACCCTGACGGCGCTGGCCGCCGGGGGCCACCTGGACGAGCTGGCCTTCCACACCCGCGCGGCCCTGCGCAACGGACTGTCGCCCGCGGAGATCAAGGAAGTGCTGCTGCAGACCGCGATCTACTGCGGTGTCCCGGCCGCCAACTCGGCCTTCCGGGTCGCCCAGCGGGTCATCCGCGAGGAGACCACCCCGGAGGGGTGACGGACCGGGGCGCGACCGTACGACGAGGAGGAGGATGCCGCCATGAAGCTGACGAAGAAGTCCCACGCCTGCGTCCGGCTCGAGAAGGACGGGCGGACACTCGTCATCGACCCGGGCGGGTTCAGCGAACCGGACGCGGCACTGGGCGCCGACGCGGTCCTCGTCACCCATGAGCACCCCGACCACTTCGACGAGGGCCGGCTGCGGGCCGCCCTGGAGGCCGACCCGGCCGCCGAGATCTGGACGCTCCGCAGCGTCGCCGACCGGCTCTCGGCGGCCTTCCCCGGCCGCGTCCGCACCGTCGGCCACGGAGACACCTTCAGCGCGGCGGGTTTCGAGGTCGAGGTACACGGCGAACTGCACGCCGTCATTCACCCCGACATCCCCCGGATCACCAACATCGGCTTCCTGGTCGACGGATCGGTCTTCCACCCCGGCGACGCGCTCACGGTCCCCGGCCGGCCGGTGCGGACGCTGATGCTCCCGGTGATGGCCCCCTGGAACAAGACCTCCGAGGTCGTCGACTACGTACGGGAGGTCGCGCCGCAGCGGGCCATCGACATCCACGACGCCCTGCTCACCGACCTCGCCCGGCCGATCTACGACCGCCAGATCGGGCTGCTGGCCGGCGCCGACCACGGCCGGCTGGCCCCGGGGGAGTCCACGGATCTGTGACTGTCACACCTCGCCGCTAGGCTGTGGGACATGCGCATCGCCACCTGGAACGTCAATTCGATCACCGCTCGGCTGCCCCGTCTGCTGGCCTGGCTGGAGAGCAGCGGCACCGACGTGCTGTGCGTCCAGGAGACCAAGTGCACCCCGGAGCAGTTCCCCACCGACGAGCTGCGCGAGCTCGGTTACGAGTCGGCGGTGCACGCCACCGGCCGGTGGAACGGCGTGGCGCTGGTCTCCCGGATCGGCCTGGACGACGTCGTGGCGGGCCTGCCGGGCGGGCCTGAGTACGAAGGCGCGCTGGAGCCCCGCGCCATCTCCGCGACCTGCGGCCCGGTACGGCTGTGGTCGGTGTACGTGCCCAACGGCCGCGAGGTCGCCCACGACCACTACGCCTACAAGCTGCGCTGGCTGGAGGCGCTCCAGGCCGCCGTCGCCCCCGACGCGGCCGGACAGCGCCCGTTCGCGGTGCTCGGTGACTTCAACATCGCACCGACCGACGACGACGTCTTCGACCGCTCCTTCTTCGAGGGGTCCACCCATGTCACCGAGCCCGAGCGGGCCGCGCTGAGCGGGTTGCGCGGGACCGGACTCACCGATGTGGTGCCGCGTCCGCTGAAGTACGAGCACCCCTTCACCTACTGGGACTACCGCCAGCTCGCCTTCCCCAAGAACCGGGGCATGCGCATCGACCTGGTGTACGGCAACAAGCCGTTCGCCGACGCGGTCAAGGACAGCTACGTCGACCGCGAGGAGCGCAAGGGCAAGGGCGCGTCCGACCACGCGCCGGTCGTCGTCGACCTCGACGTCTGAAGGCCCCGGGGCCCCGGTCCGGCATCCGCGCGCCCTGTGGTGCGCCGGGCCCCCGAAGTGCGAGGCTGGGCGGTATGAACATCCCCTTCCTGGACGCCTGGCGCAGACGGCACGGCGAGGAGCGGAGCCGGGCCCTGGTCACCGCCGCCGTCATGGCCGACCCGGAGGGCATCACCGAGCTGCTCTCCGAGTGCGGTCTGCTGCGCTCCCGTGCCCAGGAGTCGGGCGTCCGGCTGGACGACACCCCCAGGTCGTTGCAGGCCGTCGACCAGTTGCCGCCGCGCTGGCGCGACGACCCCGAGGAGCTGCCCTCGCTGGGCAACGACGCCGGCCTCTATCTGGGCACCGTGATCGTGCGTACGGTGCCGGGCGCGGCCTGGCACGTCTGGCCGGGCGGGCAGCCGGTGGTGCGGCTCGGCTCGGGGCGGGAGATCGATGTCGTGGGAGCCGGACTGGAGTGGGCGATGAGCGGTTCGCCGGAGCTCTCCCAGGTCTACGCGGAGGCCGCCGAGGGCTGATTCCGCCCTCCTCCCGCCCTCCCCGGACTTCCCCGGTGGTCGCCCCGCGGGCCTCTGATTCCCGTTGTTTCAGTAAATACGGCTAATGCCCGGTTCATGCGTGTCGGCGAGTGAAGTCCCTTTTCGCGATGGATAGTTTGCGCGGACCTCGACACAGGTGAGAAGGGGGCGGGGCAGCGTATGGCCGTCGATCCGTTGATCGAGCTGCGGGACGTGAACAAGCACTTCGGGGCCCTGCACGTCCTGCGGGACATCGATCTGACCGTCGGCCGCGGGGAGGTGGTCGTCGTCATCGGCCCCTCCGGCTCGGGCAAGTCGACGCTGTGCCGGACGATGAACCGGCTGGAGACGATCGAATCGGGCCGGATCACGATCGACGGACAGCCCCTCCCCGGCGAGGGCAGGGCGCTGGCCGGGTTGCGCGCCGACGTCGGCATGGTCTTCCAGTCGTTCAACCTCTTCGCCCACAAGACCGTGCTGGAGAACCTCTCGCTGGCCCCCGTCAAGGTCCGCAGGCGCGGCAAGGAGGACGCCGACCGGCGCTCCCGCGAACTGCTGGACCGGGTCGGCCTGGCCGACCAGGCGGACAAGTACCCGGCACAGCTCTCCGGTGGCCAGCAGCAGCGGGTGGCCATCGCCCGGGCCCTCGCCATGGAGCCCAAGGTCATGCTCTTCGACGAGCCGACATCGGCCCTCGACCCCGAGATGATCAACGAGGTGCTGGAGGTCATGCTGCAACTCGCCCGGGACGGCATGACCATGGTCGTCGTCACCCATGAGATGGGCTTCGCCCGTTCCGCCGCCCACCGTGTCGTCTTCATGGCCGACGGCCGGATCGTGGAGGAGCGCACCCCCGAGGAGTTCTTCACCAGCCCGCGCAGCGACCGCGCCAGGGACTTCCTCGCCAAGATCCTCAAGCACTGACCGGGGGTGCCGGACCGATGACGCGTACGCGTACCGCACGAGCCCTGGCGGCACTCGCGCTCGCCGCGCTGCTCGCCACCGCGAGTGCCGCCTGCGGCAAGGAGGGCAGCCCGCCGGTCAAGGGCCCGCGAGCCGGGCAACTGCCCCGCTACCGGGTGGCCGAGGGCTTCCGGCTGCCGGACTCCCCGACCTGGAACCGGGCGAAGCGGCGCGGCCACCTCGTCGTCGGGGCCAAGGAGGACCAGCCGTACCTGGGCGAGAAGGACCCGGCCACCGGCCGCTACGCGGGGTTCGACATCGAGATCGCCAGGATGACCGCGGCCTCCCTCGGCTTCGACCCGGCCGGGACCGAGTTCCGGACGATCGCCTCCGCCAACCGCGAGACCGCCCTGCAGAACGGGCAGATCGACTACTACGTCGGCACCTACACCATCAACGACAACCGCAAGAAGCTCGTCGGCTTCGCCGGCCCCTACTACCTGGCCGGCCAGTCCCTCCTGGTGCGGGCCGGCGACGACGACATCCGCGGCCCCGGCGACCTCGCCGGGAAGAGGGTCTGCTCGGCCGCCGGTTCCACCCCGTTCCAGCGGATGGAGGCGGACCATCCCGAGGCGGACCTGGTCGCCTACGACACCTACTCCGTCTGCGTGGACAACCTCCTGACCTACCAGGTCGACGCGGTCACCACCGACGACACCATTCTCATGGGGTACGCGGCCAAGGTCCCCGACGAGCTGAAGGTGGTCGGTGAGCCCTTCTCGGAGGAGCCCTACGGCATCGGCGTCCCCCGCCCCGACAACGCCCTGCGCTTCGCCGTCGACGACGCCGTCGAGGCGCACGGGAGGAACGGCGACTGGAAGAGGGCGTACGACGCGACGCTCGGCCTGTCCGGCGTGCCGGCGCCCGAGCCCCCCGCCGTCGACCGCTACCCGGCGAGCTGAGGCACACCATGGACGTACTGACGCAGAACTTCTCCCTGTACGGCAGGGGATTCCTCGGCACCGTCGAACTCACCGCCTACTCCTCCCTGCTGGCCCTGGCGCTGGGCTTCCTGATGGCCTCGTTCCGCGTCTCACCCGTCGGCCCGCTGCGGGCCCTCGGCACGGTGTGGGTGACCGTCCTGCGCAACACCCCGCTCACGCTGCTGTTCTTCGCCGTCCTGCTCGGCCTGCCGCGCTTCGGGCTGGTGCTCCCGTTCACCCTGTTCGCGGTGCTCGCGCTGGGCTGCTACACCTCCGCCTTCATCTGCGAGGCACTGCGCTCGGGCATCAACACCGTGCCCAGGGGCCAGGGAGAGGCGGCCCGCAGCCTGGGCATGTCGTTCGGCCGGACGCTCCGCCACGTCGTGCTGCCGCAGGCGTTCCGCGCCGTGATCCCGCCGGTCGGCTCCACGCTGATCGCACTCGCCAAGAACTCGGCCATCGCCGGCGCCTTCAGCGTCACCGAGCTGCTCGGCACCTACAAGACGCTCAACGAACTGGGGTACAGCATCATCTGGACCTTCGTCTGGATCGCCCTGGGATACCTGATCATCACCCTCACCATCAGCGCGCTCTTCAACGTGCTGGAGCAGCGCTGGGGAGTCGCCCGATGACCGAGTCCACCGCCCTGTACGACCTTCCCGGCCCCCGGGCGCGCCGGCGCCACCTCGGGTACGGGGCCGCGGCGTCGCTGCTCATCCTGGTTCTGCTCGGCTGGCTCGCCCACCTGCTGTGGGACACCGGGCAGTTCACCGCCACCAAGTGGACGCCGTTCCAGTACCAGGGGATCCAGGAACTGCTGCTGCGGGGCCTGGGCAACACCCTCAAGGCGTTCGCCTGCGCGGCGGTCCTCTCGGTCGCCCTCGGTGCCGTACTGGCCGCCGGGCGGCTCTCCGAGCACCGGGCGCCGCGCTGGGCGGCCACGCTCGTCGTCGAGTTCTTCCGGGCCATGCCCGTGCTGGTGATGATCTTCTTCATCTTCGTGGCGCTGAAGGCGCACCCGCTGCCCGCGCTGGTGGCCGGGCTGACCCTGTACAACGGCGCGGTACTGGCCGAGGTGTTCCGTACCGGCGTCAACTCGGTGGAGCGCGGGCAGCGGGAGGCGGCGTACTCGCTGGGCATGCGCAAGACGCAGGTCATGGCGTACGTCCTGGTGCCACAGGGAGTCCGTGCCATGCTGCCCGCCGTCATCAGCCAGCTCGTCGTCGCCCTGAAGGACACCTCGCTCGGCTTCCTCATCACCTACGAGGAGTTCCTGCACGCGGGGAAGCTGATCGCGTCCAGTCTCGACTACGATCTACCGTTCATCCCCGTGGTGATGGTGATCTCGCCGATCTACATCGGGATGTGCATGCTGCTCTCCTGGTCCGCCACCCGGGTGGCCAGAAGACAGCGCCGCAGTCCCACGACGGAGGCCGTTGCTGTCGCACCGGCCGAACCAGGGACGCTGCTGCCGGGAAAGCAGTAGCGGGGGGCCATGCCCGCCCGGCAGCGGCCGGAGATCACTTCTCGCGCAGCGGTACCGACACGTAGGACGGGTCGGACGGCGGCGAGGAGAAGGTCAGCCGCGCGCCGGACGGGTTGTGCTCGATGTACAGCGGGTCGACGGTGTCGACGACCAGCGCGAGCCGGTGGCCGGCCGGGACGTCGTAGGCGGTGGAGTACAGCTCCAGGTCCACGGCGAACGGCCGGCCGGGCGTCTTGCCGTGGAAGGTGTACGGCGCGGTGCTGACCAGCTTGCCGAGGCCGAGCGGCCCCACGTCGTAGAGGTACGCGACGAGGGTGCCGCTCTCCTTGGTGGCGGTGACGGTGGTGTGCAGCTTCGCCGTGCCCCGCACCCGCTGGGCCGCGTCGTACCGCTCGGACTGCCAGACCGCGGCGACGGAGCGGGGCAGCAGCGGAATGGAGGCCACCGGGGGCAGCTTCAGGAACTGGTCCAGGGCGCTGGAGAGCATGATGACGCCGCCGTTGGCGCCCGAGTCGATGTTGGCCGTGATGTCCTTCGTGCCGTCGAGCGCGATCCGGCGCTCACCGGCGGCAACGGACTTCCAGTCCGGGTAGCCCTCGTAACCGCCGCCGGTGCGGGACCGCAACTGGACCGGCTGCTCCCGGTCGATGCCGTTGTCGGCGCCCTTGAGGTGGCGGTCGAACCAGCGGTGGGCGTTGGTCCAGGTGTCGTTGGGCAGGCCGAGCAGGCCGGCCGCCTCGGCGGTGGCGTGGTCGCCGGGTATCAGCTCCAGGCGCTTGGGGCCCTTGAGCTTCTCGTAGAACGAGGCGTACTGGTTGGGCGGGAAGATGGTGTCGCCCCAGGCGTTGCCGAGCATGATGGCGGCGCCGTTGGCGTTGATCTGCTCCAGTGTGAAGGCGGGGGAGCGCTTGGCGCCCCACGCGATCATCTCCTGCTCCTTGTCCAGGTTGGAGGAGAGGAAATCCTTGAGGGTCTGCTGGAGTTCGGGGCTCGGACGGCCGGTGAGGTGGCCGGTGACACCCAGCATGGCGGTGGCCTGGAGGTGCTGGGTGCGGCCGCTGTAGATGGAGTCGATGAGGTCGGCCCAGCCGCTCATCGCCACCACGGCCTTGACGCGCTTGTCGTGCCCGGCGGCCAGCAGGCTGATGCCGGCGCCGTAACTCACGCCCGCCATACCGACCCTGTCCGGGTCGGCGGGGGTGTTGGCCAGCGCCCAGTCGATGACCTTGGAGGCGTCGGCGACGTCGGGCGGGCCCGCCACCTCGATGTGGCCGCCGGACTGCCAGAAGCCGCGCGAGTTGTAACTGACCACCACATAGCCGGCCGCGGCCAGCTTCCTGGCCTGGGCGAGGTACTCGACCTGCGGCATGGCCCAGCTCGTGGGCAGCACGATCACCGGGAAGCGCCGGGTGCCGTCGGCGCCGGCCGGGGTCACCACATTGGCCTTGAGCACGGTGCCGCCGTCACCGGTGATGTCGACGAACCGGACACCGGCGGATTCGGCGGCTTGGGCGCTCGGGACCGCGCCCGGGTCGGTGCCGGAGGGCGCGGCGGCCGTGGCGGGCGCGGCCGCGAAGGCCACCCCGGCCACCAGTGCCGCCGAAACGGCGCCGGTCGTCGTCGTACGCAGGGCCTTGCGCGGCTGTACCACGGGCCACTCCCTCGCTCGAAGGCTGAAAAGTGACCCGACGGTAACCGCGTTGGCTTACCGATGGTAACCACCCGGCAAGTTACGGCCGGGTAACGATATTGAACCGCATGTCAATCGCCTGGTCAACGGCCCGGGCACGGAGACCCCCACCTCGGGGCGGGGCCGGGCGGACCGGCCGTCAGGACCTGTCGCCCGCACGGCCGTCCCGGCCGGCCTCCGGACCGGCCCCGGGACCGGAGCGCCGCCGTCCGTCAGCGCAGCGCGCTCTTCGCCCGCCACTCGGGCCAGGAGATGTTCCACTCCCCGTATCCGTTGTTGAGCGCCTGGGTGCCCTTGGCGTCCTCGCCGGTCACCTCGAAGGGGTCGCCGACCTGCGCCTCGTCGTAGACCCACTTGGCGTCGCCGTCGCTCATGCCGATGCAGCCGGAGCTCCGGTTGGCGTTGCCGAAGTACGCCCGGTTCCACGGCGCCGCGTGCGCGTACATGCCCGACCAGGTCAGCCGCATCGAGTAGTCGACCATCTTGTCGTAGGCGTCGCCCAGGCCGACCGTCTCGGAGCGCATGTTGATCGTGCCCTCCTTCGCCATGAGCACGGTCTTCCCCCGCCAGGACGCCTTGTCGCCGCCGGGCGTGCCGCCGGACATCGGCACGTCCCTGACCTCCTGGCCGTCACGCACCAGCTTCAGCCGGTGGTGGTCGAGGTCCACCTCGACCACCTGGCTCCTGCCGATGGTGATGTCGGTCCTGTAGTCCCGCACGAACCAGCCGCCCGCGCCCGAGTCGACGCCGTTCAGCTCGGCCTTGAGGGTGACCTTGGTACCGGGCTTCCAGTACTTCTCGGGGCGCCAGTCCACCCGGTCCTTGCCCGACCAGTCCCGCATCCATCCCCAGGAGCCGACCGTGTTGTTCGAGGTGGTCACCTTGAGGTGCTTCTCCACCTCCGCCCTGTTCTTCACCGGGTTGTCGAAGACGATCGACAGCGGGTGGGCGATGCCGACGGTGGTGTTCTTGCCGGGGGCGAGGTTCAGCTTGTTGACCCTGTCGGGCGCGGCGGTCGTGAAGTCGGCCTTGGCGCTGCCGCCCCTGTCGTCGCGCGCCTCGACCGTGTAGCCGGTGCCCGGAGCGGCCTTGCGGGCCGACGTCCACGTCCTGCCGTCCGCCGCGACCCGGCCGCCCAGCGTCGCGCCCTTGGAGTCGGTCACCGTGACCTGCTGGAGCCTGCCCTCGGCGAGGGTCACCCGGACGGGCTCACCGGCCCTGGCCTGCTTGCCGGACGGGTTCACCGAGATCCGGGCACCGGGATCGGGCTTCTCGTCGGCGCCGGCGCTAGGCGAGCCGCCCGAGCACGCGGTGAGGGCGGCCGCGGCGATGACCGCGGTGCCGGCCAGGGCGGCGGTGCGGAACGGGGTGCGCGGGCGTGTGCGGCTCAACTGGAAAACCTCCGATGTGTTCTGTCGTCCCTGGGGGAGAGGGCGATCAGAGGTCACGGGTTGCCGGAAATCCGGAAATTCCCTGCTCTGCCCGCTGTGACAAGTCCGACATCGGCCACCGCGCCGGTCGCACAAGCCCGCACGCTATGGCGCCGCCGCCGCCGGCGCGGGCTGCCGTGCCGTGTCCGTCACATCCGCCACCAGCTCCACCACGTCCGGCCCGTACGCCTCCGAGTTGACCACCTTCAGCAGCAGGACGAAGGAACCGTCACCGTGCCGGCGGGCCAGCGGCTCGTGGTGGCGGGCCAGGTAGCGGGCGGCGGCCTGGTTGGTGATGGCGCGCTGGCCGCACAGGAGGAACACCGGGCGGGCGCCCTCGCCGGCGGTGAGGCGGGCCAGGATGACGTACTCACAGGTGCCCGCCTCCAGCCGGTACGTCTCCGGGCCGATCCGGAACGCGCCGCGGTCCGGGCCCGGCTCCGTCCGGGTGTCCACCAGCACCCCCGGCAGCAGGGTCCGCAGATGGGCCTCCATGCGGCGGTTCGAATAGGGCCCGCCCAGGCAGAACTCCGTACGCTCCCCGAAGCCCTGCTGCGCGGTGTCGTGGTGCACGATCCGCGCGTGGGCGTCGCAGTCCTTGATCAGGGCGGACAGTTCGAGGAGCGCGAACACGTCGAAGCGGTGCACCGCCCCGTCGCCCCCCGCCTCCCGGTTGACCACGAGCAGGCACTCGGCGTTCTGCGGCAGCCCGAAGAAGCCCTGCTTGCGGCGGAGCCGGCGGCGCCACAGGGCCGTACGGGCCAGCCAGCCGAGCGAGGCACTGACACCGGTGGCGATGACGCCGAGCGCGATGTTGAGCAGGTCTTCGTACATGGCCGCGCATGCTAGCGGGGGCGCGGACCGTTGTTCGAGGCGGTCCTGGTATCGGGCCCGGTGTGAAGTTACGCTCGCCGGACGGTCGTTGACTGGAGGTATGGATGCGTCGGTCCACAGCACGGAACGTCTCGCTCGCCGCGGTCGCCGCGACGGTCCTCTCGGTGGGCGCGGCGGCGCCACCCGCCGACCGGACCGCACCGGCCAAGGTGCCGGTCGCCGTCGGGTACGGCGGGGCGGTCGCCAGTGTGGACCCGGACGCCTCGGCCGCCGGCATCGAGGTGCTGCGGCGCGGCGGCAACGCCGTGGACGCGGCGGTGGCCACCGCCGCGGCGCTGGGTGTCACCGAGCCGTACTCGGCGGGCATCGGCGGTGGCGGCTACCTCGTCTACTACGACGCCCGAAGCCGCCGGGTCCACACCGTCGACGGCCGTGAGACCGCCCCGCTGTCCGCCGACGCCTCCCTCTTCCTGGAGGACGGCAAGCCCATCCCGTTCGAGGAGGGCATGACCAGCGGGCTGAGCGTCGGGACCCCGGGCACGCCCGCCACCTGGGACACGGCACTCGACGCCTGGGGCAGCAAGTCGCTGCGGGACCTGCTGAAGCCGGCCCAGCGGCTGGCCAGGGACGGCTTCACCGTCGACGCCACGTTCCGGGCGCAGACGCAGGCCAACGAGGCGCGCTTCCGGGACTTCCCGGCGTCGGCCGACCTTTTCCTGCCGGGCGGACGGCTGCCGGTGGTCGGGTCGGTCATCAGGAACCCGGACCTCGCCCGTACGTACGAGAAGCTCGGCCGGCACGGGGCGGACGCCCTGTACCGGGGCGACCTGGCCCGCGACATCGTCCGGACCGTGCGCAGACCGCCGGTGCGCGAGGGCGCCACCCGCGAGGTGCGCGCCGGTGACCTGACCATGCGTGACCTCGCCCGGTACCGGACCGAGCGGCGCCGGCCCACGAAGGTCTCGTACCGGGGCCTGGACGTCTACGGCATGGCGCCCTCGTCGTCGGGCGGCACGACCATGGGCGAGGCGCTGAACATCCTGGAGCGGACCGACCTGTCACCGGAGGCCGCCTCCCAGGACCGCTACCTCCACCGCTTCATCGAGGCGAGCCGGATCGCCTTCGCGGACCGGGGCCGCTGGGTCGGCGACCCGGCCTTCGAGGACGTACCGGTCAAGGGCCTGCTGTCGCAGCGCTTCGCGGACTCGCGAGGCTGCCTGATCCGGGACGACAAGGCCCTGACCAGCCCGCTGGCCCCGGGCGACCCCCGGCACCCGAAGCGGTGCGCGACCGGCGGCACCGCGGTCCCGACGACGTACGAGGGCGAGAACACCACGCACCTCACGGTGTCCGACAAATGGGGCAACGTCGTCAGCTACACGCTCACCATCGAGATGACCGGCGGCAGCGGCATCACCGTGCCCGGGCGGGGCTTCCTGCTCAACAACGAGCTGACCGACTTCTCCTTCTCGCCCGCCGACCCGGCGGTCCACGACCCGAACCTGCCCGGCCCGGGCAAGCGCCCGCGCTCCTCGATGTCCCCGACGATCGTGCTGGACGACCGGGACCGCCCGGTCCTGGCGCTCGGCTCGCCGGGCGGCGCCACCATCATCACCACGGTCCTGCAGACCCTGACGGGCGTGCTGGACCGCGAGCTGCCGCTGGTCGAGGCCATCGCGGCGCCCCGGGCCAGCCAGCGCAACCAGGCGACCACGGAGCTCGAACCCGCCCTGTACACCGGCCCGTCGCGGGCCCGGCTGGAAGCCCTGGGGCACGCGTTCCGGCAGAACCCGGAGATCGGCGCGGCGACCGGCGTCCAGCGCCTGCCCGACGGCCGCTGGCTGGCCGCAGCGGAGAAGGCCCGCCGGGGCGGCGGCTCGGCGATGGTGGTCCACCCGGCGGGGTGAGCCCGCGCCGTCCGGGCGCCGCCGCGCCCGGACGGCCGCCCGGGGCGTAGTCTCGCCGGGTGATACCCCAAGGCCTGCGGCACGGCCGCTACATCAGTCTGACCACCTTCCGCAAGGACGGCACCGGGGTCGCCACTCCGGTGTGGTACGCGGTGGAGGGTGACGAGATGTTCGTCTGGACGCGCGCCGACTCCTGGAAGGTCAAGCGGCTGCGCCGCGACAGCCGGGTCCTCGTGGCACCCTGCGACGCGCGGGGCAACGTGGCCGAGGGGGCGGAGCGGATGGCGGGCACCGCCCGGCTGTCGACCGACCTGAAGCAGGTCCGCCGACTGCTGGCCCGCAAGTACACCTGGCAGTTCTGGCTGGTGGACGTGCCGGCGACCGTCGTGCGGCGGGGCAGGCGCCCGCACATCGCCATCGTGGTGCGGCCGGCCGACGAGCACCGCCCCTAGCCTGCCGTGACCCGTGCGGCGCCGCAGCCCGGGCCCGCGCCCGGGGCGGGCCGGGTCGGGGCGGGTCGGCCCGTTCCCGCCGTCGTCCCGGACGCGGCCCGCCGCGCCGCGTTCCGGCGCCCGGCCGCCCGCACCGCGCTCCGACGCCCGCGCGGGCGCTGAAACGAGAACCGGTCGTCGGCCCCCGGCGTGCCGTGCCGAGCCGCCGCCCGGCCCGCCGGATACGCCCGCCACCGCCGTTGCCGCCGTTGCCGGCCGCCGACCGGGCCGTGCACCCGCCGTCCGCGCCGTGTCGCCGCCGCACGAGCGCCGCCCCTCGGCACGCCGTGGCCCGGCATCCGTACGCCCCGACGGGGCGAGGTCCGAATTCGATCACTGTGGACCACTTGGGTACGAAACATGATCGACTCCGTCGGTTCCCGGCGGCGGTCTTGCTCAGCGATGTGACCGGGCTTACGTTCTCCCTCTACGCACCGCGTCTACATGCGTAGAGGCTCTCTGACGCCGTGCCGAAGGAGCAGCTCATGTCCCACGTCGTGCGCGCCGCACTGGTCCAGGCGACCTGGACCGGCGACACCGAGTCGATGATCGCCAAGCATGAGGAGCACGCCCGCGAGGCGGCCCGGCAGGGGGCCAGGGTCATCGGCTTCCAGGAGGTGTTCAACGCTCCGTACTTCTGCCAGGTGCAGGAGCCCGAACACTACCGCTGGGCCGAACCCGTCCCGGACGGCCCGACCGCCCGCCGCATGCGGGACCTCGCCCGGGAGACCGGCATGGTGATCGTCGTGCCCGTCTTCGAGGTCGAGGGAGCCGGCTTCTACTACAACACCGCCGCCGTGATCGACGCCGACGGCTCGTACCTCGGCAAGTACCGCAAGCACCACATCCCGCAGGTCAGGGGTTTCTGGGAGAAGTACTACTTCAGGCCGGGCAACCTCGGCTGGCCGGTCTTCGACACCGCCGCGGGCAAGGTCGGCGTCTACATCTGCTACGACCGGCACTTCCCCGAGGGGTGGCGTCAACTCGGCCTCAACGGCGCCCAGTTGGTGTACAACCCCTCCGCCACCCACCGCGGGCTCTCCGCGCACCTGTGGCAGCTCGAACAGCCGGCCGCGGCCGTGGCCAACGAGTACTACATCGCCGCCATCAACCGCGTCGGCCGCGAGGAGTACGGGGACAACGACTTCTACGGCACCAGCTACTTCGTCGACCCGCGCGGCCAGTTCGTCGGTGACCCGGCCTCCGACAAGGAGGAGGAACTGCTCGTCCGCGACCTCGACCTCGGCCTCATCGACGACGTACGGCAGACCTGGGCGTTCTACCGGGACCGCAGGCCCGACGCGTACGAGGGGCTGGTGCGGCCGTGAACGACCTGCACGCCCGCCACCGGGCCGTCCTGCCGGACTGGCTCACGCTGTACTACGACGACCCGGTGGAGATCACCCACGGTGAGGGCCGGTACGTCTGGGACGCCCACGGCAGGCGCTACCTCGACTTCTTCGGCGGCATCCTCACCACCATGACCGCCCACGCCCTGCCCGAGGTCACCAAGGCCGTCACCGAACAGGCCGGGCGGATCCTCCACACCTCCACCCTCTACCTCAACCGCCCCATGGTCGAGCTGGCCGAGCGCGTGGCGAGCCTGTCCGGCATCCCCGACGCCCGGGTCTTCTTCACCACCTCCGGCACGGAGGCGAACGACACCGCCCTGCTCCTGGCCACCGCCCACCGCCGCTCCGGCCAGATCCTCGCCATGCGCAACAGCTACCACGGACGGTCCTTCTCCGCCGTCTCCGTCACCGGCAACCGCGCCTGGTCGCCCACCGGCCTGTCCCCGCTCCAGACGCTGTACGTGCACGGCGGAGTGCGCACCCGGGGGCCCTACGCCCACCTGTCCGACGCGCGGTTCATCGAGGCGTGCGTCGCCGACCTGGAGGACCTGCTCGGCCACACCGGTGACGTCGCCGCGCTGATCGCCGAACCCGTCCAGGGCGTCGGCGGCTTCACCTCCCCGCCCGACGGGCTGTTCGCGGCGTTCCGCGAGGTACTGGACCGCCACGGCGTCCTGTGGATCAGCGACGAGGTGCAGACCGGCTGGGGCCGGACCGGGGACCACTTCTGGGGCTGGCAGGCGCACGCCGCGGCCGGCCCGCCCGACCTGCTCACCTTCGCCAAGGGCATCGGCAACGGCATGTCCGTCGGCGGCGTCGTCGCCCGCGCCGGCATCATGAACTGCCTGACCGCCAACTCCATCTCCACGTTCGGCGGCTCGCCGGTCACCATGGCCGCCGGTCTCGCCAACCTCTCGTACCTCCTCGAACACGACCTCCAGGGCAACGCCCGGCGGGTCGGAGGGCTGCTGCTCGCCCGGCTGCGCGCCGTCACGGCGGGCGTCCCCCGGGTACGGGAGGTGCGCGGCCGCGGCCTGATGATCGGGATCGAGCTGGTGCGGCCCGGCACGGACGAGGCCGACCCGCGGGCCGCCGCCGCCGTCCTGGAGGCGGCCCGCGAACAGGGGCTGCTCATCGGCAAGGGCGGCGGCCACGACACCAGCGTCCTGCGCGTCGCCCCGCCGCTCTCGCTGACCGTCGCGGAGGCCGAGGAGGGCGCCGCCGCCCTGGAACGGGCCCTGCGCTCCATCGACCTGTGACCGCCGACCTCACAAGGGGCCGAAGCCATGAGTACCCGCACCCTGATCCGAGGCGGCCTGGTCGTCACCGCCGCAGACGAGATCCACGCCGACGTCCTCGTCGAGGACGGCCGCGTCGCCGCGCTCGCCGCCCACCACACCGCCGTGGCCGACGCCTGGACCGCCGACCGGACGATCGACGCGACCGGGAAGTACGTCGTCCCCGGCGGCGTCGACGCCCACACCCACATGGAGATGCCGTTCGGCGGGACCTTCGCCTCCGACGACTTCGAGACCGGCACCCGGGCCGCCGCCTGGGGCGGCACCACCACCATCGTGGACTTCGCCATCCAGCGGCGCGGCCAGACCCTGCGCGAAGGGCTCGACACCTGGCACGCCAAGGCCGACGGCAGGTGCGCCGTCGACTACGGCTTCCACATGATCATGGCGGACGTCAACGAGCGGTCGCTCAAGGAGATGGACCTGCTCGTCGAGGAGGGCGTGGCCAGCTTCAAACTGTTCATGGCCTACCCCGGTGACCTGTACAGCGACGACGGGCAGATCCTGCGGGCCATGCAGCGCGCCTCGTACAACGGCGGGCTGATCATGATGCACGCCGAGAACGGCATCGCCATCGACGTCCTGGTCGAACAGGCGCTGGCGCGCGGCGAGACCGACCCCCGCCACCACGGCGAGGTGCGCAAGGTCCTGCTGGAGGCGGAGGCCACGCACCGCGCCATCCAGCTCGCCCGGGTCGCCGGCGCCCCGCTGTACGTCGTGCACGTCTCCGCGGAGGAGGCCGTCGCCGAGCTCGCCGCCGCCCGTGACAAGGGCCTGCCGGTCTTCGGCGAGACCTGCCCGCAGTACCTGTTCCTGTCCACCGACAACCTCGCCGAACCGGGGTTCGAGGGCGCCAAGTACGTCTGCTCCACACCGCTGCGGCCGCGCGCGCACCAGGCCGCGCTCTGGCGCGGCCTGCGCACCGACGACCTCCAGGTGGTCTCCACCGACCACTGCCCCTTCTGCTTCAGCGGCCAGAAGGAGCTGGGCCGCGGCGACTTCTCCCGGATCCCCAACGGGCTTCCCGGGGTCGAGCACCGGATGGACCTGCTGCACCAGGCCGTCGTGGACGGGCACATCAGCCGCCGCCGGTGGATCGACATCGCCTGCGCCGCCCCGGCCCGGATGTTCGGCCTCTACCCGAAGAAGGGCACCATCGCCCCCGGTGCCGACGCCGACATCGTCGTCTACGACCCGCACACCGAGCAGACGCTGTCGGCCGGCACCCACCACATGAACGTCGACTACTCCGTGTACGAGGGCAGGACCGTCACCGGCCAGGTGGAGACCGTCCTGTCGCGCGGCGACGTCGTCATCGACGGCCGCGCCTTCACCGGCCGGGCCGGCCACGGCGTCTACGTCCCGCGTTCCACCTGCCAGTACCTGAGCTAGAGGGGCCGGACATGGACTTCGGACTCGTCCTGCAGACCGACCCGCCCGCCTCGGCCGTCGTCGGCCTGATGCGCCGCGCGGAGCGCAACGGCTTCCGCTACGGCTGGACCTTCGACTCGGCCGTGCTGTGGCAGGAGCCGTTCGTCATCCACAGCCGGATCCTGGAACACACCCGGAAGCTGACCGTGGGGCCCATGGTCACCAATCCCACCACCCGGACGTGGGAGGTCACCGCGTCGACGTTCGCCACGCTCAACGACATGTACGGCAACCGGACGGTGTGCGGCATCGGACGCGGCGACTCCGCGATGCGCGTCGCCGGCCGCCGGCCCGACACCCTGGCCCGGCTCGGTGAGGCGATCGACGCCATCCGCGACCTGGCCGAGGGCCGGGAGGCGGTCGTCGAGGGGCGGCCGCTGCGGCTGCCCTGGGTGCGCGAGGGCAGGCTGCCGGTCTGGATGGCGGCGTACGGGCCGAAGGCGCTCGCCCTGGCGGGGCGCAAGGCGGACGGGTTCATCCTCCAGCTCGCCGACCCGTACCTCACCGAGTGGATGGTCGGGGCGGTGCGCCGGGCTGCCGAGGACGCCGGGCGGGACCCCGCCTCGGTGACGGTCTGCGTCGCCGCACCCGCGTACGTCGGGGACGACCTCGGGCACGCCCGCGAGCAGTGCCGCTGGTTCGGCGGAATGGTCGGCAACCACGTCGCCGACCTGGTCGGCCGGTACGGCGAGCACTCCGGGCTGGTGCCCGAGGCCCTCACCTCGTACATCGAGCGGCGCGAGGGGTACGACTACGGCCACCACGGCCGGGCCGGCAACCCGTCCGCCGCCTTCGTGCCCGACGAGATCGTGGACCGCTTCTGCCTGCTGGGGCCGCCCGCCGCGCACATCGAGAAGCTCACGGCCCTGCGTGAGCTGGGGGTGGACCAGTTCGCGGTGTACGCCATGCACGACGCCAAGGAGGCGACGATCGACGCGTACGGCGCCGAGGTCATCCCCGCGCTGAACGGCTGACCGTCCGCTCCGGGGCACGCCCCGCCCGGCACCCGCCCCGGCCCGCGCCGCCCCGCACGTTCCCCGGCGCACACCCCGTGACGGCCGGACTCGGGGTGACGGGCGGCTTCGGGTGACGGGCGGCTTCGGTGACCGGCTGACAGCCTCCTCGGCCGGTCAGTAGCCTTCCTGTCATGTCCACTGAGGGAATGGCGGCGCTGGCAAGGAAGTTGACGGAAGGTCAGGCCACGTCGGTCGCGCTGGTCCAGGAGTGTCTCGACCGTATCGGGAGGAGCCAGGACTCGCTCAACGCCTTCCGCTGCGTACGCGCCGAAGCCGCCCTCACCGAGGCGGCGGCCGCCGACCGCAGGCTCGCGGCGGGGGAGAGGCTGCCGCTCCTGGGCGTACCGGTCGCCGTCAAGGACGACACGGACGTCGCGGGCCTGCCCACCGCCTTCGGCTGCGACGGCGGCATTCCGCCCGCCGGGGCCGACGGCGAGGTGGTGCGCCGGTTACGGGCCGCCGGCGCGATCGTCGTGGGCAAGACCAACTCCTGCGAGCTGGGCCAGTGGCCGTTCACCGAGGGTCCCGCCTTCGGCGCCACCCGCAACCCGTGGCACACCGACCACACACCGGGCGGCTCGTCCGGCGGATCGGCCGCCGCGGTCGCCGCGGGCCTGGTGCCCGCCGCCCTGGGCTCCGACGGCGCCGGTTCCATCCGGATACCCGCCGCCTGGACCCACCTCGTCGGCATCAAACCGCAGCGCGGCCGGGTCTCCGTCCACCCCTACACCGACTGCTTCGAAGGCCTCACCGTCAACGGTCCCCTGGCCCGTACGGTCGCCGACGCCGCGCTGCTGCTGGACGCCGTGCGCGGCGCGCACCCCGACGAGCGGTACCACCCGGCGCCCATCGACGCCTCCGCGGCCGCCCGCCGCGACCCCGGGCGGCTGCGCGTCGCCCTCGCCTGGCGCCCCGCGTTCACCGCCACCCGCAACCCGGTGCACCCGGACGTCCGCCGGGCCGTCACCGGTGTCGCCGAGGCCCTGGCCGGGCTCGGCCACACCGTCGAGGAGGCCCGGCCCCGCTACGGGCTGATCGGGCTCGGTTTCCTGCCCCGCGCCACGGCCGGTATCGCCGCCTACGCCGACCGGCACCCCGCACCCGACCTGCTGGACCCGCGCACCCGCAGCGCCACCCGCACCGGCCACCGGCTCGGCGGCTGGGTGCTGCGCGCCGCCCGGGCCCGCGAGCGGCACCAGCAGCGGCGCGTCGGCGCCGTGTTCGACCGGTACGACGTGGTCCTCACCCCCACCACGGCGGCCCCGCCGCCCCGGATCGGCGCCTTCGACTCCCTGTCCGCCTGGCGCACCGACATCGCGATGGCGGCGGCCTGCCCGTACGCCTGGCCCTGGAACGTCCTGGGCTGGCCGGGCGTGAACGTCCCGGCCGGCTTCACCCGGGACGGGCTCCCGGTCGGGGCGCAGCTCCTCGGGCCGGAGGGCGGCGAGGAGCGGCTCATCTCACTGGCCGCGCAACTGGAGGACGACCGCCGGTGGTACGAGCAGCGCCCGCCCGCCCTCGGCACGGCGCCCGGTGCCTCCCGCGCCCCCCGCGGGCGACTTGGGGAGCGCTCACCGCGATCACTATGATCCGGCGATGATCATAAGAAAACGGCTGGCCGCCGCGGTCTGCGGCCTGCTGGTCACCCTGACGGGCGGACCGTCCCCGGCAGCCGCCCTGGCCGATGACGGGGAACCGGCGCGGAAGCAGGCGCCCAAGGTCGAGCTGGTGCTGGACGTCAGCGGCTCGATGCGGGCCCGGGACATCGACGGCATGACCCGCATGGCGGCCGCCAAACAGGCGTTCAACGAGGTGCTGGACGCCGTGCCCGCCGACGTCCTCCTGGGCATCCGTACCCTCGGTGCCGACTACCCCGGCAAGGACCGCCGGACCGGCTGCAAGGACACCCGGCAGCTCCACCCGGTCGGCCCGCTGGACCGCACCGAGGCGAAAGCCGCCGTGGCCACCCTGGCGCCCACCGGCTGGACGCCGATCGGACCCGCGCTGCTCGGCGCCGCCGACGACCTGAAGGGCGGCGAGGCCACCCGCCGCATCGTCCTCATCACCGACGGCGAGGACACCTGCGCGCCCCTCGACCCGTGCCAGGTCGCCCGGGAGATCGCCGCCAAGGGCATCCACCTCACCATCGACACACTCGGGCTGGTCCCGGACGCCAAGACCCGCGCCCAGCTGGTCTGCATCGCCGAGGCCACCGGCGGTACGTACACCTCGGTACGGCACACCGAGGAACTGTCCGAGCGGGTCAGCCAACTCGTCGACCGGGCCGCCGAGCCCACCCTCACCCCGGTCGCCACCCGGGGCGCGGACAGCTGCGAGAAGGCGCCCCTGCTCCGGCCGGGCCTCCACACCGACCGCGAGACGTTCGGCGAACACCGCTGGTACCGGGTCGACGTCCTGCCCGGCCAGGAGCTGCGCGCCTCGGTGAGCGTCGCCGCCGACCGGGCGGTCAACCAGGACTACGGGGTGCTGCTGCGCGCCTCGACCACCCACGGCCGCGAGATCGTGCGCGGCGAGGCGGCCGGCGACGGCCGCACCGACGTCATCTCCACCGGCCTGCGCTACCCCCGGCCGGACGCGGACGACTCCTTCTTCGGCTCCGGCTCGGACTCCGACACCGACAAGCCCGCCGCGGAGACCGTCTGTCTGCGCGTCAGCAACTCCTTCTCCGCACCCGCCTCGGTCAGGACCTCTCCGGGCCTGCCCGTCGAACTCAGCGTCGACATCGTGGACGGACCCGACGAGGCCGGTGACGCCGCCTTCCTCGGGCTCGGCCGCGGCTGGTGGCTGCTCGGCGTGCTCGTCCTGGCCGGCTTCGCGGCCGGGCTGCTGTGGGGCTGGGTCTCACGCTGGCGCGTCTCCGTCTGGAGGACCAACTGATGCGTACCGCACGGAAGACCACCGTCATCGCCCTGCTGGCGGGCAGCGCCCTGCTCGGCCTCCCGGGCGGCGCGGCGGCGGACAGCCCCACCCCGGACCCGACCGCCTCCGGCGGCGAGACCGCCGCGCCCACCGAGGCCGGCACCTCGTTCCGGACGGCCACCGCGGTACGCCCGGGGCAGCGCGCCACCGCACCGGCCTCGACCGGTGACTACCTCTACTGGCAGTTTCCCGCCGACGCCACCGAGCGGGCCACCGTGCGCGCGTCGGTGAAGCTGCCGGCCGCGCCCCGCTCGGCGCCCGCCACCTGGCAGATCGACGTCTACGACGGACTGCGCCGCCGCCAGGCCTGCCGCCACGGCAGCCAGACCCGCGCGGTGCCGGCCACGGCGACGTCGGTCGAACTCACCTGCCACCTGCGTACCGTGCGGGCCTGGGCCGAGCCCTGGTCGGACGATCCGCTGCCGGGCGCCTACTACGTCCGGCTGACCGCGGTGCGCCTCGCCGTGGCCGACACCGGACTGCCCTTCGACGCCTCCCTGGACGTCACCACCGCCTCCGCGGGCGGTGCGGCGGCGGTGGACGGGGGCCTGTCCACGCCGCTGGCGCAGGGCAGCGCCGCCCGGGTGGA
This sequence comes from Streptomyces sp. NPDC050856, assembly GCF_040653855.1. Classification (NCBI taxonomy): domain Bacteria; kingdom Bacillati; phylum Actinomycetota; class Actinomycetes; order Kitasatosporales; family Streptomycetaceae; genus Streptomyces; species Streptomyces sp. NPDC050856. The sequence goes on along the minus strand of NZ_JBFAGV010000005.1, from coordinate 223,141 downwards.
GCCGGCGGACGGCTGGTCGTCGGGCCGGTGGTCCACCCGCTGGCTGTGGACCGCCGGCGGCGCGGCCCTGGCGGCGCTGGCCGGTATCGGCGGCTACACCCTCACCCGCGGCGCCGGTCGCCCGGCCGGAGTCCCGGGCACCCGCGCCTGACGGGGGCGCCGCGCACCTGGGCGCGGCCGGCGCGCGCCCAGGCCGCTCCCGGTCGCCGCCCCGGGAGGCCGGACCCGTACGGTGCCGGACCCGCACGGCCCACGTGCCGGACCCGCACGGCGCCGGCACGTGGGCCGGCCCGGTGGGGGCGTGCGGTTCGCGCCCCGGTGCCGGCGGGGCGGGCGGGCCCGTGCGGCGCGCCGTCGGGCCGGACCGGCACCGGCGGGGCCGCTTACGGCACGCGCGCCGTCCACTCGGAGGAGGCGAACTTCGTTTCCGCCAGGTCCCGGGCGCGGGCCAGCTCCTCGTCCGTGACGGTGCCGTCGGCCAGCCCGTACCGCTCGCGGAACGAGCCGATCATCCGCTCGATCACCGTCGTGCGCGGCAGGCCCGTCTGGCGGCGCAACGGGTCCACGCGCTTCTTGGCGCTCCTGGTGCCCTTGTCGGAGAGCTTCTCGCGGCCGATGCGCAGCACCTCCGTCATCTTCTCGGCGTCGATGTCGTACGCCATGGTCACGTGGTGCAGGACCGCTCCGTCCCCGCCGACCATCCGCTTCTGCGCCGCGCCGGCGATCTTGCCCGCTTCGGTGGCGATGTCGTTGAGCGGCTGGTACCAGGCCTTGATGCCCATGTCGCCGAGGGCGCCGAGCACCCAGTCGTCCAGGTAGGCGTAACTGTCGGTGAAGGAGAGCCCCTGCACCAGGGCGTCCGGCACCGACAGCGAGTACGTGATGGTGTTGCCGGGTTCGATGAACATCGCGCCGCCACCGCTGATCCGGCGGACCACGGTGATGCCGTGCCGCTCGGCGGCCTCGGTGTCGACCTCGTTGCGCAGTGACTGGAAGCTGCCGATGACCACCGCCGGGGCGCCCCACTCCCACACCCGCAGGGTCGGCGGCCGGCGCCCGGCCGCCACCTCGGCGGTCAGGACCTCGTCCAGGGCCATGTGGAGGGCGGGCGGCTGGGGCTCGTCGTGGATGAGCTGCCAGTCGTAGTCGGTCCAGTCGGTCGCGTGCGCGAGGGCGCGCCGCACGGCCACCCCGATGCCCTCGGTGGTCAGTCCGAACAACTGCGTCCCGGGCGGCAGCGCCGCGTCGATCCGCGCCGCGAGCCCGGACGCGTCGGTGTCCACGGGCGCGCCCTCCAGGGCTTCGTCGATGGCGTACAGCGCCTCGTCCGGTTCCAGGAAGAAGTCCCCGGCGACCCTCACGTTCCGCAGGGCGCCGTCCTCCGCGTCCAGGTCGACCACGACCAGCTTGCCGCCGGGGACCTTGTACTCACCGTGCACCGTTCACCTCTCCTGTCACACCGGAACCGGGCCCTCATGTCACCCTATGCGCCACCCCGTGCCGTTCCGCCCCCGTTCGGCGGTCCCGCCGGACGCCGCCCGGCCCGTCCTTCGGGTGATCGCTTACGGCCGGGCGCCCGGCGCCCCGCCGCCCGGCCGGGCCGAGCCGCCGGGGCGGGGCGCCCTTGCGCCGACGGGTGTCCCGGTGCCGTACTGCACTGCCGGGCCCGGGGCGGTGGCACCACCCCGGGCCCGGCACGCACCGTCCCCCGCACCCCTCGGAGAGGCCCGCATGTTCACCACCCGGCCCACCCTGCGGGGCACCTTCGGCATGGTGTCCTCCACCCACTGGCTCGCCTCGCAGTCCGCCATGGCCGTCCTGGAGGGCGGCGGCAACGCCTTCGACGCCGCGGTGGCCGCCGGATTCGTCCTCCATGTCGTCGAGCCCCACCTCAACGGCCCGGCCGGTGAGGTGCCGGTCCTGCTGGCGCCCGCCGGCGGGCGGGTCCGGGTGCTGTGCGGACAGGGACCCGCCCCGGCCGGCGCCACCCCCGGCCACTACCGCTCCCTCGGGCTGGACCTGGTCCCCGGCACCGGCCCGCTGGCCGCCGCCGTGCCCGGGGCCTTCGACGCCTGGATGCTGCTGCTGCGCGACCACGGCTCCCAGTCCCTGGCCGAGGTCCTGCGGTACGCCATCGGCTACGCCGAGCACGGGCACCCGCCCGTGGCCCGGGTCGGCGAGACGGTCGCGACGGTGCGCGCGCTCTTCGAGCGGGAGTGGACCTCGTCCGCCGAGCTGTACCTGCCGGACGGCCGGCCCCCGGCCCCGGGGAGGCTGCTGCGCAACCCCGCCCTCGCGCGCACCTGGCGCCGGCTGGTGGACGAGGCGACGGCCGCCGCCGGCGACCGCGCCGGCCAGATCGAGGAGGCCCGCCGGATCTGGCGCACCGGGTTCATCGCCGAGGCACTGGTACGGCAGTCCCGGCGGCCCACGCTGGACACCAGCGGAACCCGCCACACCGGCACCCTCACCGCCTCCGACCTGGCCGGCTGGTCCGCGACGTACGAGGACCCCGTCACCCACGACTGGAACGGCTGGACCCTGTGCAAGGCCGGCCCCTGGAGCCAGGGACCGGTGTTCCTCCAGCAGCTCGCGCTCCTCCCCGGGCGTCTGCCCGCCCACGGCTCCGCCGACTACGTCCACCTCCTCGTGGAGGGCTGCAAGCTCGCCATGGCCGACCGCGAGGCCTGGTACGGGGACGCGGCCGGTGTCCCGCTGGACGCCCTGCTGTCGGCCGCGTACAACGCCCGCCGGCGGACGCTGATCGGCGCCCGGGCCTCGTTCGAACTGCGCCCAGGCAGCCCCGACGGGCGGCCCCCGAGGCTGAGCGCGCACGCCGCCGCCGTCGCCCGGGGCGGCCCCGGACGCCACGCGGCGGGCGTCCCGGACGCTCCCGGGCCCGTCCCGGACGCCCCCGGGCTCCCGTACGCCGCCGGGGCGGGGGAGCCGACCGTGACCGGCGACGGCACCACCCGAGGCGACACCTGCCACCTCGACGTCGTCGACCGGTGGGGCAACATGGTGGCGGCCACCCCGAGCGGCGGCTGGCTCCAGTCCAACCCGGTCGTCCCGGAACTGGGCTTCCCGCTCGGCACCCGGCTCCAGATGGCCTGGCTGGACCCCGGCCTGCCGAACACCCTGACCCCGGGGCGCCGCCCGCGCACCACCCTCACCCCGTCGCTGGCGCTGCGCGACGGCGTGCCCGTCATGGCCTTCGGTACGCCGGGCGGCGACCAGCAGGACCAGTGGCAGCTCCACTTCTTCCTCGCCGTCGCCCACGGCGGGCTCGACCTCCAGGCCGCCATCGACGCGCCCAACTGGCACAACGACAGCTTCCCCGGCTCCTTCCACCCGCGCGCCATGCGGCCGGGCTCCGTCACCGTCGAGGCCCGGATGGCGGAGACGGTGGTGGCGGAACTGCGCCGCCGGGGCCACCACGTCACCGTCGGCGGGCCCTGGTCCGAGGGGCGGCTGTGCGCGGTCGCCCGGGACCCGCGCACCGGTGTCCTGTCGGCGGCGGCCAACCCCCGCGGAGCGCAGGGTTACGCGGTGGGGCGCTGAGCACACGACGGGATGTCGGTGAAGCGTGCTTAGCTGGACACATGATCGATGAGTTTCTCGACGGATCCCTGTCCGATGTCGAAGAGGCGGTGCGCAAGGCGGCGGCCGCCGAGATCGTGCCGCGCTGGCGCCAGCTCGCCGCCCACGAGATCATCGAGAAGACCGGCCCGCACGACCTGGTGACGATCGCCGACCGCGCCGCCGAGGAGCACCTGACCCAGTCGCTCACCGCGCTGCTGCCCGGCTCCGTGGTGGTCGGCGAGGAAGCCGTGCACGCCGACCCGCGGGTGTACGAAGCGCTGCGGGGCGACGCGCCGGTCTGGATCGTGGACCCGGTCGACGGCACCCGGCAGTTCGTGCGCGGTGAGGCCGGCTTCTGCACGCTCGTCGCGCTCGCCGTGCGCGGTGAGGTGCTGGCGTCCTGGACGTTCGCGGCCGCGCGCGACCAGATGGCCGTCGCGGTGCGCGGCGGCGGCGCGACGCTGAACGGCACGGCGATGCGGGCGGGATCCCCCGCCCCCGGCGCCGAGCTGCGAGTCGCGATGTCCCACCCCGACTACACCACCCCGGAGCAGAAGGCCGCCCTGCTGGGGCTGCGCGCCGAGGGCGTCCGGGCCCGGCCGTGCGGTTCGGCCGGGATGGAGTACCTGGCCGTGGCCCGGGGCGAACTGGACGCGGTCGCCTTCAACTGGGAACTCGCCTGGGACCACGCGGCGGGCCTGCTGCTGGTCACCGAGGCGGGCGGTGCCCAGACGACCCTGTCGGGCGAGCCGTACCGTGTCACCGGCGGCAACACCCTGCCGTTCACCGCGGCCCGCGACGCGGGCACGGCGGCGCGGATACGCGCCTTGCTGAGCGCCCGGTAGCCGTGGCCCCGCCGACGCGGGCCCGGCCCCCGGCCGGCCGCCGCACCCGAATATCCTGAACACCTTGGCCATCGGCTGACGAAGGAGTGCGAACGTGCCGTCGATGCTCGATGCCGTCGTCGTGGGGGCGGGCCCCAACGGACTGACCGCCGCCGCCGAACTGGCCCGCAGGGGCTTCTCCGTCGCCGTCTTCGAAGCCCACGGCACCGTGGGCGGCGGGGCCAGGACCGAGGAGCTCACCCTGCCCGGCTTCCGCCACGACCCGTGCTCCGCCGTGCACCCCCTGGGTGTCGGCTCACCCGCCTTCAAGGCGATGCCACTGGCCCGGTACGGACTGGAGTGGCTGCACCCCGAGCTGCCGATGGCGCACCCCTTCGACGACGGCACGGCCGCCGTGCTGTCCCGCTCCGTGGCCGAGACCGCCGCCTCCTTCGGCCCCCGGGACGCCGGCACGTACCGCAGGCTGGTCGAGCCCTTCCTGGGCAAGTGGGACACCCTCGCCCGGGACTTCATGTCCCTGCCGCTCACCGCCCTGCCGCGCGACCCGGTCACCCTGGCCCGCTTCGGCCTGGCCGGGCTGCCACCGTCCACCTGGCTGATGCGCCGGTTCCGCGACGACCGGGCCCGCGCCCTGTTCGCCGGACTCGTCGCCCATGTCATCGCCCCGCTGTCCGGCCCGGCGACCGGTGCGATCGGGCTGGTCTTCGCGCTCGCCGCGCACGCCGGCGGCTGGCCGATGCCGCGCGGCGGCTCGCAGGCCGTCGCGGACGCCCTCGCCGGGTACGTGGCGGACCTCGGCGGCAGCGTCCACACCTCCTACGAGGTCAAGCGCCTGGACGATCTGCCGCCCGCCCGCGCGTACGTCTTCGACACCTCCCCGACCGCCCTGGCGCGTATCGCCGGTTTCGGCGGCTTCTACGACCGGTACCGCTACGGTGCCTCCGTCTTCAAGATCGACTACGCCCTGGACGGCCCCGTCCCCTGGACCGCCGCCGAGCCCCGCCGCGCCGGCACCGTCCAGATCGGCCCCAGCAGCCGGGAGATCAGCACCGCGCTCGTCCAGGCGTCGAGCGGCACCGCCCCCCGCACCCCGTTCCTGATCACCGCCCAGCCCAGTCTGGTCGACCCCTCCCGGGCCCCCGAGGGCAAGCACGTCTTCTGGGCCTACGGCCATGTGCCCAATTCCTGGCGGGGTGACCTCACCGACGCCGTCGAGCGGCAGATCGAACGCTTCGCCCCCGGCTTCCGTGACCGCGTCCTCGCCCGCGCCACGGCGGGGCCGCCCCAACTGGCCGCGCGCAACGCCAACTACATCGGCGGCGACATCGCCTGCGGCGCCGCCAGCGGCCTCCAACTGCTGCTGCGGCCCCGACTCTCGCTCTTCCCCTACAACACCCCGCACCCGGCGGTCTTCCTCTGCTCCGCCGCGACCCCGCCCGGCCCCGGCGTGCACGGCATGTCCGGGCACAACGCCGCCAAGGCGGTCTGGCGCCACCTCCGCAAGGCCCCGTCATGACCGGCCACCACCCCGTCCTCACCCTGGTGCGCGGCGACATCACCGAGCAGCACGTCGACGCCGTCGTCAACGCCGCCAACTCCTCGCTCCTGGGCGGCGGCGGGGTCGACGGCGCCATCCACCGCCGCGGCGGCCCCGAGATCCTCGCGGAGTGCCGCCGGCTGCGCGCCTCGCACTACGGCCGCGGCCTGCCCACCGGGCAGGCCGTCGCCACCACGGCGGGCCGGCTGGCCGCCCGCTGGGTCATTCACACCGTGGGCCCGGTCCACAGCCCCGGCGACGACCGTGCGCACCTCCTCGCCTCCTGCTACCGCGAGTCCCTGCGCGTGGCGGACGAGCTGGGCGCCGGGACGGTCGCCTTCCCCGCCATCTCCACCGGCGTCTACGGCTGGCCCATGGACGACGCCGCCCGCGTCGCGGTGGAGACGGTCCGCGACACCGCGACGGCGGTGGCCGAGATCCGCTTCGTCCTCTTCGACGAGCGGGCGTACGAGGCGTTCGCCGCCCGGGTGCGCTGACGCCGCACGGCGCCGACGGCCCCCGGCGCGCCGACGCCGACCGCACGCGGCGCCGGTCCGGGACGCCGTCGCGGGGCGGCCGGCACGGCCGGGTCGCGCGGTGCGCTACCCGGCGGCGGGGCGCACTCCGGTGATCGTGAGGCCGCTGCGAGGACGGGTCGGGACGCGGCGCAGGGGAATGGTCAGGTCCTGCGGCGGTACGTCGTACTCCAGCCGGGAGAGCCGGACGCAGACGGCCTCCAGGAGGGCGATCGTGACGGCCTCGCCGGGGCAGCGGTGGCCGGTGGAGGGATCGCCGCCGCCCTGGGGGACCAGCTCGTCGCGTTCGACGGGCCGCTCCAGGAAGCGTTCGGGGCGGAAGGCGTACGGGTCGCCCCACAGCCCGGCGTCGTGGTTCTGGCCGTACAGGTCGAGCATGACCAGGGCGCCGGCCGGGATGTCCTCGCCCCGCCAGGTCAGGTCGGCGGCAGCCCGGCCGCCGGTGAACGGCGCGAAGGGGTAGAAGCGGCGCACCTCGTGCACGAACGCCGCCGCGAAGGCGGTGTCCCCGGCCCGGAGCCGCTCGCGGTTGCCGGGCCAGCGGTGCAGGGCGTGGCCGGCGAAGGCGACGAACCAGGCGACCGCGACCGTCGGGCGGATGACGTTGAGGAGCTCCACCGCGGCCGTACGGGCGTCCAGCCGCCGGCCGTCGGCGTCGCGGTGCTCCGCGACCGTGGCGAGGACCGAGCCGTCCGGCACGGCGCGGGTGCCCGCGCGCACCTCGTCCACCAGGCCCGCCAGCCAGGCCTCGCGCCGGCCCCGCGCCCTGCGGGCGCGCCAGTGACGCGGCCCGGCGGTGGCGAAGCCGTCCACCAGGGCCACCAGGTCCCGGGCCAGTGGATCGACCCCGGCGGGCTCCAGCGGCACCCCGGCCCAGCGGCACACCCCGGCGGTCAGCACCTTCGCCGCCTCGTCGAACAGCACGACGGCCGGCCGCCGGGCCCAAGACGCCACGGCCTCGTCCCACGCCCCGGTGACCTGCTCGACCAGGTCGGCGACCCGCGCCGGGGGCGCGAGCAGGGACAGGAACATCGCCTTGCGCGCCCGGTGGGCCTCGCCGTCCAGTGTGTGGACCGGCCCCTCGCCGAACAGGGTGGCGCGCACCGGCTCGGGAACGGCCTGGTGGCGGCGCACGTGCCGCTCGTCGTAGAAGAACCGGACGGCGTCCGGCCCCCGCAGGGCCACCGCGTGCCGGCCCATCACCCGCCCGCGCGCCACGGGACCCGTGGCGCGCCGCATCCGGTCGGGCAGCCAGCCGTAGCCCTCCAGCAGAAGGGCCGCGGTTCGGTCGAGGACGGGGTGACGGCTGGGGCGCATGGGCAGCGGGTGCCCTGAGGGGACACCGGAAAACGCGCGCCCGACCCGGCCCCCGAGCCGTACCGCCGCCGGGGAGATCGGGAAGACTGGGCGTATTGTCCATTTATGACGGCTTCTGGACGCGGTGCGGGCGGGCTCCTCAGGGAGCCCGACGTGTGTACCGCCGGGAGGTGGTGAACCCATGCCGGACTCCGCCGGAGACGGGGTGCGGATGCTGGAACCGGCCGTGGCCCGCATCGTCCGTGACACCGGGGCGTCCGTGGCCATGGTCTACCTCCTGCCGCCGGGGGAGCGGACCCTCCAGCTCGCCCTGCTCAGCGGTGTCTCCCGGGAGTTCGCCGCGCCGTGGACCCGGGTGGCGCTGGCGGACCCGATCCCGGTGGCCGACGCCGTACGGGAGGAGGACCTGATCTGGATCGGCAGCCAGGAGGAGATGGGCCGGCGCTACCCCCGGCCCGCGCTCGTCCTGCCCTACCCGTTCGCCCTGGCGGCCGCCCCCATCACGGCGGACTCCGCACCACTGGGAGGACTGGTGCTGCTGTGGCCGGGCGGGGGCCCGGCGCAACTCGGGCAGCGGGAACGTGAGGCGGTGCGGGGCGGCTGCGACCACCTGGCGGAGCTGCTGCGGCGGGCGGCCGACGGCGGCCGCCCGGTACGGCCCGGGCACCGGCCGCGCGTCCTCGCCCCGCGGCGCGCCCGCACCCCCGACCCGGCCGAGGCCGAGGCGGCGGTGGCGTTCGTCGACCGCCTGCCGGGCGGAAGCTGCGCGCTGGACCTGGAGGGCCGCATCACCTTCCTCACCTCCGCCGCCGCGGGTCTTCTGGGGGAGGACGCCCGGCGGCTGATCGGCGCCCTGCCGTGGGAGGTCCTGCCCTGGATGGACAACCCCACCGTGGAGGACCGCTACCGGGCCGCGCTCATCAGCCGCCAGAGCACGTCCTTCACCGTGTTGCGCCCCCCGGCCCAGTGGCTGACCTTCGCCCTCCACCCGGACGACTCCGGGATCAGTGTGCGCATCACTCCGGCGCCCGCCCCCGGGAGCGCCGCGCACCCGGCCGATCCCCCCACCGCCGCGTCCCTGCCGAGCCGGGCGACCGCCCTCTACCACCTGATGCACCTGGCGGCCACGCTGACCGAGGCGGCCGGCGTGCGCGATGTCGCGGACCAGGCCGCCGACCAGCTCGTCCCCGCCCTGGGCGCCCAGGCGATGACCCTGTTCGTGGCGGAGGAAGGACGGCTGAGGATCATCGGTCACCGCGGGCACCGCGGCCACCCCGCCGAGGTCCTGGCCCGGTTCGACGGGGCTCCCCTCGATTCCGACGCCCCCACCGCGCGGGTGCTGTCCACCGGCATGCCCCTGTTCTTCGCCAGCCCCGCGGAGCTGCACGCCGACTTTCCCACCGCCGTCATCCTGGGCGACATGAAGGCGTGGGCCTTCCTGCCCCTGGTGGCGTCCGGTCGGCCGGTCGGCTCCCTCGTACTCGCCTACGGGCGAGCCCGGCCCTTCTCGCCGGGCGAACGCGCCATCCTCAGCTCGCTCGCCGGGCTGATCGCCCAGGCGCTCGACCGGGCGCGTCTCTACGACGCCAAGCAGGAGCTCGCCCACAGCCTCCAGGCCAGCCTGCTGCCGCACACCCTGCCCCGGATCGACGGGCTCGACGTGGCGGCCCGCTACCTCCCCGCCGGGCACGGCGTGGGTGTCGGCGGCGACTTCTACGACCTGATCCGCCTCGACAGCACCACGGCCGCCGCCGCCATCGGTGACGTACAGGGGCACAACGTCGAGGCGGCGGCCCTGATGGGCCAGGTGCGCACCGCCGTCCACGCCTCCGCCGGCGCACCCCCGGGCGAGGTTCTCGCCCGTACCAACCGCCTGCTCACCGACCTCGACACCGACCTGTTCACCAGCTGCGCGTACGCCCACATCGACCTGGCCGGCCACCGGGTGCTCCTGGCCACCGCCGGTCACCCGCCACCGCTGCTGCGCCACCCGGACGGGCACACCGAGGTGGTCCCGGTCCCACCCGGGCTGCTGCTCGGTATCGACCCCGCCGCCCGGTACGGCACGACGGACATCGCGTTCCCGCCGGGAGCCCTGCTCGCCCTCTACACCGACGGCCTGGTGGAGACCCCGGGGGTCGACATCGACCACGCCATCGGCGCCCTGGCGGAGCGGCTCACCCAGTGCCGGGGCACCGGACTGGCCGGCATCGCCGAGACCCTGGCCCACCGGGACCGCCCCGAGACCTCCCATCACGACGACATCGCGCTGCTGCTCATCGGCGCCGCCGCGACCGGCGGCTGAGGGCCCCGGCCCCGGACCGGGAGGCCGCGCCGCCCACCGTGCGGCACGCCGGCCACCGCCGGTGGCCGCCGGGCGAGAGCCGGGGCGCGCCGATCCGTACGGGGCCCAAACCCCGGACCCCGTACCCGGGCCCCGTACCCGGACCCCGTACCCGGCCCGGTACGCCGGGCGCCCTGTGCCCCGGACCCAATGCCCCGAGGGGGCCGGGCGAGTTGGCTCGGCTGCCGGACTTCCGCGGCCCGGCCGGCCACCCGTGGCCCGGAAGTGGCCCGCCGTGCCCGCCCGCCCGTGGCGCCACCGGCGAGGCGGCCCGCTCCCGGACACGCGCGTCCGCCCGCCGGGGAACCCGACGGGCGGACGGTCGGACCTCTCCGGCGCACCCGGCGCGCCCGCCGCCGACCGGCCGGGAACGCCGGGTCGCGGCCCCGCCGAGCGCGGGGCGGGTCGAGCGCGGGGCGGGTCGAGCGCGGACGCGGGTCGGGCACCGCCCCGGTCGGCGCGGCGCGGGGCCGGGGCGGCGGGGGTCCCGCCCGGGGCGCGGGACTACTTCTCCTCGAAGTCCTCGCGGCTCACACCCGCTTCCTCCAGCGCCTCCTTGATCGTGCGACCGGTCCCGCCGGCCGACTCCTCGGCGGCGTCGGCGGCGTCGCCGGTGTCCTTCACGATCTCGTCGGTCGTCCCGGTCTTCGGCCGGTTCTCCTCGGGCACAGTCACGGCGACTCCCTTTCTCCTGTGGTGCGTGGGGGCCACGGGGTGCGACACCGCCGCGGCACACCGCACGACTGTCCGCACAAAAGCAACATAAACCGCAAAACCTCCGTGCCTGCGGTGTGGGGACCCTCACTCGTGCGGGTGCGCGCGGCCGCCGGTCCGATCACCGATGATGAGTCCGTCGTTTCGGGGCAGGCTGCCCGATGGCGCCCGGTGGGGCGGTGGTGGCCGGAGAAGGGCAGGAGAATTGGCCGAGCGGACCAGGTCGTCCGAGCTGGTGTTCCCCGGGGACGGCCAGATGGCGCGGCGCATGCGGGACCACGACTGGGGCAGGGAGCCGGGCCCGGTGGAGACGTGGCCGGAGAGCCTGCGGGCCGCCTGCCGCATCTGCCTGACGTCCCGCTTCCCCATGGTCCTGTGGTGGGGGCCGGATCTGCGGTTCTTCTACAACGACGCCTACCTGCCCCTGCTGGGCACCAAGCATCCCGCGCTGGGCAAGCCGGGCGCGGAGGTGTGGCCGGACATCTGGCACATCATCGGCCCGATGCTCGACTCGGTGCTGGCCACCGGGCAGGCCACCTGGTCCGAGGACCTGCTGCTGCCGATGAACCGGCACGGCTACCTGGAGGAGTCGTACTGGACGTACTCCTACAGCCCCCTCCACGACGACGACGGCAGGGTGCGCGGGGTGTTCACCGCCGTCAGTGACACCACCGAACGGGTCATCGGCGAGCGCCGCCTGGCCGCGCTGCGCGACCTCGGCGCGCAGGCCGGCACCGCCCGCAGCGCCGAAGAGGCCTGCCAGTTGGTGGCGCAGGCGCTCACCCGTGCCGGGCGGGACGTGCCGTACGCCGAGATCCACCTGCGCCGGCCCGAGACGGGGCAGCTCACCCTCGCCGCGGCCAGCCCGCCGGGCGCCGTCCCGCCGCCGTCGCCGGACGGCCCCGGCGGGTGGCCGCTCGCCGAGGCGCTGAGCGGGGGCCGTCCGGTGGTGCTGGACGACGTGGCCGCCCGGTTCGGCGCGCTGCCCGCCGGCGGCTGGCAGACGCCGCCGAAGCAGGCGATGGTGTTCCCGCTGCCGGGTGAGACGGGCGCGGAGCCGGTCGGTGCCATCGTCCTGACGGCCAGTGCCGGACGGCGCCTGGACGACTCGTACCGCACCTTCCTCGACCTGGTGGCCCGGCAGACCGCCGATCTGGTCAACGGGGCGGTGGCCTACCAGCTCCAGCGGCGGCGGGTGGAGGAGCTGGCCGAGCTGGACCGGGCGAAGACGGTGTTCTTCTCCAACATCAGCCACGAGTTCCGCACCCCCCTCACGCTGATCATGGGGCCGGTCCAGGAGCTGCTGGACGAGCCGGCCGCCGCCGACCGGGACGTCCGCGAGGAACTCGGCCTGATCCGGCGCAACGCCATGAGGCTGGGCAAACTCGTCAACACCCTGCTCGACTTCTCCCGCATCGAGGCCGGCCGTATGCAGGCCCGCTTCCAGCCGGTCGACCTGGCCGAGTTCACCGCCGAGCTCGCCAGCGTCTTCCGCGCCGCGATCGAGAAGGCGGGACTGGACTTCGACGTGGACTGCCCCCCACTGCCCGAACCGGTGTACGTGGACCGGGAGATGTGGGAGAAGGCCGTACTGAACCTGCTCAGCAACGCGCTGAAGTTCACCTTCCACGGCTCCGTCCGCGTCCGGCTGCGCGCCGAGGACGGGCAGGCCGTGCTGCGGGTGTCCGACACCGGGATCGGTATCGCGGCGGAGGAGATGCCCCGCCTGTTCGAACGGTTCCACCGCGTCTCCAGCGTCCGCGCCCGTTCCCACGAGGGCAGCGGCATCGGGCTGGCCCTGGTGCGCGAGCTGATGGGCCTGCACGGCGGGACGATCACCGCGCGGAGCCGGCCGGGCGAGGGCACCACGTTCACCGTCCGCCTGCCGTTCGGCAGCGCCCACCTGCCGCAGGACAGCCTGGCGCCGTCCGAAGCCGACGGGTTCTCCGGCGCGGTGGAGCCGTTCGTCCAGGAGGCCCTGCGCTGGCTGCCCGACGAACCCGACGCCCCCTCGCCCGGCCTGGCCCCGCCCCCGGCGCCCCTGCCGTCCCAGCTCGGCACGCCGGCGCCCCGCCCGCGCGTCCTGATCGCCGACGACAACGCCGACATGCGCGAGTACCTCCGGCGGCTGCTGCGCGCCGGCTGCGAGGTGGAGGCGGTCAGCGACGGCGAGTCGGCGCTGGCCGCCGTCCGGGCCCGGCCGCCGCACCTGGTCATCAGCGATGTGATGATGCCGGGCCTGGACGGGCTGCAACTGGTCCGGGCACTGCGCGGCGACCCCCGCACCGCGGGCGTGCCCGTCCTGCTGCTGTCCGCGCGGGCCGGGCAGGAGGCGGCCATCGAGGGCCTGGAAGCGGGCGCGGACGACTACCTGGTCAAGCCCTTCTCCGCCCAGGAACTCCTCGCCCGGGTACGGGCCAACGTCAAGCTCGCCCGGCTGCGCAACCACCACGCCACCTGGCGCGCGGCCCTGATCGACTCCCTCCAGGAGGCGTTCTTCGTCTGCGACGAGACCGGTGCCGTCGTCGAGATCAACACCGCCTTCACCGACATCCTGGGATACGGGCCCGAAGACCTGCCCTACCGGCCGCAGCACCCCTGGTGGCCGGACGAGAAGGCCGACCCCGAGGCACACCGCCAGGTCAGCGAGGCGTTCACCCGGGTCGTGGCGGAGTCGAAGGGCGCGTACACCATCCCGGTCACCCACCGCGCCGGGCACCGGCTGTGGGTCGCCGCGAACTTCAACGAGGTGCGTGACCCCGACACCGGCCGGCGCCTGGTGGTGGGCACCTTCCGCGACGTCACCACCGAGCACTTCGCCGCCCAGCGGGAGGCCGCGCTGGCGGCCCTGAGCGTGCGGCTGGCCGGCGCGGAGAGCCTGGACGCGGCACTGCGGGCCTCGGTGGACGAACTGCGCCAGCTCTGGCAGGCACGCCTGGTCGTGGCCGCCGCCTGGAACGAGCGCGGCGAGGTGCACCGCGTCGCCGCCACCCCGGAAGCCGACTGGGAGGACCTGCCGCAGGACGTGCGCGCGGCCGTCGCCGCCCTGCGCGGCACCATCCCGCTCAAACCGGTCAGCGAGGCCGCCGGGGTGGGCATCGCCCTGGACCACCTCGGCGGGCCGCTGGCCCTGTGGATCGTGCCCGACCCGCACCGGCCCCTCAACGGCGAGGACCACGCGGTACTGACCATCCTGTCGGGCCACCTGGGCCAGGCCCTCCAGCGCATCCACTCCTTCGACCAGCAGCGCGAGGTCGCGCTCACCCTCCAGCGCGCCATCCTGGGCCCGCCCCGCCTGCCCCCCGGCTTCGCCGTCCGCTACGAGCCCGCCGCCCGCCCGCTGGAGGTGGGCGGTGACTGGTACGACACGGTGGAACTGGCCGACGGGCGGATCGGCATCGTGGTCGGGGACTGCGTCGGCCGCGGCCTGGCGGCCGCCACCGTCATGGGCCAACTGCGCAGCGCCTGCCGGGCGCTGCTGCTCCAGTCCACCGGCCCCGCGCAGACCCTGGCCGCACTGGACCACTTCGCCGCCCTCATCCCCGGCGCGCTGTGCACCACCGTCTTCTGCGGCATCCTCGATCCCCACACCGGGGAACTCACCTACAGCAGCGCGGGCCACCCGCCGGGCATCGTCGCCCGGCCCGACGGCACCACCGAACTGCTGGACGGGGGACGGGCCACCCCGCTCGCCGTCCGCCCCGGCCACCCGCGCCCCGAGGCCACCCGCACCCTGCCCCCCTCGTCGGTGCTGCTGCTGTACACCGACGGACTGGTCGAACGCCGCCGGCTGTCCCTCGACTCCGGCATCGCCCAGGCGGCCCGGGCCGCGGGGGAGGGCGTCGACGACCCGCTGGACGCCCTCGCCGACAGGCTCATGGCGCACCTGGAGCCGCAGTCCGGGTACGACGACGACGTCGCCGTCCTCCTCTACCGCCACCCGCAGCCGCTGGAGGTCGTCTTCGCCGCCGAGTCGGCCGAGCTCGGCCCGGTCCGCGACCGGCTGCGCCAGTGGCTCGCCCGGCTGGATCTCGCGCCCCGGCTCGCCCAGGACATCCTGATCGCCGCCGGGGAGGCCTGCGCCAACGCGATCGAACACGGGCACCGCGACAGCCCCGGCGGGCAGGTGCGCCTGGCCGCCTCGGCGAGCGCGGAGACCCTCCGGCTGACCGTGTCCGACTCCGGCCGCTGGAAGGAGCCCACCCCCGGCGCCAACCCGCACCGGGGCCACGGCCTGGGCCTCATGCGGGCCCTGATGGACGAGGTCGCCCTCACGACGGACGAGACGGGTACCACCGTCGACATGCGAACCAGGAGCCGCCGATGAGCACACCGCTGACCGTGACCCTCCACCACCGGGACGACGGCACCCCCGTCGTCGCCGTGTCCGGGGAGATCGACATGAGCAACGCCGCGACCTTCCGCGGCGCGCTCGACCGGGCGGCCGAGGAGGCGTCGTCCGACGGCGACCGGCTGGTGGTCGACCTCACCGAGGTCGAGTACCTGGACAGCGCCGGGCTGACCGCGCTGTTCGGCCACGCGGAACGGCTCGACGTCCTGGCCCCGCCGCTGCTCGACTCGGTACTCACCGTCTCGGGCCTGGCCGACCTGGCCCGCGTCCGCATCGGCTGAGCCCCGGCCGCCCGGCCCGCCACCGGGGTGTGCCGGGGCCGGCCGCCGCCCCCTCCCGGCCGGTGGGTGTGGCCGGGGCGGATCGCGGCCGGCGGCCCGGGCGGCCCGGCCGCCGACAGGGGCGGGAACGCGCTCCTGCCCGGGGGAAGGCTGATGTCGTTTTTCCGCCAGCCCTCCGCCGCCCCCGTCCACGATGCTTGAGCCATGCACACCGACACCGAGCGCTGCGTGCGGGCCGTCCGGTCCAAGGACGCCCGCTTCGACGGCTGGTTCTTCACCGCCGTGCTGACCACCGGGATCTACTGCCGTCCGAGCTGCCCGGTGGTGCCGCCGAAGGCCGAGAACATGGTCTTCCACCCGAGCGCCGCCGCCTGCCAGCAGGCGGGATTCCGGGCCTGCAAACGGTGCCGCCCCGACACCAGCCCCGGCTCCCCGGAGTGGAACGCCCGCGCCGACGCCGTCGCCCGGGCCATGCGCCTCATCCGGGACGGCGTGGTCGACCGCGAGGGCGTACCGGGCCTGGCGGCCCGGCTCGGCTACTCCACCCGGCAGGTCGAACGCCAGCTCCTCGCCGAACTGGGCGCCGGCCCGCTCGCCCTGGCCCGCGCCCAGCGCGCGCAGACCGCGCGCCTGCTGATCGAGACCACCGCGCTGCCCATGGCGGACGTCGCCTTCGCGGCCGGGTTCTCCTCGGTCCGCGCCTTCAACGACACCGTCCGCGAGGTCTTCGCGCTCGCCCCCGGCGCGCTGCGCGCCCGAGCCGCCCCGGGCCGGTCCGGGCCTCCCGCCACCCCCGGGGTCATCGCGCTGCGACTGCCGTACCGCGCCCCGCTCAACCCCGACAACCTCTTCGGCCACCTGGCCGCGACCGCCGTCCCCGGCGTCGAGGAGTGGCGTGACGG
This sequence comes from Streptomyces sp. NPDC050856, assembly GCF_040653855.1. Classification (NCBI taxonomy): domain Bacteria; kingdom Bacillati; phylum Actinomycetota; class Actinomycetes; order Kitasatosporales; family Streptomycetaceae; genus Streptomyces; species Streptomyces sp. NPDC050856. The sequence goes on along the minus strand of NZ_JBFAGV010000005.1, from coordinate 206,732 downwards.
TGCCTACCGCCGCACGCTCGCCCTCCCGCACGGGCACGGCATCGTCGCCCTCGCCCCCGGTCCCGGCCACATCGCCTGCCGCCTCCTGCTGACCGACCCGCGCGACCTCACCCTGGCGATCAGCCGGTGCCGCTGGCTGCTCGACCTGGACGCCGACCCGGTCGCCGTCGACGACCGCCTGCGCACCGACCCGCTGCTGGCGCCGCTCGTCGACCGGGCCCCGGGCCGGCGCGTCCCCCGTACCGTCGACGCCGCCGAGTTCGCGGTACGGGCGGTGCTCGGCCAGCAGGTCTCCACTGCCGCCGCCCGCACCCACGCCGCCCGCCTCGTCGCCGCCCACGGCCACCCCGTCGACGACCCCGAGGGCGGCCTCACCCACCTCTTCCCGGACCCGGCCGCGCTCGCCGCCCTGGATCCCGGAGCCCTCGCCCTGCCGCGCAGCCGCCGCGCCACGCTCACCACCCTGGTGGGCGCCCTCGCCGGCGGCTCGCTCCGCCTCGGCCTGGACAGCGACTGGGAGGAGGCGCGCGCCGACCTCCTGGCGCTGCCCGGTTTCGGGCCGTGGACCGCCGAGGTGATCGCCATGCGCGCCCTCGGTGACCCCGACGCCTTCCCGGCCACGGACCTCGGTGTCCGGCGCGCCGCCGCCGGGCTGGGCCTGCCGGCCACCCCCGCCGCGCTCACCGCCCGCGCCACCGGGTGGCGGCCCTGGCGCGCGTACGCCGTCCAGTACCTCTGGGCCACCGGCACCCACCCCGTCAACCACCTGCCCGCCCGAGGACCCCACCGATGATGCGACAGCACACCGTCGTCGACAGCCCGTACGGCCCGCTCACCCTGGTCGCCACCGATGGCGTCCTCAGCGGCCTCTACATGACCGGCCAGCGCCACCGCCCGCCGGAGGAGACCTTCGGGCAGCCCGACCCGCGCCCCTCCGGCGAGGTGGTCCGCCAGCTCGACGCCTACTGCGCGGGCCGGCTGACCGCCTTCGACCTGCCTCTGCACCTGGCCGGTACGCCGTTCCAGCGCCGCGTCTGGGAGCTGCTGCGGACCATCCCGTACGGCGAGACCCGCAGCTACGGCGAACTGGCCGGCGCGCTCGGCGCACCCCGCGCCTCCCGCGCCGTCGGCCTCGCCAACGGGCGCAATCCGATCGGCATCATCGTGCCGTGCCACCGCGTCGTCGGCGCGAGCGGCGGCCTGACCGGATACGGCGGCGGCCTCGACCGCAAGCGGCGCCTGCTCGCCTTCGAGAGCGGCCGGCCCGCGGACAACGCGCTGTTCTAGGCGGAGCCGTCGGCCAGCCGCCGCAGCAGCGCCGGCAGCGCGGTGCCGATCGGCTCGCGGACGACCTCGTCCGCCAGCTCGTCGTACGGGGTGGGCTCGGCGTTCACGATGATCAGCCGGGCCCCGTGCTGGGCCGCCAGTCCCGCCAGCGAGGCGGCCGGCCGCACCTGGAGCGTCGAACCCACCACGACGAAGACCTCGGCCGCCTTGGTGACCGCCACCGCCTCGCCCAGCACCACCGGATCCAGCCGCTGCCCGAACATCACGGTCGCCGACTTCAGGATCCCGCCGCACGCCTCGCACGCCGGGTCCTCCTCACCCGCCTCGACCCGGGCCAGCGCGTCGGCCATCGAGGACCGCGCCCCGCACCCCGTGCAGACCACCGCGCGGGCGGTGCCGTGCAGTTCGAGCACCTTGCGCTCCGGCATCCCGGCGAGCTGGTGCAGCCCGTCCACGTTCTGCGTGATCACCCGCACGGCGAAGCCGGGGGTCCGCGCCAGCTCGGCGACGGCCCGGTGCGCGGCGTTCGGGCCGGCCGACAGCGCGCCGGTGTCGCGCCGCATCCGCCAGGCCCGGCGCCGGATCTCCGGGTCGGCCATGTAGTACCCGTAGGTGACCAGCTTCTCCGCGTCCGGATCACGCCGCCACAGCCCGTCGGGGCCGCGGTAGTCGCTGATACCGGAGTCGGTGGAGATACCGGCACCGCTCAGGACCGCGACAAGAGTCATGCCGCGAGGTTACGCAGCCCCGCCCCACCGCCGCGAACGGGATTCCGCGCCCGGTGCCGGGGCCCGGGCCCGGCCGGGGTCACCGCCGGTCTCGATGCCGCACGCGGGGTGGACCTCACGGTGCCGGCGGGTCCCGGCAGACCGCGGGTCACCGCCGGGCCCGTCGTGCGCGACCCGTCCGGCGGGATCACCGGAGGCGCGCCGGGAGGCGGCCGCACGGCCGGGGCCGAGCCGTGGGACCGCCACCGCCGAGCCTGCCGCCCGGCCCGTCCGGCGCCCCGCCCGGGCCGCGGTCAGCGCGCCGGGCGGCCGTTCTCCAGCTCCACCGCGCCCCCGCCCCGCGCCAGCGCGTCCAGCGCGGCGAGCACCCGCGGACCCAGCGAGCCGAGCAGGTAGGTGGTGAGCTCCTCGCGCTCCACCAGCTTCCAGGAGATCAGCTCCTCCTCCTGGAGCCGGATCGACCGGAACTGCTCACCGCTGAGCACTCCGCCGTCGTACACGTACGCGACGATCGGTGGCCGGGCGGCCCCGTGCGCCCAGTCCACCGCGAGCAGCGGACCCAGGTCGACGTCCAGGCCGATCTCCTCCAGCGTCTCCCGCCGGGCGGCCTCGCGCGGGGTCTCACCCGCGTCGGACTCGATGGTTCCGCCCGGCAGGGCCCAGCCCTCGCGGTAGTTCGGCTCGACGAGCAGGACACGGCCCTCCCCGTCCCGGAAGAGGGCGGCCGCCCCGGCCAGGACACGGGGCAGTCCGGCGAGGTACGCGGCGTAATCGGTGGTCGTCACCCTGACCAGCCTAGGGGGTGTCCTCAGTGCGCCTGCGCCAGCCGGACCGTCCGCGCCGCCAGCTCACCGATGCGCACACCGTCGAACCCGAACACGGCGCTGCGCACCAGGTCCTCCAGCGGGTCCGTCCAGTGGCGCGGGATCCCGGAGGCCCCGTACAGCACGCCCGCGACCGAGCCCGCCGTGGCACCGTTGGAGTCGGTGTCCAGGCCGCCCCGTACGGTCAGCGCCACGGTTCGGGTGAAGTCCCCGGCCCCGTACAGCAGGCCGGCGGTGATGACGGCGGCGTTGGGGACCGTGTGTATCCAGTGCAGCCCCGCCGTCTCCCGCTCCAGCTCCGCCAGGGCCGCGGCCCACGGCAGGCCCGCCTCGTGGAGCGCGGTCGTGTGCCGGACGGTGCGCGCGAGGCGGCTGCTCGCCGGGACGGCCGTGAGCGCCGTGTCGAGGGCGGCGCGCGGGCCCGCGGAGGTGAAGGCCGCCGCGATCAGGGCGGCCGCCCACATCGCGCCGTACACGCCGTTGCCGGTGTGCGAGAGCACCGCGTCGCGCCGGGCCAGGGCGGCGGCGCGGCGCGGGTCGCCGGGACAGGTCCAGCCGAAGATGTCGGCGCGGATGAGCGCGCCGATCCACTCCCGGTACGGATTGTCGCGGGTGGCCGTGAGCGGCGGCCGGAGCCCGTTGGCGAGGTTGCGGTAGGCCGCCCGTTCGGCGGTGAACGTCTGCCGGTAGGGCAGGCACAGCAGCCACAGCTCGCCGACCTGCTCGGTGGTGAAGGTGAAACCGTGCGTCTCCAGCAGGTGCAGCCCGAGGATCGCGTAGTCGACGTCGTCGTCGCGGCAGCTGCCGTGGATGCGCCCGCGCACGCACTCGCGCCACTCCGGGCGCAGCTCGAACCGCTCGAAGCCGAGCGCGTCCGGCGGTGGCCCGGGGAGGTAGTCGGTGAGGGGCAGGGCGCCGGTGGCGCGCAGGTAGCGGTCGATCCGCTCGCGCGTCCAGTAGTCGCCGCGCTCGACCGGCTTGCCGAGCATGTTGCCGGCGACGCGCCCCGACCAGCCGCCCAGGATCCGGTCGGTGAGTTCCGCGTGCTGTAGGCCCATACCTCCGGCGTACACCCCTCCCTCGTCCCGGCGCGACCGCGACCGGCCGCCGGAAGGCGGCCACCATGGCGGGACATATGGGGGTATCCGGGGGTGGCATGCCGTCTGACCATGCGGATAGGGTCGGCCTCGGCGCGACTGCACGTTCGAAAGCAAGGGATGCAAGGGTGACGGACGGAGCAGTAACCGAGGCCGCGCGGGTTCTGGTCGCGGCTGACAAGTTCAAGGGTTCGCTCACGGCCGTACAGGTCGCGGAGCGGGTGACGGCCGGGCTCCGGCACGTCGTCCCCGGGGTCGAGGTCGTGACGCTGCCCGTCGCGGACGGCGGCGACGGCACGGTCGCGGCGGCGGTGGCGGCCGGCTTCCGGCGCCACGAGGTTCGGGTGACCGGGCCGCTGGGCGAACCGGTGACCGCCGCGTTCGCACTGCGCGACGGCACCGCCGTGGTCGAGATGGCGGAGGCGTCCGGGCTCCAGCTCCTGCCGGAGGGGGTCTTCGCGCCGCTCACGGCCACCACCCACGGCTCGGGCGAGTTGCTGCGCGCCGCGCTGGACGCGGGCGCGCGCACCATCGTCTTCGGCGTGGGCGGCAGCGCGACCACCGACGGCGGCGCGGGGATGCTCGCCGCGCTGGGCGCCCGTTTCCTGGACGCCGACGGCAGGCCGGTGGGGCCGGGCGGCGGCGGTCTGCGGGACCTGGCCTCCGCCGACCTGTCGGAGCTGGACGCCCGCTTCGGCTCCGTCGACCTGGTGCTGGCCAGCGACGTGGACAACCCGCTGACCGGCCCGAAGGGCGCGCCCGCGGTCTACGGCCCGCAGAAGGGCGCCTCGCCGGGAGAGGTGGCCGAGCTGGACGCGGCGCTGACCCGTTTCGCCTCCGTCCTGGCCGGCTCGCTCGGTCCCCGGGCCACCGCCCTGGCCGAGGCGCCGGGCGCGGGCGCGGCGGGCGGCATCGGGTACGGGGCGCTGGTCGCCCTGGGGGCCCGCTTCCGGCCGGGCATCGAGGTCATGCTCGACGTGCTGGGCTTCGCCCCCGCGCTGTCCCGGGCCACCTTGGTCATCACCGGAGAGGGCTCCCTGGACGAGCAGACCCTGCACGGCAAGGCCCCGGCGGGCGTCGCCGCCGCGGCCCGGGCGGCGGGCGTGGAGGTCGTCGCCGTCTGCGGCCGGCTGGCCCTCCCGCCGGAGGCCCTGGGCCGCGCGGGCATCCGCCGGGCGTACCCGCTGACCGCGCTGGAACCGGACCCGGCGAAGTGCATCGCCCAGGCCGGCCCCCTGCTGGAGCGGGTGGCGGCCGACCTCGCACGGGACTTCCTGTCCTGACACCACGCCCCGGGGCGGCCTCGCGGCGGGGCGATGGCACCGGTCAGCAGCGGCGCGGGCCGTGGGCCCAGTGCGGGCGTCGAAGGAGGACGAGGTGTTGTCCACCCACCCCCGGGGGTCACGCCCGCACCCGGTGTCCCGGTACTCACACCCGGGGCCGGCCGACCGGGGAAGCCCGCGTCACCGGGCGGTAACGCGCGCGTGTGAGGCTGTGCCCATGAGTGATCACACCCGGCTGGAACACCGTGTCGAGCAGCTCACCGCCGACTCCGTCCACCACGCCCGGGACGGGCTCGCCGCCCTGCTGGTGGACGCGGTGGACAGCGGCGCCTCCGTCGGCTTCCTGGCGGGCCTCGGGCGGGCCGATGCCGCCGCCTGGTGGCGGGACGTCGCCGGGGAGGTCGAGCGGGGCGGTCGGAGCGTCTGGGCGGCGTACGGGGCGGACGGCCGGGTCCACGGGGTGGTGACGCTCGTCCGGGCGGCCGCGCCGAACCAGCCGCACCGTGCGGAGATCTCCAAGCTGCTGGTCCACCGCGACGCCCGCGGCCGGGGGCTGGGCGGACGGCTGCTGGCGGCGGCCGAACGGGCGGCGGCCGAGGAGGGTCGGACCCTGCTGGTGCTGGACACCGAGTCGGGCAGCGGGGCGGAGCGGCTGTACCGCGCGGCGGGCTGGACGCGGGCCGGGTCGGTCCCCGGCTACGCGCTCGACCCGTCGGGCGTCCCCAGGCCCACCACGTACTACTACAAGGCACTCGGCCGGCCCTGAGGGCACGCGCGGGTCCTGCGGGCACTGGAACGGGCCGGGCACACCGGAAAGGGCTCGTCCGGCACACGAAAGGGCCCGGGCACCTCTTCCGAGGTGCCCGGGCCCTTCACTCGCGTACCGGGGCTACGGCAGCTGCGCCGCCCGCGCCTCCCGGTTCACCCGCCGGTTGTCGCGGAAGGTGTTCACCCGCCGCGCCGTGGCGAACAGCGGGATGACCGCGCCCAGGACCACCTGGAGCGCGCAGCCGGTCTGGAGCAGCAGCTGGCCGCCCGGGGCGTCGAACGCCCACGCCGCCAGCAGACCCATCGCGCCCACGATCCAGCTGAGCATCGCCACCGCGAGGACGCCGCGCGGCTTGGGGTACTCCACCCGGCTCACCATCAGCCAGGCGGTACCGATGATCGCCAGCAGGGTCGGGATGAACGGCAGCTCCAGCAGCACGATCGACACGACCGTCAGCGCGCCGAAGGGGCTCGGCATGCCCTGGAACATGCCGTCCTTCATGGTCACGCAGGAGAATCTGGCCAGCCGCAGCACCACCGCCAGCAGCACCACGATGGCGGCCACCGCGGAGACCCGCTGGTGCGCGTCGTCCGCGACCATCCCGTAGACGAGCACGAAGTACGCCGGGGCCAGCCCGAAGCTGATCAGGTCCGACAGGTTGTCCAGCTCGGCGCCCATCGGCGAGCTGCGGAGCTTGCGCGCCACCAGCCCGTCGCACAGGTCGAAGATCGCCGCCAGCAGCATCAGGATCACGGCGGTCGCGGCGCTGTGCCGCGCCATGCCGGTCTCCTGGCTGCCCGTGAGGTGCGGGATGAGGATCCCCGTGGTGGTGAAGTACACCGCCATGAAGCCGCACGTGGCGTTGCCCAGCGTCAGCGTGTCCGCTATCGAGAGGCGGAGCGAGAGAGGCATCTCCTCCGCCTCGTCGGCCTCCGCCTCCGCGTCGGCGACCCAGGTCGCCTGTGTGTCGGGATCAATCACGGTCAATTCGAGTCACCCCCGCAGTCGTGGTCTGACCGACCTCGACAGCGACGTCGACACCTTCCGGAAGGTAGATGTCAACGCGCGATCCGAAGCGGATCAGACCGATGCGGTCGCCCTGCTCGACCTTGGCGCCCTGTGCCAGGTACGGCACGATGCGCCGGGCGACGGCACCCGCGATCTGCACCATCTCGATGTCACCGAGCTCGGTGTCGAAGTGCCAGACAACGCGCTCGTTGTTCTCGCTCTCCTTGTTGAACGCCGGCACGAACCCGCCGGGAATGTGCTCGACGGACGTCACCGTGCCCGCCAGCGGGGCGCGGTTGACGTGGACGTTCAGCGGGCTCATGAAGATGGCGACCCGGGTCCGGCCGTCCTTCCACGGCATGATGCTCTGCACCACACCGTCGGCGGGCGAGATGACCCGGCCCTGCGCGATCTCGCGCTCGGGGTCGCGGAAGAACCACAGCATGCCGGCCGCCAGGGCGGTGGTGGGCACAGCGATGGCCGCGGCGCGCCTGGAACGGCGCGAGCGGGCGAGGCTGAGTGCTGCGGTGGCGACGGTCGGCAGGAGCCACGGCGATGCTCCGCGCGCGAGGCGTACGCCGACACGGCTGTCGCGAGGTGCAGAGGTTTGGCTGTGGGGCATGGATGACCTTCGTAGCGGATGATGCCGCGCGAATGCGGGGGACGGCGGCGTTTCCGGCGATGCTATCGGTTGCGAGCCGCAACTGGGCAAGCCAGAAGCCGAGTCGGCGGCCGGAAGACGATGACAGGGTGTGATCTTCTTCGCGGCCGAACCGCCTCAAAACAGACAATCAACCCTGGAATCGGTACTCCTCGAGCAGCCGACGACCAATGATCATTTTCTGGATCTCGGCGGTACCTTCGCCGATCAGCAGCATCGGTGCCTCCCGGTAGAGGCGCTCGATCTCGTACTCCTTGGAGAACCCGTAGCCGCCATGGATACGGAAGGCATCCTCGACCACTTCCTTGCAGTACTCGGAGGCGAGGTACTTCGCCATCCCTGCTTCCAGGTCGTTTCGCTGCCCGGAGTCCTTTTTGCGCGCTGCGTTCACCATCATGGCATGAGCGGCCTCGACCTTGGTAGCCATCTCGGCCAGTTTGAACTGAATGGCCTGGTGCTGGGCGATCGGCTTGCCGAAGGTGTGGCGCTGCTGGGCGTAGGAGACGCCGAGCTCGAACGCACGCTGCGCGACGCCACAGCCACGTGCCGCCACATTCACCCGCCCGACCTCGACACCGTCCATCATTTGGTAGAAGCCCCGGCCGGTGGTCCCACCCAGGACACGATTGGCCGGAATGCGCAGTCCGTCCATGATCAGTTCGGTGGTGTCGACACCCTTATAGCCCATTTTGTCGATTTTCCCGGGGATGGTGAGACCCGGCCGGACCTCGCCGAAGCCGGGCTCCTTCTCCACCAGGAAGGTCGTCATGGACTTGTGCGGGGCGGTTCCCTCGGGGTGCCCTTCGTCACTTCGGACGAGAACGGCCACCAGGGTTGACGTGCCGCCGTTGGTCAGCCACATCTTCTGGCCGTTCAGGACGTACTCGTCGCCGTCCTTGACCGCCTTCGATGTGATCGCGGACACGTCCGAGCCGAGCGCCGGCTCCGACATCGAGAACGCGCCCCGTACCTCGCCGGCCGCCATCCGGGGCAGGAAGGTGTCCTTCTGCTCCTGGGTGCCGTGCTGCTTGAGCATGTACGCCACGATGAAGTGGGTGTTGATGATCCCCGAGACGGACATCCAGCCGCGGGCGATCTCCTCCACGCACAGGGCGTACGTGAGCAGGGACTCGCCCAGACCCCCGTACTCCTCGGGGATCATCAGACCGAAGACGCCCAGCTCCTTCAGGCCGTCGACGATGTCCTGCGGGTACTCGTCGCGGTGCTCCAACTGGGTGGCGACCGGGATGATCTCCTTGTCGACGAAGTCCCGGACGGTGGAGATGATCTCCTGCTGCACGTCGGTGAGGCCGGGGGTCTGCGCGAGTCGGGCCATGGCTACTTCTCCTGCTGCTTCAACTCGGGGCGGCCGGGCTGCTCGCCGCCGCGCTCCTTGATGTACTGCTCGGTGGGCACCATCACCTTGCGGCGGAACACGCACACCAGCGTGCCGTCCTGCTTGTAGCCCTTGGTCTCGACGTACACGATCCCGCGGTCCGACTTCGACCTGGACGGCGTCTTGTCGAGCACGGTGGTCTCGCCGTAGACGGTGTCGCCGTGGAAGGTCGGCGCCACGTGGCGCAGCGACTCGACCTCCAGGTTGGCGATCGCCTTGCCCGAGACGTCCGGTACGGACATTCCCAGCAGCAGCGAGTAGATGTAGTTGCCGACGACGACGTTCCTGCCGAAGTCCGTCGTCCTCTCCGCGTAGTTGGTGTCCATGTGGAGCGGGTGGTGGTTCATGGTGAGCAGGCAGAAGAGGTGGTCGTCGTACTCGGTGACCGTCTTCCCGGGCCAGTGCTTGTAGACGGCTCCGACTTCGAACTCTTCGTAGGTGCGGCCGAACTGCATGGTGCTCACGCCTCCGGGGCTTCGAACTTGGAGGTACGGGTCATGCCGGCCGCGCGGCCCTTGCCGGAGATGACCAGGGCCATCTTGCGGCTGGCCTCGTCGATCATCTCGTCGCCGAGCATCGCCGAGCCCTTCTTGCCGCCCGCCTCGGAGGTGTAGTACTCGTACGCGTCCAGGATGAGCTCGGCGTGGTCGAAGTCCTCCTGGGAGGGTGAGAACACCTCGTTGGCCGCCTCGACCTGACCGGGGTGCAGCACCCACTTGCCGTCGAAGCCGAGGGCCGCGGCGCGCTGCGCGACCGCCTTGTAGCCCTCGACGTTCTTGATCTGCAGGTACGGGCCGTCGATCGCCTGGAGGTCGTTGGCGCGGGCCGCCATCAGGATCTTCATCAGGATGTAGTGGTACGCGTCGGCCGGGTACCCGGGCGGCTGCTCGCCGACCACCAGCGACTTCATGTTGATGGACGCCATGAAGTCCGCCGGGCCGAAGATGATGGTCTCCAGGCGCGGCGACGCCTGGGCGATCGCGTTGACGTTGTTGAGACCCTGGGCGTTCTCGATCTGCGCCTCGATGCCGATCCGGCCGACCTCGAAGCCCATCGTCTTCTCGATCTGCGTCAGCAGCAGGTCCAGCGCCACGACCTGCTGGGCGTCCTGCACCTTCGGCAGCATGACGCAGTCGAGGTTCTGACCCGCGCCCTCGACGACCGTGACCACGTCGCGGTACGTCCACTCGGTGGTCCAGTCGTTGACCCGTACGACCCTGGTCTTGCCCGTCCAGTCGCCCTCGTTGAGGAACTTCACGATGGTGTGCCGCGCCTCGGGCTTGGCCAGCGGCGCGCAGGCGTCCTCCAGGTCCAGGAACACCTGGTCGGCGGGGAGGCCCTGGGCCTTCTCCAGGAAGCGCGGGTTGGAGCCGGGTACCGCCAGGCAGGAGCGGCGCGGGCGGAGACGGTTGACCGTCATGCGGGGACCTCCAGAGGGTCGAGCTTGTTCGCGTTGCGGATCTCGTCGACGATACGGCCGATGATCTCCGTGATGCCGAAGTCCTTCGGGGTGAAGACGGCGGCCACTCCCGCCCGCTTCAGTGCGGCGGCGTCGGCACTGGGGATGATCCCGCCGACGATGACCGGAATGTCCGTGGCGCCCGCCTCGCGCAGCCGGGACAGCACGTCCGGCACCAGCTCGGCGTGCGAACCGGACAGGATCGACAGACCCACGCAGTGCACGTCCTCGGCCAGCGCGGCGTCCACGATCTGCTCCGGGGTCAGCCGGATGCCCTGGTAGACCACCTCGAAGCCGGCGTCGCGCGCGCGTACCGCGATCTGCTCGGCGCCGTTGGAGTGCCCGTCCAGGCCGGGCTTGCCCACCAGCAGCCGCAGCCGGCCGGAGCCCAGCTCGGCGGCCGTCCGGGTGACCTTCTCCCGCACCGCGGCCAGCGGGGTGCCCTGCTCGGCGGCGACCGCGACCGGCGCGGACGACACGCCCGTCGGGGCCCGGAACTCGCCGAACACGTCCCGCAGGGCCCAGGACCACTCGCCGGTGGTGACGCCCGCGCGGGCGCACTCCAGGGTGGCCTCGAAGAGGTTGCCGTCGCCGGCTGCCGTCGCCTTGAGCCGGGCCAGGGCCTCCTGCGCGCGGTTCTCGTCGCGGTTGTCGCGCCACTCGTGGAGCTTGGCGACGACGCGGGCCTCGTTGGCCGGGTCCACCGTCATGATGGCGGTGTCCAGGTCGGCGGTGAGCGGGTTGGGCTCGGTCGTCCGGTGGATGTTGACGCCGACGATCTTCTCCTCGCCGGACTCGATCCGGGCGCGCCGCTCGGCGTGCGAGGAGACGAGCTGCGACTTGAGGTAGCCGGACTCGACGGCGGCCATCGCGCCGCCCATCTCCTGGATCCGGTCGATCTCGGCCAGGCACTCCTCGACCAGGGCGTCGACCTTGGCCTCGACGACGTGCGAGCCGGCGAAGATGTCCTCGTACTCCAGCAGGTCGCTCTCGTGCGCCAGGACCTGCTGGATGCGCAGGCTCCACTGCTGGTCCCAGGGCCGGGGCAGGCCCAGCGCCTCGTTCCACGCCGGGAGCTGCACCGCCCGCGCGCGGGCGTCCTTGGAGAGGGTCACGGCCAGCATCTCCAGGACGATGCGCTGGACGTTGTTCTCCGGCTGCGCCTCGGTCAGACCGAGGGAGTTGACCTGGACGCCGTAACGGAACCGGCGCTGCTTGGGGTCCTCGATGCCGTACCGCTCCCGCGTGATGCGGTCCCAGATGCGGCCGAAGGCGCGCATCTTGCACATCTCCTCGATGAACCGGACGCCCGCGTTCACGAAGAAGGAGATACGGGCGACCACATCACCCTTGCGCTCCTGGGGCACCTGCCCGGAGGCGAACACCGCGTCGAGGACCGCGATGGCCGTCGACATGGCGTAGGAGATCTCCTGGACCGGTGTGGCGCCCGCCTCCTGCAGGTGGTAGCTGCAGATGTTGATCGGGTTCCACTTGGGGATGTGGTTCACCGTGTAGGTGATCATGTCGGTGGTCAGCCGCAGCGACGGACCGGGCGGGAAGACGTGCGTCCCGCGCGACAGGTACTCCTTGACGATGTCGTTCTGCGTCGTCCCCTGGAGCTTGGTGATGTCCGCGCCCTGCTCCTCCGCGACCACCTGGTACAGCGCCAGCAGCCACATGGCGGTGGCGTTGATGGTCATGGAGGTGTTCATCTGCTCCAGGGGGATGTCCTGGAACAGCCGGCGCATGTCACCGAGGTGCGAGACCGGGACCCCGACCCGGCCCACCTCGCCGCGGGCGAGGATGTGGTCCGGGTCGTAGCCCGTCTGCGTCGGCAGGTCGAAGGCGACCGACAGACCGGTCTGCCCCTTGGCGAGGTTGCGCCGGTACAGCTCGTTGGACGCCTCGGCGGTCGAGTGACCGGCGTACGTCCGCATGAGCCAGGGGCGGTCCTTCTTCCGTTCCGTCATCAGATGTTCCGGAAGCGGTTGATGGCGTCGATGTGCTTGTCCCGCATCTCCTGGTTCTTCACGCCCATGCCCTCCTCGGGAGCCAGGCACAGCACGCCGACCTTGCCCTGGTGGAGGTTGCGGTGGACGTCGTACGCGGCCTGGCCGGTGTCCTCCAGGGAGTACACCTTCGACAGGGTGGGGTGGATCTTGCCCTTGGCGATCAGGCGGTTGGCCTCCCACGCCTCGCGGTAGTTCGCGAAGTGCGAGCCGATGATGCGCTTCAGCGACATCCACAGGTAGCGGTTGTCGTACTCGTGCATGTAGCCGGAGGTCGAGGCACAGGTGGTGATCGTGCCGCCCTTGCGGGTGACGTACACGGACGCGCCGAAGGTCTCGCGGCCGGGGTGCTCGAAGACGATGTCGATGTCCTCGCCGCCGGTGAACTCGCGGATGCGCTTGCCGAAGCGCTTCCACTCCTTGGGGTCCTGGGTGCGCTCGTCCTTCCAGAACTTGTAGCCCTCGGCGCTGCGGTCGATGATCGCCTCGGCGCCCATCGCGCGGCAGATGTCCGCCTTCTGCTCGCTGGAGACCACACAGATCGGGTTGGCGCCGCCTGCCAGCGCGAACTGCGTCGCGTAGGAGCCGAGGCCGCCGCTGGCGCCCCAGATCAGCACGTTGTCGCCCTGCTTCATGCCGGCGCCGTTGCGGGAGACGAGCTGGCGGTAGGCGGTGGAGTTCACCAGGCCCGGTGCCGCCGCCTCCTCCCAGCTGAGGTGGTCCGGCTTGGGCATCAGCTGGTTGGACTTGACCAGCGCGATCTCCGCCAGGCCGCCGAAGTTGGTCTCGAAGCCCCAGATGCGCTGCTCGGGGTCGAGCATCGTGTCGTTGTGGCCGTCGGAGGACTCCAGCTCGACCGACAGGCAGTGCGCGACGACCTCGTCGCCCGGCCGCCAGGCGTTCACCCCGGGGCCGGTGCGCAGCACGACGCCCGCGAGGTCCGAACCGATGATGTGGTACGGGAGGTCGTGGCGCTTGGTCAGCTCCGAGAGCCTGCCGTACCGCTCCAGGAAGCTGAAGGTCGAGACCGGCTCGAAGATCGAGGTCCAGACGGAGTTGTAGTTGACCGACGACGCCATCACGGCCACCAGGGCCTCGCCCGGGCCCAGCTCGGGCAGCGGCACGCTGTCGACGTGCAGGGACTTCCGCGGGTCCTTCTCGCGGGTGGTGAGACCGGCGAACATCTCGGTCTCGTCCTTGTGCACGGTCACCGCGCGGTAGGACTCGGGGAGCGGCAGCGCGGCGAAGTCGGCGGAAGTGGTGTCCGGCGACTGGATCGCGTCCAGGATTTCCTTCACGGTGTTGCCTCCGGCGAAGCGGTCCGGGAATCGACGAGGGGATCCCGGTGGGGTTGACGGGTGGTGCTGCTGTGGAGGTGTGCCGTCGGTTCGGCGGGTGGTGCTCGGCGGCGCTGGTGGCGCGGGAGGTTGCCTGTGACGCAGGCGTCCGGGCGCGCGACCCGGGTGACCCTGGACGGGGAGGGTTGCGGGGACAGCCGGCGTGCGAGAGGTCTCTGCACGCCGGCCGCCCGGACACCCTCAACGTATGGCACGGCGTGCCAGCTCGCAAGACACTGGGTGCCAACAATTTCACTCAGTTGTCATCCGCCGATCACAGATGAGCGATGATCGATCGAGCATGCCCCATGTCGGCCGGTAAACGGCGAACGCCCGCCCGGCTGGAGGTGATGTCCAGCCGGGCGGGCGTACGAGGGAGGGCGGCGGCCGGCCGGCGGCCGGCCGGGCTCAGCGGTCCCTGAGGGCCTTCTCGATGGTGCGCATGACCTCGTCCAGCGGCGCGTCCGTACGGGCCACCGCCACCAGTACGTCGCCGGTGGTGCCGGTACTCGCGGCCGGGGGCTTCGCGGGGGCGGTGCCGGCGGCGCGGCCGGCGCCTATGCCGGTGCCGAACGTCTCCCGCACGATCGCGAACGCGTGGTCGAGCTGCGCCTCCACGTCGCCCTGGCCGCCGGCCCGCAGCCAGCGGCGCAGTACGTGGTTGTGCGCCGTGACGACCGCGGACGCGGCCACCTCCGCCAGCAGCGGGTCGTCGTTGCCGGCGTGGTGGTCGCGCTCGTCGAAGTGGCCCAGCAGATAGCGGGTGAACAGCCGCTCGTAGCGGGCCACCGAGGCGATCTCGCGCTCCCGCAGGGTGGGCACCTCGCGGGTGAGGCGGTAGCGCTCCACCGAGACCGCGGGGGAGGCCGCGTACATCTTCATGACTTCCTTGATGCCCCGGCAGACCGTGTCCAGCGGGTGCTCGTGCGCCGGGGCCGCGTTCAGGACCGCCTCCGCCCGCACCAGGGTGTCGTCGTGGTCGGGGAAGATCGCCTCTTCCTTGGAGCGGAAGTGGCGGAAGAAGGTGCGGCGGGCGACCCCGGCCGCGGCGGCGATCTCGTCGACCGTGGTCGCCTCGTACCCCTTGGTGGCGAACAGTTCCATGGCCGCGGCCGCCAGCTCACGGCGCATCTTGAGCCGTTGGGCGGCGGCGCGGCTGCCCGCGGCGCTTTCCGGGGCGTCGGTCGCGGCCGGGGGGCGGGAAGTCCGGCGGGCGGAGTCAGCGGGCTGGGACATGACCTGAACGTACTGCATCCGTGCAGGAGAGCGCGCCTGCGGGGCCGGGCCGCCCGCGCCGTCGAGCAGCCCGCCCCACTCCCCGTACGGCTCAGCGCCGGGCATATTCGCGGAAGCCACGTCCCGTCTTGCGGCCCAGGCAGCCCGCGGCCACCAGGTGCTCCAGCAGGGGCGCCGGGGCCAGGCCCGGGTCGCGGAACTCCCGGTGCAGCACCCGCTCGATGGCGAGCGAGACGTCGAGGCCGACCACGTCGAGCAGTTCGAACGGCCCCATCGGATAGCCGCCGCCCAGCTTCATCGCCGCGTCGATGTCGTCGAGCGAGGCGTAGTGCTGCTCGACCATCTTGATCGCGTTGTTCAGGTACGGGAAGAGCAGCGCGTTCACGATGAAGCCGGCGCGGTCCCCGCAGTCCACCGGGTGCTTGCGGATCCTCGTCGTGACCTCCCGGACGGTGGCGTGGACGTCGTCGGCGGTCAGCACCGTACGCACCACCTCGACCAGCTTCATCGCCGGCGCCGGGTTGAAGAAGTGCATCCCGATGACGTTCTGCGGACGGGAGGTGGCGCGGGCGCAGGCCACGACCGGCAGCGAGGAGGTGGTGGTCGCGAGCACCGCGCCCGGCTTGCAGATCTTGTCCAGGGTGGCGAAGAGCTGCTGCTTGACCTCCAGGTCCTCGGCGACCGCCTCCACCGCGAGGTCCACCTCGGCGAACGCGTCCAGCGAACCGGCCGGAGTGATCCTGGCCAGCGTCTCGTCACGGGCCTCGCCGGTCATCCGTCCCTTGTCCACCGAACGCGCCAGCGACTTGGCGATCCGGGCCTTGGCGGTCTCGGCCTTCTCCGGCGAGCGGGCGGCGAGCACCACGTCGTAACCTGCCTTGGCGAACACCTCGGCGATGCCGCTCGCCATGGTGCCGGAGCCGGCGACCCCCACAGCGCGCACCTCCCGGCCGGTGCCGGCCGCCGTCCCCTCGGCGGGGGTGAGCGCGTCGGGCACCACGGTGCCGCTGCCGGGCGCCTCGTAGGTGTAGAAGCCGCGGCCCGCCTTGCGGCCGGTCAGGCCCGCCTCGCTCAACTGCTTGAGGACCGGCGCGGGCGCGTGCAGCCGGTCGTGCGACTCCGCGTACATCGCCTCCAGGACGGTACGGGCGGTGTCGATCCCGATCAGGTCGAGCAGGGCCAGCGGGCCCATGGGCAGGCCGCAGCCCAGCCGCATGGCGGCGTCGATGTCCTCCCGGGAGGCGTACCTGGCCTCGTACATCGCCGCGGCCTGGTTCAGGTAGCCGAAGAGCAGTCCGTCCGCGACGAAACCCGGCCGGTCGCCGACCGCGACGGGCTCCTTGCCGAGGTCGTGGGCGAGCCGGGTGACGGCGTCCACGGCCTGGGGCGCCGTCAGCACCGAGGAGACCACCTCGACCAGCTTCATCGCCGGGGCGGGGTTGAAGAAGTGCAGACCGAGCACCCGCTCGGGGTGTGCGGAGTCGGCGGCCAGCCGGGTCACCGACAGGGCGTTGGTGCCGGTGGCGAGGATCGCCTCCGGACGGACGATGGAGTCCAGCGCGCGGAAGACCTGCTGCTTGGTCTCGTACGACTCCGGCACGACCTCGATGACGAGGTCGGCGTCGGCCGCGGCCTGGAGGTCGCCGAAGGTGCGGAAGCGGGCGAGGATGTCGCGCCGTTCCTCCTCGGTGATCCGGCCTCGCGTCACCGAGCGGGCGGTGGCCGTCTCCAGCGCGGTGACCGCGCGGCGGGTGGCGGCCTCGCTGATGTCGATGCCGACGACCTCACGGCCGGCCCGGGCCAGGACCTCGGCGATACCGGTGCCCATGGTGCCGAGGCCGACGACGGCGATGGTGGAGAGAGGGGTGTCCATCAGGGGACTCCAGGGATGAGTGACGACTGATGAGGGGAGCGCGCGGGGGCACGTGCGGGTGCCGGGGGATACACGGGCGCCGATACGCCGGCGGGCGTACCGCGCGCCGGAGAGCGCGGGGTCGCGGTGGAGAAGCGACGGGCTCTGTCCCGGAGCCACGCCGTACGAGTGCCGAACCGACGGACACTCTCGCGGCGGCTGCGTCACCAGGCCGCCGTGAGACGCGGGTGGTAACCCGCTCAGTTGAGCTTAACCGGCGGGTAACGAGCGCGCCAGCCCTGGGAACCGGTCGGACGATGTGATCTGGATCGCCGCCCGGCTGGCTACGCTGACGGGCATGGACGAGGCCATGGACGAGGAGCTGCGGTCCCTCGCGGACCGGTTACGGGACGAGGCCGGGGGCGCGGTGGCCCGGTACGAACGGCTGCTGGCCACCCGGGACGGCGAAGAGCTCGCCGCCGTCCTCACCGCGCCGGGGGAACCGCTGTGGGCGCGTGAGCTCGCCGCCTTCCGGCTGGGGCTGGCCGGTGACCGCCGCGCCTTCGAAACCCTCATCCTGCTGCTCAACCACCGCGACCCCGAACGGTGCGTCTCCGCCGCGTACGCCCTGTCGCGGCTCGGCGACCCGCGCACGGCGAGGGCCGCCGCGGCGCTGGCCACCAATGAGCTGCGCGTCGCCTACGCGCTGGTACCGGTCCGGCTGCTGGCCGGACTGCGCGCCCCGGAGTCCGTGCCCTCGCTGATCACCGTGCTGGAACGGCGCCTGGCGGTGGGCGACCCGCACTGGCGGGTGGGCGTCGCGTGCGCGGAGGGCCTGGGCGCGCTGGCCGACCCGCGCGCCCGGCCGGTTCTGGAGGCCGCCCGGGCCCACCCCCGCCTGGCCCGCGCGGCAGCGGCCGCGCTCACCCGGCTGCCCCGGGGCTGACCGCCGCGGCGGGGGCCGGCGGCCGGGACGCCCGGACGCCACCGCGCCGGCCCCCGGCCGGGCCCGGCCCCTCGCCGGTGCCCCCCCGTCCGGCGCCGGGGGGCGGTTCAGGGGCGCAGCGACCGGGCGTAACGCAGCTCCATGAGCGTGGTCCCGGCCACCTGCCAGGGCTCCTCCGCGCCGTCCGGGGCGAAGCCGGCCGCCTCGTAGAAGCACCGCGCCCGGGTGTTGCCCGTCAGGACCCACAGCCGCAGGGCCGGGTACCCGGCGGCGGTCGCCCGGGCCACCGACTCCGCGAGCAGCGCCCGTCCCGCACCGGTGCCCACCTGGTCCGGCCGGACGTACACCGCGTACAGCTCGCCGTCGCCGGCAGCTCCCTCGTCCGCCCGGTACGGGCCGTGGCAGGCCCAGCCGACCACCGAACCGGCCCGCTCCGCGACCAGATCGACCACCCGGGCGCCCGCCTCCGCCAGGTGCCTGCGGCGCACCTCCGTGTCCGCCTCGACGCTCATCGCCCGCAGGTACCAGCGGGGCAGCAGCCCCTGGTAGGCGGTCTGCCAGCCGCGCACCCGGACCTCGGCCACCGCCGCGCAGTCGTCCTCGGTCATCCGGCGCACCCGCACCGGTGCCGCGGTCATGGTCGGGGGTCCACCGGGACGAGCGCGAAGGCCTCGGTCTCCACCAGCAGTTCGGGACGGAACAGCGCGGTCACCTGGACCGCCGAACTGGCCGGCGGGCGGGAGGTGTCGATGACCTCGTCACGTGCCGCCCGGACCGCGGGCAGGTGGGCGACGTCCGTGACGAAGTACGTCAGCTTCACCACGTCGTCGAAGGAGGCGCCCGCCGCGGCGAGGCACCGGCGCAGGTTCTCGAAGACTTGGCGGGCCTGGGCCCCCGGGTCGCCCTCGCCCACCACTTCACCGTCCGGGCCGATGGCGCACTGCCCGGATATCGCGATGAACCGGCCGGTGCCCCACACGACATGGCTGTAGCCGGAACCGGGGGAGACGCCGTCAGGGGCGCGCAGATGGGTGAGGTGCGTCGTCATGCGCCACATCCTGCCGCAGGCCACTGACAGCGCGGCCGGTCACCTCACGTGGCCCAGCAGTCCCTGCGGTACCGCACCGCCCGTCCTGCCACCCGTGGCCGGGTCCGTCCCGCCGCCCGTGACCCCGGCGGGCTTCCCACCGGCCGCCCGGCCCGCCGACGGCTCCGGCTCCGGGGCCGGAGCGCACTCCGCGTCGGCGGCGCCGCCGTTCCGGCCGCCGCGCGGCACCTCGCCGGTCTCCAGGTACCTGGCCAGGTGCCGGTCCAGGCAGGCGTTGCCGGCCAGCGTGATCGCGTGGTTGCCGCCGCCCCGCTCGACGACCAGGCTCGAACCGCGCAGCCGGTGGTGGACGGCGACCCCGCCCTCGAAGGGTGTGGCCGCGTCGTCCGTGGCCTGGAACAGCAGCACCGGCGGCAGGTCGTCGTTGGTGACGTCCGGCGGGGTCAGCGACTCGACCGGCCAGAACGCGCAGGGCGCGTTGTACCAGGCGTTGTTCCAGGTGGAGAAGGGCGCCTTGACGTGCACGTCCCAGCTGTCCCGGTGCCAGACACCCCAGTCGCGCGGCCAGCCGGCGTCCCGGCACTGCACCGCCGCGTAGACGGAGTAGCCGTTGTCGTCCGACGCGTCGTGCGCGGCGAGCCCCTGATGGGCCGACACCAGCGGCGCGGGGTCCTTGTCGTTCACGTAGGCGGAGAACGCCCCCGCCAGAACCGGCCAGAAGCCGTTGTAGTAGCCGCCGGGCAGGAAGGTGTCCTCCAACTCGGCCGGGCCGACCCGCTTGCCCGCCGGCCGGGTCCGGAGCTCGGCGCGCATGGCGTACCAGCGGGCCTCGACCCTCGCCGGGTCGCTGCCCAGCCGGTAGACGTCGTGGTGCTTGGCCACCCAGGCCAGGAACGCCTTGTGGCGGGCGTCGAAGGCGAAGTCCTGGGCGATGTTCACGTCGTACCAGACGCCGTGCGGGTTGACGACGGAGTCCAGCACCAGGCGCCGTACCCGGTGCGGGAAGAGCTTGGCGTAGACCGTGCCCAGGTAGGTCCCGTAGGAGTAGCCGAAGTAACTGATCCGGGGCGCGCCCAGGGCCTGCCGGATCACATCGAGGTCCTTGGCCGTGCTGACGGTGTCGATGTGCCGCAGCAGGGGGCCGTACTTGTCGCCGCAGGCCCGGGCGAACGAGGCGGCCCGGGCCAGGTTCTCCCGCTCGGCCCGCTGGTCGGCCGGTACGGAATCGGGCCGCGGCGGCGCGAAGTGGCCGGGCCGGCAGTCGAGGGCCGGCCGGCTCGCCCCCACGCCGCGCGGATCGAAGCCGACGATGTCGTACTGGGCGGCGACCTTCGCGGGCAGTGAGGCGGCGACGAATCCGGCCATCGACCGGCCGCTGCCACCGGGGCCGCCCGGATTGACCAGCAGCGGGCCCTGCGAGGTCTTCGCGGTGTGCGCGATACGGGAGAGCGCGAGGGTGATCCCCTCACCGCCCGGTTCGTCGTGGTCCAGCGGCACCCGCACCGAGGCGCACTGGAGCTTGGGGTACTGCTTGGTGGCGCACCCCTTCCAGGTGAGGGAAGGGGTGCGCGGCTCGGCGGCCGACGGACCCGCCGCGATCGCGCCCGCCACCAGCGCCCCGGCGGCGATCAGTGCCCCTGCGCGTCTTTGCATACGGCCTCCCGAGCCGGCGGAACGGGACTGCACGGGACACAGCCCTCGGCGCATCGTCCCCGCATTCCGGCCCGGGAGGGCATGGGTGCGGCAGAGTTGACCCGTTCAGAGGAGGGTCAGCTGGGTGCCCCCGGCGGCACCGGCCGCCCCCGGCGGCGGGGCCGGGAGGCGCCGGGCCACACTCCGCCGTGCCGGGCCCACGCCGAACTCGTCCGCCAGTTCGTGCACCTGCCGGGTGATCCGGCGCTGGTACCACTTCGGCGCGTAGGCGCCGTCCGCGTACAGCCGCTCGTAGCGGCGCACCAGGTGCGGGTGGTGGCGGCCCAGCCAGGCCATGAACCACTCCCGCGCGCCCGGCCGCAGATGCAGCACCAAGGGGGTCACCGACGTCGCTCCGGCGGCGGCGATCGCGCGGACGGTGGCCCGCAGTTGGTCGGGGTGGTCGCCCAGGAAGGGGATGACCGGCGCCATGAGGACCCCGCAGCCGATGCCGTGGCCGGTCAGCTCCCGGACCACGTCCAGGCGGCGCTCCGGCGGGGGAGTGCCCGGCTCGACGGTCCGCCACAGCTCGTGGTCGGTGAAGCCGACGGACACACAGATGCCCACGTCGGTCACCTCCGCCGCCTGCCGCAGCAGGTCCAGGTCCCGGAGGATGAGGGTGCCCTTGGTGAGGACGGAGAACGGGTTGGCGTGGTCGCGCAGGGCGGCGATGATCCCGGGCATCAACCGGTAGCGGCCTTCCGCGCGCTGATAGCAGTCGACGTTCGTGCCCATCGCGATGTGCGCGCCCTGCCAGCGCGGTGAGGCCAGTTGGCGGCGGACCAGCTCGGGCGCGTTGACCTTGACCACGATCTGTGAGTCGAAGCCGGTCCCGGTGTCCAGGTCGAGGTAGCCGTGCGTCTTGCGGGCGAAGCAGTACACGCAGGCGTGCGTGCAGCCCCGATAGGGATTGACCGTCCATTCGAACGGCATGCGCGAGGCGCCCGGCACCCGGTTCACGATCGAACGGGCCCGCACCTCGTGGAAGGTGATCCCCCGGAACTCGGGGGTGTCGAAGGTGCGGGTGGTCACGGCGTCCGCGCCGAAGAGCACGGGATCCGCGGCCACGGCGGGGTTCTCACTCAGGTTGTCCCAGCGCATGACGTCTCCTCGGTGGTTCCTCGGCGGCACTGGAGCAGAGAATAGAACAAACGTTCCCATGATCGCCTCCGGGGATTTGGGCCCGGCCGGCGCAGGTGGTTGGCTGGTGCTCCCCTTAGGAACGAGTGCTGGAGGCAGGGCATGGCGCAGGTCGAGGCCACGACGGAGCGGGTCATCGCGGCGGACGCGGAGACGGTGTTCGACGCGCTGGCCGACTACCGGGACACCCGCCGGAAGCTGCTGCCCGAGCACTTCAGCGAGTACGAGGTGCGCGAGGGCGGCGACGGCCAGGGCACCGTCGTCCACTGGAAGCTCCAGGCGACCAGCAAGCGCGTCCGGGACTGCCTGCTGGACGTCACCGAGCCCACCGGCGGGGAGCTGGTGGAGAAGGACCGCAACTCCTCCATGGTCACCACCTGGACCGTCACCCCGGCCGGGGAGGGCCGCTCCAGGGCCGTCGTCACCACCGTCTGGAACGGCGCGGGCGGTATCGGCGGCTTCTTCGAGAGGACCTTCGCCCCCAAGGGCCTGGGGCGGATCTACGACGAGGTGCTCGCCAAGCTGGCCGCCGAGGTCGAGAAGTGACCGGCTGACCACCGGGCGGCCACGGCCGCGGTCACCGGTTCGGGTGGTCTTCCCGACGGCCCCCCGGCGCGCGGGACGTACCGGACGCGCCGGGGATTTCCGTCGAACCCCCTGATGAACGCCCCGAACGGGACTCCGGGCGCACCCGCCGTCGTCTCCCGCGCCCCCCGCCGGTCACCATGTCCGGGTTGCGCCGTCCGAGTGCGCGACGCGAAGAATGGCGCCGCGCAGACGCGACGGAGGGGAGCGGTTTCGTGGGCGGGTTCTCGCTGGTGCAGAACGGGCGGCAGGCGGCGCCACCGCCCCCCGGCGAACCGGCCACCGCGCCCCCGCGCGCCGTGCCGCCCGGACCCGGCCGGGTACGCCTGGCCGCGGCCGGTCTCCTGCTCGCGCTGCTGCTCGCCGCGCTCCAGCAGATGATCGCCGTCACCGCGCTCCCCGGGGCCGCCGACGGGCCCCGGGGGCCCGGCCGGCCGCCCTGGGCCACCACGGCCCACCTCCTGGCCACCGCCGTCGGCGCCCTGCTGTTCGGCAGGCTCGGCGACCTCCGCGGCCGCAAGGGCGCCTTCCAGTTCGCCGCCGCCGTCTTCGTGGCCGGCTCCGCGCTGGCCGGCTGGTCACGCACCACGGACCAGCTCATCGCCTTCCGCGCCCTCCAGGGCATCGGCGCGGGCGGTCTGGTCGTCGGCGCCCAGGCGATCATCACGGACATCGTCCCGGCCCGGGCACGCGGCCGGTACACGGGGCTCGTCTGCGCCGCCTTCGGCCTCGGCTCCGCCGCCGGACCGCCGCTCGGCCACCTCCTCACCGGCCAGGTCTCCTGGCGCTGGTGCTTCCACGGCGCCGTCCCCCTCACCCTGCTCGCCCTGACCGCGGTCACCGCCGCGCTGCGGACGACCGGCCCGAAGCCGTCCCGACCGGCCGTGCCCGGACGCTTCGACATCCTGGGCGCGCTGCTGCTCACCGCCGCCTCCACCTGCCTGGTCCTGCTGGCCGGCTGGGGCGGTACGCGGTACCCCTGGGGCTCCCGGGAGGTCGCGGGCCTGGCCTGCGGAGCCGCCGGGACCCTGCTGCTGCTGATGGTGGTCGAGAACTACGCGCCCCAGCCCCTCGTCCCGCTGCGGCTCTTCCGCGACCGGGTGTTCGTCCTGGCCGGCGTGACCGGCGCCGTCCTCGGGGCCGCGCTGTTCGCCGCCGCCGGCTGCCTGCCGCTCCTCCTCCGGGCCGTCCCCCCCGACGGCGCCGCCGGGCCGGATCCGCTGACGCTGCCCCTGGCGGGCGGCGTCGCCGTCGGCGCCGTCCTGTCCGGTTGCCTCGTCGGCCGCACCGGCCACCACAAGCTCCACCCGGTCCTCGGCTGCGCCGCCGCGGCCACCGGCATGTGGCTGCTGTCCCGGACGGACGCCGGCGCTCCGCGCCTGGAGCAGGGCGCCTGGCAGGCCGTACTCGGCGCCGGTGTCGGCCTGGCGCTGCCGGTCCTCGTCCTGGCCGTCCGCGACGCCGTGCCGGCCGCCGACGCCGGCAGCGCCACCGTCGCCCACCACTACTTCCGCCAGCTCGGCGGCTGCCTGGGCGCCACCGCCTGCGGCGCCCTCCTCGCCGACCGCCTCGCCCGCACCCTCCCCGGCGGGGCGCCCGCCGGAGCGGAGCTGCCGCCCGGGGCCCTGGACGGCCCCGCGGACGCCGCCCGGCCGGCGCACACCCTGCCGGCCGCCCTGCGGGACGGCTACGTCCAGGCGTACGCCGGGACGGTGCCGGGGATCCTGCTGCTGCTCGCCGCGCTGCTCGCACTGGGCCTGGTCCTCGCCCTGTTCCTCCGGAGCGGACCGCCGGCGACCCTCCGCGTCCCGTCGGCCAGCACGGCGCCCGGGCCCCTTTTCGGGGTCCCGGTGTCCGGCACCGTCCGCCACCCCGACGGCTCGCCCGTACCGCTCGCCGCCGTCACCCTCATCGACGGGCACGGCCGGCAGGTCGGGCGGGCCACGAGCGGGGACGACGGGCGGTACGCGCTGAGCGCGCCCGGCAGCGGGGCGTACGTCCTGGTCGCGGCGGCGGGCGGACACCGGCCGCAGGCCGCCACGGTGACGGCCGGCGAACGGCCGGCCGAGCTCGACGTGGTGCTCGGCGGCGTGGGGCGGCTCGCCGGAACCGTCCGCGCCGCCGACGGCACGCCCCTGCCGGACGCGACGGTCACCCTCACCGACGGACGCGGTGACGTGGTGGCCGGCGCCCGCGGCGGACGCGAGGGCGGATACGTGATCACCGGCCTGGTGGCGGGGGCGTACACCCTGGCGGCCGGCGCCCCCGGTTTCCGGCCCGCCGCGCTGCCGGTGGAGGTGGACGCCCTCCGCGAGACCCGGCAGGACGTCGAGCTGACCGGCGGGGCGATGCTGTGCGGGGCGGTACGGGCCCCCGGCGGCCGGCTGGTCGAGGACGCGCGGGTGACGCTGCTGGACGCGGTGGGAAATGTGGTCCACACACTCACCACGGGCCCCGAGGGCACATTCCGTTTCGCGGACCTCTCAGCGGGCGAGTACACGCTGATCGCGGCCGGGTACCCGCCGGTCGCCACCGTCCTGCAGGTGGCGGGCGGCGGGGGCACCGAACGCGATCTCCGGCTCGGGCACGGGTACTGATTGGCCGTCAGTTCCGTTCTCCGGTCGGCCGATTCCCCGGACCCCCGGCGCACAACGGCGCGCGGGTCGTACCGTGGTGACACAGCCGCGGGTCCCCGTGGCGGGGAAGGAGCCCGACCCCATGGACAGTGGCGCCGAGCAGCCGCTCCCGCAGCCGTCCCCGGCGGCGGCCGGCACTCCGCTGGCACTGGTCGTCGTGGACCACGACGGCCTGGTGTCGCACTGGTCGGACGGCGCCCGGCTGCTGTTCGGGCCCGGTGGTGGGGCAGCGGTCGGGCAGCCCGCCGTCGAACTGCTGCCCGTCTCCGGCGCCCTGGCCGAGGACCGGGGCGACCCCTGGCACGACCTGCCCGGGCTCGACACCTCGCTGAGCGGCGGCACCTCCTACCCGGCGGCCGGCCGCGCCCGGCTGTCCGGACCCGGCGGCGAGCGCACCGACGTGCTGTGGTGGGCCTACCCGCTGGTCGGCCCGGGACGTGAACGGCTGCTCGTCCTGGCCGCGGACGCGACTCGGTTCGCCGGCGCCGACGGGCCCGCCGGACCGGAGGACGGGGAGGACGGGGAGGGCGAGCGGATCGCGCCCGGCTTCGCCCTGCACACCGACTTCCCCGGGCACTCCGACATGGCCCGGCGGCTCCCCGGCATCCTGCCGGGCATGGACGGGCGCACGGCGGACCGGGTCGTCTCCCAGGTGCTGGAACTGGGCTACCCGGTGGTGGAGTTCAGCCGGCACGAACGGCTGCCGGTCACCCCCGACTGGGGTGTGCCCCGCCGGGCGGGAGGCGGCACGCGGCACCGGCCGGCCCAGCGGGAGGCGGACCTCGAGTACGCCGCCGTGCGCGAGCGGCTCGAATTCCTCAACGAGGTGAGCGGCCGCATCGGTTCCTCGCTCGACCTGGCCCGCACGATCCAGGAGGTCGGCGCGGCGGTGGTGCCCCGGTTCACCGACGTCGCGGACACCTACCTGCGCGAGCAGGTGGTGGCGGGCGAGGGGTTCCCCGACGGACCACCCGACGCCACCACCCTGTGGCACCGGGTCGCCGTCGAGCACACCGAGGAGCCGGGCCGCTGGGACGACGTGGTGCCGGTCGGCGAGTCCCTCCCCTTCCCCGTGCACACCCCGTTCTTCCAGTGCGTGACCAGCGGTGAACCGGTCCTGGTCCCGCGCATCGGCGAGGAACTGGCCGAACGGATCGCCGCCCGGTTCGAGAAGCGCGACATCCGGCCGCTGATCAGCGGCCGGTCCATGCTGGTGGTGCCGCTCAAGGCCAGGGACGCGGTGCTCGGCTTCATGATCCTGCTGCGCGGCCCCGGGCGCCCCGTCTTCGACGACATGGACCGGGTCACCGGCTCCGAACTCGCCGCGCGGGCCGGGCTCGTCCTGGACAACGCGCGGATGTACACGTACCAGGAGAGCGTCGCCGACCTGCTCCAGGACGCCATGCTGCCCAAGGCCGCCCGGCGCACGGC
Source organism: Streptomyces sp. NPDC050856 (assembly GCF_040653855.1). Taxonomy (NCBI): domain Bacteria; kingdom Bacillati; phylum Actinomycetota; class Actinomycetes; order Kitasatosporales; family Streptomycetaceae; genus Streptomyces; species Streptomyces sp. NPDC050856. Next base: position 180,308 of record NZ_JBFAGV010000005.1, on the reverse strand, counting down.
CGGCTGCGACACCGCCACCCGCTACCTGCCGGGCACCCTGCTGGGCCGGGTCGGCGGCGACTGGTTCGACGCCGTCGAGCTGCCCGGGTCCAGGACCGCGCTGGTGGTGGGGGACGTGATGGGCCACGGGCTGACCTCGGCCGCCATGATGGGCCAGTTGCGCACCGCCGTCCAGACCCTCGCGGCCCTCGGTCTGCCGCCCGCGCAACTGCTGCGCAACCTCGACGACCTGGCGCAGCGGCTCGGCGAGCACTACCTCGCCACCTGCCTGTACGCGGTGTACGACCCGGTCGGCGGCGAACTGCTGCTGGCGAACGCCGGCCATGTGCCGCCGGTGCTGGTCCGGGCGGCGGACGGGCGCAGCCGCCTCCTCGACCTGCCGACCGGCGCCCCCATCGGCGTCGGAGGGGTGCCCTTCGAGACGGTACGGGTGCCCGTCGCGCCCGGCGACCGGCTCGTCATGTGCACGGACGGGCTGGTGGAGATGCGCGGCGAGGACATCGGGGTGGGGCTCACCACGCTGTGCGCGTCGGCCGCCCACCCCGCCGCCTCCATGGACGACGCCTGCGACACCATCGTCCGGGCCCTGGGTGCCCGTGGCGGCCGCAAGGACGACGTCGCCCTGCTGATGGCCCGGCTCAACGGCATCCCACCCGGTGACGTCGCCCGCTGGGAGCTGGACCCCGAACCGGGGCAGGTGCCCCGCGCCCGCCGGCTGGTGCGGGAACAACTCGCCGCCTGGGGCCTGGAGGCGCTGGGCGGCACCGTCGAGCTCCTGGTCGGCGAGGTCGTCGGCGACGCGGTACGGCACGCTTCCGGCACCCGGCCGGTGGAACTGCGCCTGGTGCGGACCGACGTGCTGCTGTGCGAGGTCACCGACGACGGGGACACCCCGCCGGCCCTGCTGGGCACGGGCCCGGGGGACGAGCGCGGGCGGGACCTGCGGCTGGTGAGCGGCCGGGCCGCCGAGTGGGGCGCGAACCGGGCCGGTGACGGTACCTCGGTGTGGTTCCGGCTGCCGCTGCCCAGGGCGTGACCGGGCCGGCCGTGCCCGGCCGTACCCCGGTACGCGCCGGAGGTCCGCCGGCGGGCCGGGCGGTGGCGCCCCGGGCGGTGGCGCGCCGGTCGGCGCCCGGCCGGGTACGCCCCGCTCAGCTCCTGCCGCGCCCGGACATCGCGTCGCGCAGCCGGTCGACGAGCCCGGCGCCCCGGTCGAGGAGCTTGTTGGCCGGCGGCCGGTCGGGGGCCGCGGGGTGGGGGCGGGTCGGCGCCGTCCTCTTGGCCTGCCGGACCTTCTCGCCCAGCCGCTCGAGCTGCTCGGCCGAGCAGGCGTTCCGCAGCCGTGGGAAGAGGTTGTCCTCCTCGTCCAGGACGTGCGCCCTGATCTCCGTCATCAGCTTGCTCATCAGTACGTCGAAGCGCGGGTCGTCCGCCTCGCAGCTCTCCAGGTCCTTCATGGTCCGCTCGGCGGCCGTGTGGTCGTTCAGCTCCTTGTCCGCCAGCGCGTCACCGCCGACGATGTGCTCCCTGACCGCCGGGTAGAGGTACTCCTCCTCGGCGACCGCGTGCCGGACCAGCTCCATGGTGGCCTGGTCCGCGTACCGCTTGCGCATGGGGTCGCCGGACGGCAGTTCCTCGATGTTGGTGAAGAGCTCCTCCACCTCCTCGTGGTCCCGGGTCAGCTCGTCGATGACGTCTCCGCCGTGTCCCATGTCCTTGCTCCTTCGCGGGGGAAGTCGGCTTTCCGTATCACCATCAAACTCCGCCGCCGTCACGCTTCGCGTATTGGTGCTCGCTCAGCGTGTCGCTGGCGGTGCCGGCGGTCACCGCTCCGCCGTGAGCTGGGCCATTCCGCGGTGGCCGGCCCCGGGGTACGGTGCTGGCCGCACCCGCCTCGCACCCGGACGGACCAGCAGTGCCCGCAGACCTCACCCCGCTGATAGCGGCGACCGCGCAGTGGCTGACGCGCGCCTATCCGTCCGGTGGCGGGGCGCTGGACCGGGTGCTGGCCCAGACCCAGGCGCGGCAGGCCGCGACGGTGGCCGCCTGGCTGCGCTATCCGACGGAGCTGGACGCCGCGCTGGTCACCATGGCCGGGCCCGGGGGCTCGGGCCGGCTCGACCGGATCACCGGGGCGGACGGCTCCGTCGCCGGCGACCCGGAGCGCCATCCGTGGCGCACCTGGGTCGACGAGGTCGTCGCGAGCTGGGCGGCCTGTCTGCTCGGCACACCGGGGCTGGCGGGCAGTGCCACGGCCGCCCTGTCCGGCTCCGGTCACCTGGGGGAGGTCCGGGTCGACTTCCGCCGCCTGGTGGCACCGGACGAGCACGACCTGCGGGCCGCCGCGCTGCTGCGCCACCCCGACCTCCTCGCCCCGGTGGCCGAGCTGCACCGCGCCGAACTGCTGGTCCGCCTGAAGCGGGGCACGGCGCTGACGGGGTGAGCCCGCACGGCGTGCCGGTACCGGTGCCGGCGCCGCGCCGGGGCCGGGGTCACCGGTCCGACGCGCCGCCGGGGCGCAGGCCCCTGATCCGCCCGTCGAGCTCCCGCCGGTAGAAGTCGATGAAGCCGTCCGGGTCGGGGCCGGCGTTCTGCATGACCAGCATGTCGAAGCCGGCGTCCACGAAACCCTGCGCGACCTCGGTGTACCGGGCCGGGTCCGGACCGCAGGCGAACTTCTCCAGGATGTCCTCCTCGCGCACGGTGGTGGTCGCCGCCTCGAAGTTCACCGGGTTGGGCAGCTCGCTCATCACCTTCCAGCCGGTCACCGCCCAGCGCGAGGTCTCCAGGGCCGCCTTGGCCGCGCCGCGCTCGTCGGGCGCCCAGGCCATCGGGACCTCGGCGTAGCGCGGGCCGTCCCCGCCCGCCTCCCGGTACCCCTGGACGATCTCCGGCTTGGCCTCGGTGGCGAACAGCCCGTCGCCCAGCTCGGCGGCGATCCTGGTCGACACCGGGCCGCTGGCGGCCACCGCGATCGGGGGCAGCTCGTCGGGCAGGTCGAACACCCGGGCGTCCTCGATCCGCAGGTGCTTGCCCTCGTACGAACGGTAGCCGCCCAGCCAGAGCAGCCGGATGATCTCCAGCGCCTCCCTGAGCATCTCGTGCCGGGTGCTGACCGAGTCGGGGAAACCCTGGCCCACGACGTGCTCGTTGAGCCGCTCCCCGGAACCGACGCCCAGGGTGAAGCGGCCGTCCGACAGCAGCGCCATCGTCGCCGCGGCCTGGGCGACGATCGCGGGGTGGTAGCGCACGGTGGGGCAGGTCACGCCGGTCGCCAGCCCGATGCGGTCGGTCTTCGCCGCGATGCTGCCCAGCACGGTCCAGGTGAACGGCGAGTGCCCCTGGTTGTCCAGCCAGGGGTGGTAGTGGTCGCTGATCTCCACGAAGTCGAAGCCCGCCTCCTCGGCGAGGACCGCCTGCCGTACCAGCTCCGCCGGGCCGAACGACTCGGACGCCAGTTTGTACCCGATCTTCATATGCTCCTCGTCCCCTCGCGCGCCTCCGGTCCGCGCAGAGGTACCCCGCACGCACCGGGGGCGTAACGGGGCCGCGGCCCGGTCACCCTTCTGCCCCTGACCGCGCGCCGGACACCACGCCGCGGTCCGTCCGGTGCCCCTCGCCGGTGGCCCCCGCTCTCCCGCCAGGCGACGGGTGTTCAGGGGCGGCCCGAGAGCACGTCGGCGACCGCGGCGATGCCGGCCGTGATGGCGCGCTCGCCCACGTCGCCGAAGCCCAGGACCAGTTGCGCCGGTGTCGTCGCGCCGGAGGCGCGGCAGGCGCTCATGCCGTACAGGCCCACCGACCTGGCCCGGGCCGCAGCGACGACGGCCCGCTCGTCGGCCGAACGCCCCAGGTGGGCCACGGCGTGGAAGCCGGCGGCGAGGCCGGTCAAGGCCACGTCCGGGGCGTGCTCGTCGAGCGCCGCCACGAGCGCGCCCCGCCGGGTCGCGTAGGTGGCCCGCATCCTGCGCAGATGCCGGTCGTACCGGCCCGACTCGATCATCCGCGCCAGGGCGAGCTGATCGAGGGTGGGCGAGCCCCGGTCGCTCACCTGCTTGATCTCCACCAGCGACTGGGTCAGCGAGGGCGGGCAGAGCAGCCAGCCGATGCGCAGGGCCGGGGCCAGGGACTTGCTGACGGTGCCGATGGAGATCACCCGGTCCGCCGCCAGGCCCTGCAACGCGCCCACCGGCTCCCGGTCGTAGCGGAACTCCGCGTCGTAGTCGTCCTCGATGACGACGCCGTCCCGCCGGCCGGCCCACTCGATCAGAGCGAGCCGCCGCTCGGGGGTGAGCGCCACACCGGTCGGCCACTGGTGGGCGGGCGTCACGACGACCGCCCGGGCCCCGGTCGCGGCCAGCGCCCGGACGTCGACGCCCTGCCGGTCGACCGGTACGGGGACCGCCTCCAGCCCCGCCGAGGCCGCGACGGCGCGGGCGGAACCGGGTGATCCGGGGTCCTCGTAGGCCACGGTGCGGATACCGTCGCGGGCCAGGGCGCGCAGGGCCAGGCCGAGGCCCTGCGCGTAGCCGGAGCAGATGACGATCCGTTCGGGGTCGGCCGCGGCGGCGCGTACCCGCCGCAGGTAGCCGGCCACCACGTCGCGCAGGACCGCGCTGCCGCGCGGGTCGCCGTAGTCGAGTTCCGCGGCCGGCATGGCCCGTGCCGCCTCACGCATCGCCCACAGCCAGTCGGTGAGGGGGAAACTCCGCAAGTCCGGTACGCCCCAACGGAAATCGGCCGTCAGGGGCGGGGGCGCGGTGGGCGCCGGGGCGGGGGCAGCGGGTCCGCAGGCCCCGGCCGCCACCCGGGTGGCCGAGCCGACCTGCGCCAACAGGTAGCCCTCGGCCTGGAGTTGGGCATAGCAGTCCTGGACGAGGCCCCGGGAGAGGCCGAGGCCACGGGCGAGTTCGCGCGAGGAGGGCAGCCGCTCGCCCGCGCTGAGCCGTCCGGTGCGGATGGCCTCGCGCAACTGGCGCTCGACCTGCGAGCGCAGCGGTTCGCCGCTGTCGCGCTCGACGGCGATCAGGAGTTCGGGTGACAGACCGGACCACTGGAGGGGCACGGAATTGGAGCTTACCGGCGATCCACCCGCGGCCGTACGGTCGGCTCATGACCATGTCGACCGACTCCCCGGGGCCGACTCCGCCACCCGCGGCGCGGCCGGCGTTGCTGACGCGTCCGCTGATGGTGCGCCTGGTGAGTGTGATCGGCGCGTCGGCGAGCTTCTACCTGCTGCTGTCGGTGGTGCCGCTGTACGCCGGGGAGACCGGCGCGGGCGGCGGCGGCGCGGGGGCGGCCACCGGCGCGCTGATGCTGGCCACGGTCCTCGGCGAACTGGTCGCGCCCCGGTTCGTCACCCGCTGCGGCTACCGCGTGGCGCTGGCGGCGGGGCTGTTCCTGCTGGGCGCTCCGGCCCTGGTGCTGACCGCCTTCTCCGGCATGGCCTGGATCGTGGTGGTCTGTCTCCTGCGGGGGCTGGGGTTCGCGCTCACGGTCGTGGCGGGCGGGGCGCTGACAGCCTCCCTCATCCCGGCCGAGCGCCGTGGTGAGGGCCTGGCGCTGGTCGGCATCATCTCCGGTGTGCCGTCGCTGATCGCGCTGCCGCTGGGCGTCTGGCTCGCCGCGCACGTGGGGTACGGGCCGGTGGCCGTGGCCGGCGGGGCGCTCGCGCTGGCCGCGATCGTCTCGGTGCCGTGGCTGCCGGACCGGGAACTGATGGCGGGGCCGGCGATCGGCGTGCTGGCCGGGGTGCGCGAGGGCAGGCTGCTGCGACCCGCCCTGGTCTTCGCGAGCACCGCGCTGGCCGCCGGCATCGTGGTGACCTTCCTGCCGCTCGCCGTCCCGTCGTCGTCCGCCGGTCTGGTGGCCGTCGCGCTGTTCGCGCAGCCCGCCGCCTCCACCGTCGCCCGCTGGGTCGCCGGGCGCCAGGGCGACCGGCGCGGCTCCTCCCGGCTGGTCCTGCCCGGCCTGCTCGTGTCGGCCGTGGGCATGCTGGTGACGGCGCTGACCCACAGCCCGGTCGCGGTGGTGGCCGGTGTCGCCCTGTTCGGCGTCGGCTTCGGCATCACCCAGAACGCCACCCTGACGCTGATGTACGCGCGTGTGCCCGCCTCCGGGTACGGCACGGTCAGCGCGTTGTGGAACTTCGCCTATGACGCCGGCATGGGCATCGGCGCGGTGGGCTTCGGCGTGGTCGCCGGCCTGACGGGTTACCCCTGGGCGTTCGTCCTGACCGCCGCCCTGATGCTCGCCGCCCTGGGGCCGGCCTGGCGGGACCGCCCCGCGAAGCCGGGCCCCGGTACGGACGCCTCCTGAACCCCCCCCGGCGCGGTGGAATGTCCCCGCTCCGCCGACTTGTGCCCTGTTCCGGAGACGACGTCCCGTCGGAATAATTCAATCCGCAACATTCAGTGCCGATGTCACAGGACACGGGCCGCAAATCGGTGGACAAACTATGACGTCGTGACGTAACTTTTCTGCCATGCTCTCAACTCCCCGCATTGGCCGGCCGGTTAACGGTTCTTGAGAAAGAATTCAGCTCCGCCGGCCGTGAGCCGGCGGAAGTCGTGGACGAGACGACCGAGTTTGCGCGAGTCACGCAAGCGTTCCACAAAGACGCCTGCGTAAGCCATCGAACGCAATCGACTGAATGCCCGTGGACACAATCGAAGACGGGATGGATAAGGCCTTCTCATGCTCGTGAGCAAAACGCTGTCAGGAACCGCCACATTACACAACCCCCATGCGGAGGAAGCCGATTCCGCAGGCGACGAGAATTTAGCAGCACGACGAAAACGCATCCCGGACCCGGTCGAGAACTCGTCGGACCGGCCGGGTGTCGGAGTCGCGGTCCTGGCGAGCCGCACGCTGATGCGGGTCGCACTCCGCACCGTCATCACGGAATCCCCGGACATGGAACTGGTGGCAGAGGCCACCACCCCGCAGCAACTGAACCGGATTCTGGCCATGGAGGCCCCGCGGATCGTCCTCCTCGACGACGCGGACCCGGCCTGGGAGACCGCCGACGTCCTGCGCCGCGTCCGCCAGCACGGGCACCGGGTGGGGGTGATCATCCTCAGCGATCCGGCCACCATGGACGGGGCGCTGGAGTACCTCCGCACGGGCGCCGACGCCGTCGTCCTGAACGACGGGGCGCAGGACGAGGTCGCCGCCGCGGTCCGGGCGGTGTCGGCGGGACACGCCGTCATCCCGCCGCCGCTCGCCCGGAAGCTGGTCGACCTGGTCGGTGGCCGTGTCCCCCCGCTCCCCGCGGGTGATCAATTGTCCACGCTGACCGCGCGCGAGCAGGAGATCTTCGAACTGGTCATCACCGGGATGTCCAACCAGGAAGTGGCGCGGGCGCTCGTGCTCAGCGAGCGAACGATAAAGTTCCACGTCTCCAATCTGCTCCGCAAGCTCGGTGTACGGAACCGTACCCAGGCTATTGTCTACGCGCGTGACCGTTGTCTGCCGGAGGCCCGATGAGACCGCCCGCGGGGAGCGTCGCGTCGAGTGCGGCGGTGTCGAGAACCGCCGGCCCCGCCGGAAAATCGAAGGTGAACGTCAGGCGAGCGCGAGCGGAATCGAGTACGCGCAGCATTTCGTCATGGCTGGACGCCCGGCCGAACAGGATGTCCAGATCGGTCGTGGAAACACCTCCGGAAATCGAAGCGCCCGGGCGTACAAAAGCTCGGTACCCTGACACCCCCTCAGTATTCCGGAGCTCCTTGGCGCCGTCAACAGATACCAGTCGGCACGGCAGGGGAGGGGCCTGATTCATGAAATGGAAAACGACGTCCCCGGGAGAGACGAAGGCGGCCCGGACGGGTTCTCCGAGTGCCACGAGTCCGGCCATCCGAATCATGTCCTGACCCGAGGCCCGCAGCACCAGTTCGCCGAGGTGTCCCCCCAGCCGTCCGTTGACCTCGATGAGCCTGGGACCCGCCGGGGTCAGCTTGATCTCGACATGGGTCAGTCCGTTCTCGACCCCGAGGGCGGTGACGGCTCGGCCGGCGAGGTCCAGGACCCGCCGCGTCTCGGGGGCGGACAGCACCGCGGGGAGGAAGGAGCCCCGCTCGCGGAACGGCGGAAGCAGCCGGAACTTGCCGGTGACGCCCAGGTGCGCGACCCGGCCCCGCTGGACGACGCTCTCCACCGACACCTGGTCGCTGAACTCGCCGCCGGGCCGGCCCGGCAGGTACTCCTCGACGACGAAGCCGGTCTCCTCGTCCGCCTCCGCCAGGCGGGCGAGGAGACCGGGGACGTCGTCACCCCCGTCGATCCGGTAGGTGTTGCGGCTCCCCTCGCTGACCACGGGCTTCACGATCGCCGGGTACCCGACCTCCGCGAGGGCCGGAGGCAGGCCGTCGAGAGCGGTGACCCGCCGGCAGCGGACGCTGTCCACGCCGGCCTCCCGCAGGCAGGCCCGCTGGCGCCACTTGTCCGTCAGACGCTCCACGGTCCGCCGGTCGTGGAACTCCAGCCCCAGCCGGCCGGCGAGTTCCGCGGTGACCGGCAGCATGCGCTCGCTGAAGGTGACGACGCCCTCCGCACCGGCCCGCCGGAGCCGCGCGGCCGCCCGGTCGGGTCCGTCCGCCAGGGAGACCACCTCGCCCATGTCCCGCAGCAGCGGCAGCAGCGGCTCGGTGTGAGCGTCCTCGGGGTCCACCACGAAGACCAGTGGGGCGACCGGCGAGAGCGATGCGGTGATCTCGGCGACCGACGCGGCTCCCCGGTCGTAGACGACGGCCAGCCGGGGGCGGTGCGACGCGTGTTCCATGGGTGCTCCGAATCCGACGGGGGCTCAGCCGGCCGTGGGCCAGTCGAGGGCGGGCGTGGTGGCCAGAGCGGCCCGGTCCAGCTTGCCGTTGGCGTTGACCGGCAGGGCGGAGACGCGTACCAGCCGGTGCGGGACCATGTACGGCGGCAGCAGGGCGCGCAGATGGGCGCGGACGGTGGCGGGGGCCGGTGCGTCGGGCTCCCGCAGCACCACATGGGCGGACAGGACCTTCTGGCCCGCCCTGTTCAGCCGCACCGAGCAGGCGGCCTGCCGGACACCGGACAGGGACAGCAGCGCGGCCTCGATCTCCCGCAGCTCGATCCGGTGCCCGCGGATCTTGACCTGGTCGTCGGTCCGGCCGATGTAGTGCAGCCGGCCGGCCCCGTCCCGAACCGCCCAGTCACCGCTGCGGTAGTGGCGCACCCCCGTAGCGGCGTCCACCACGAACCGCTCGCGCGTCAGTTCCGGCCGGCCGAGGTAGCCGTCGCTCACCCCGCTGCCCGACACCCAGATCTCGCCCGCCTCGCCGTCGGCCACCTCGCGCCCGGCGGCGTCGCGCAACGACACCGCGAGGTGCGGGAGCGGCACACCGACGGGGGTGCGGTCGGCACGCGCCGCGCGGACCGCGCCGGCGTCCAGGAGCGTCCAGGTGACATGCACCGTGGTCTCCGTGATCCCGTACATGTTGACGATCCGCACGTGCGGGGCGGCTCCCGCGTCGAACCACCCGGCGAGGTCCTCGGGCCGGATCGCCTCGCCCCCCAGGACGACGTAGCGCAGCCGGGGGAGCGGGTGCCCCGAGCGCAGCACCTCCTTGGCCAGGAAGCCGAAGATGGACGGTGTCTGGCTGAGGACGGTGACCCCCGCGGCGTCCAGCAGGGCGACCAGGGCGGCCGGGTCCGTGCCGGCCGACCTGGGGACGATCAGGGCCGTCCCGCCGGTCGTCAGGGCGCCCCACAGCTCCCACACGCTGAAGTCGAAGCTGAACGAGTGGGACACCGCCCAGACGTCGGCCGGCCGCAGGTCGAGCACCTGCCCGCAGGCGTCCAGGAGCGCGGTCACCTGCGCGTGCCGGACCACGCAGCCCTTGGGCGTACCGGTCGAGCCCGACGTGTGGATGACATAGGCGGTCTCCGGGGACACCGGCCAGCACAGGTCGCCACGGGCGGGGGGCCGGGCCGCGACCGTGAAGCGGCCCGCCTTTCCCAGCGGCACCTCGTCCGCCTCCAGCGCGGCGTCGGTGACGACGAGTCGCGCACCGCAGTCGTCCCGGACGAACAGGCGCCGCTCCGTGGGGTGTTCGGGGTCGATCGGCACATAGCCCCGTCCACTGCGCAGGACGCCCAGCAGCGCCACGGGCGCGAACCGGGTGCGGCCGGCGCGGACGGCGACGAGACGGTCGGTCGCGGCGGCGACCTCCCGCAGGGCCGAGGCGATGTCGGCGCTCGCCCGGCGGACCTCGTCGTAGGTGAGGGAGCCCTGCTCGTCGGCCACGGCGGTCTTCGCCGGGTCACGGCCGGCCATCTCCTCGAAGCGGCCGGATATGGTCGCGCGATCACACATGTCGTCACGCCTCACTGGGGATCCGGGACTTGGTCGCGGCGTGCGTCATGGGGACGACCGCCAGCCCGCCCGCGCCGATGACGCAGGCCAGGTAGAACCATCCGTTCGGTCCCTGGGAGATGGCGACCGACACCACCAGGGCCGGGCCGTAGATCTCCTCCAGGGCGCTGCCGGCGGAGAAGATCCCGGCGTACCGCCCCTGCTCACGGGCCGGCGCCAGCCCGAAGGACAGCCCCCAGTCACCCGCCGACTGCAGCAGTTCGGCCACCGTCAGCACCACCACGGACAGCAGGACGACGGCGAGCAGGACCTGGCCGCCCCGTCCCGCCGTGCCGGCGAACAGGACGCACGAGACGGCCGAGAAGGCCGCGGAGGCGGCCAGCGTCCTGGCCGCCCCCCGGACATCCTCCGCGGTGCGGCTCAGCAGCGGCTGGAAGACCACCGCCAGAACCGTGTTCACCACGAGCATCGCCGCCACCGTCCACCCCGGGGCGTCGGTGTGCCCGGTCAGCCAGAGCGGCAGGCCGACGTTGAGGATGCTGACATGCAGCGCCAGCAGCCCGTTCACCAGCCCGAGAGCCGCCACGGAGGTGAGCCGGCGGGCCGGTGACGCGGGGGCCGGCCCGTCCTTCACGAGGGGTGCCGCCGCTGCGGGCCCCGTCTCTCCCGCCATCCGGGTGGGCAGCGACACGGTCACCACCGCGCAGCACACGTACGCCGCCACGGCGGCCAGCACCAGTACGGAGAAGGCCGTACGCGTGCCGATCGCCAGGGCCGGCGCCGCCACCAGCGCGCCGATCGACATCCCCACGTTCATGGTGCTGCGCAGATAGGCCTGGGTGCGCACCCGGTCCGTGGGGCCCATCACCTCCGGAACCAGCGCCCGGCGGGCGATGCTCCCCGCCCGGTCCACCGCCCCGAGCCCCACCACGAGCGCCGTCACCGCCAGGTGGGCGTGGACGAAGAGGAACGGCACGACGGCCGCCGCCTGGCACAGCACCAGCGTGACCGCCGTCCTGCGCGCCCCCCAGCGGTCCGAGAGGTGACCGGCCGGTACGGCGACCGTCACCGCCGCCAGGCCCGCGCCGGTCATGGCCAGGCCGATCCGGCCGGCGTCCAGGTCGAACACGGTGGCCAGGAAGACGATGACCGACGAGGTGAAGACGCCCCTGCCGAACGCCACGAGCAGGGTGGCCCACAGCAGCAGCCGCGTCGGCCGGTCGCCACCGACCAGGGACCGGGCACCGATCGGTTTCACGGCCGCTCCGCCCCCAGGGCACGCACCCAGTCGCGCAGGGTGCCCTCGACCCTCTCCCACAGCCGCTCCACCGCCCGCTCCGGGTACCAGTCCGTACGGTGGTGGACGGTCACCGAGATCCCGTCGGGCCCTTCCACCGGCAGGACGGCGACGGCCGCGTCGAGGGTGAAGCCGGGCAGGGCCAGCGGCCGGGACTCGCAGTGGGCGAACCCGCTGTCGTCCAGCAGCCGGTTCATGCTCGCCGGCTGGGGGTTGAAGGAGAGGTACGGGACGGAGCTCGGAGCGCCGAAGGACTCGGGCCGCATCCGGGCGATGATCCGCCCCCAGGGAACCGAGGCGCTGACGTCGATCGCCCGCATCGCCGCCCGGTTGAAGTGGTCCAGGAACGTCCTCGGGTCACCGGCCGCCGTACGCTCGGTCGCCACCACGACCCGCCCCGACAGGAACCCCACGGTCCGCCGGACGGCGGCCGCCTCCCGGTTGGCGGTGACCATGGTCGTCCCCACCGCGGGCTGGTCGCCGAGCGTGTGGAGCGCGTGGTGGACGGCCGCGTGGATCCAGGCCCACTTGCTCATCCGGGACGCGCGGGCGCCGGCGGCCAGCGCGTCCGCCAGGTCCCGGGGGATCCGGGTGCGCAGCAGGCCCGGGTCGTCGTACCCGGCCGTGGCCGCTCCGGTGAACCCCTCGTAGCGCAGCTCCGGTATGGGGCCGACGTGCCGCAGGCTGTGGGCCAGCCGGTCCACCGTGGCCCGGCCGGCCTCGGACTCCAGATGGGCGTTCTGCCGGCGCACGTGCTCGGGGAAGGGGAGCGAGGCGCCCGCCGGCGGGTCGGCCGGCAGGCCGAGCTCCAGGCGGTAGAACGCGGTCAGGTCGCGCATCAGGACGTGCAGCGACCACAGGTCGCTGACGAGATGGTCGGTGACCAGGGCGAACAGGTGGTCCGTGCCGCTCTCGACGAGGACGAGCCGGGCCAGCGGACCGTGCTCCAGGTCGAACGGGGCGTCCTCCAGCTCCGCCAGCAGCCGCGCCGCCTCCTCCCCGGCCGGACCGGCGGCTCCCGGCGGCCCGGACGGGGCCCGCACCAGGTGGAGCCCGGCCGGCGCGGCCGGCCGGTCCAGGCGCCATCGCCGGCTCTCCGGGTCGAAGCCGCACCGCAGGACGTGGTGCGCCGACTGGAGCCGGTACCAGGCGCGTTCCAGCGCCGGGACATCCAGGGGGCCGCTGACGCGCAGCGTCGTCGAAGGGTGGCTGGACCGGTAGGTCCCGGCCGCCGCGTCCACCGCCATCTGGCCCAGGCGGTGCCGCTGCGCCCAGGACGGCTCTTGTTCCGCGTACACCTCGTCACGTCCCATGCCGCCGTCAGTACCAGCCCTTCAGCGCCGCCTTGAACCCGTCGAAGTCCTCGTTGTGCACCACGTGCCCGGTGCCCGGCACCGTCCGCACCTCGAACCCCTCGCCGCGCAGCCGCTCCGCCCGCCGCGGCGGGATGTTGTGGCTGGGATCGGCCAGGACCAGCAGGGCCGGAGCGGTGGGGCCGGGGGGCTCGTACCCGGCGAACCCCTCGAAGGAGGACACCGTCTCGGGGTCCCAGCGGTCCAGCGCGGCGCGCTTGTACCGCCGCGCCTCCGGTTCCCACCGGGGGAGCGCCGCCGTGATCTGCTCCATGTCCCAGTCCTTCTGGGCGCGCAGTGCCCGGGCCATGGCGCCGCCGTCGGCGGGCGGCGCCGCCCAGGCCGGGTCGACGTACACCACCCGCCCCGGCTCCAGCCGCTCGCAGGCCCGCGCCAGCAGCAGCGCCCCGAGCGAGTGCCCCACCGCCAGGGCCGGCCGCCGGGGCAGCGCCTCGACGAGCGCGTCGGTCATGGCGTCCAGCGAGTACGTCTCCCAGCGCGGGCTGCGCCCGTGGCCGGGCAGGTCGGGGGCCAGGACGTGGAACCCCCTGCCCGCCAGCTCCGGGCCGGTGCGCCACCAGCTGCTGGAGTCGGCCGTGATGCCGTGCACCAGTACGGCCGTACGGTCGCCGCTGCCCCACTGCTCCACGTGCAACTGTGTCATCGCCGTTCTCCTCCTGGGTGTTGCGACGGAATGCGTGACATCGGTCTGTCGGGCCCGTGGCCGGGCCGCCGGGTCACAGGACGACCGCGACCCGGTACTCGCGCAGCCACTGGTCGAGCTGGATGACGCGCGGCAGCCAGGGTGGCGGCGTGAACGTACCGCTGAACCAGGCGTCGCTGTCCACCATGGAGCGCACCGCGCGGGCGTCGACGAGCCCGAGCACCGGGGACGACGGATCGTCGACGATCTCCCGGACCGCGCGCCGGACGCCCTCCAGGTACGCCGGGCTCTGCCCGACGGGGAAGCCGCTCTTGGGCCGCTCGACCACCTCCGGGGGCAGCAGGTCGGCCACCGCCGAGCGCAGCAGCCCCTTGTCCCGGCCGCCCGCCCGCTTGAACTCCCAGGGCACGTTCCACAGGTACTCCACCAGCCGGTGGTCGCAGAACGGCAGCCGCACGGCCAGCCCGTTGGCCCGGCTCATCCGGTCCTGGCGGTCCAGCAGGAAGGGCAGGAAGCGGGTGAGCTGGAGGTGGAACACCTCGCGCAGCCGCCGGTCCGCGCCGCTCTCGCCCTCCAGCCGCGGCACCTCCGCGAGCGCGTCGGCATAGGTGTCCGCCACATAGGCGTCCAGGTCGAGGACGGCCCGCAGTTCCGGCGAGAGCTGGGCGTTGCGGTCGGTCACCCCCCGCGACCAGGGGAAGTTGGTGGTCGCCCGCTCCGCCTCGGCACGGAACCAGGGGTATCCGCCGAAGAGGTCGTCGGCGCCCTCGCCCGAGAGAGCCACAGCGGCGTGCTCGCGCACCTCGCGGAAGAGGAGCAACAGGGAGACGTCGAGGTCGCCCACGCCCGGCATGTCCCGGGCGCGCAGGGCGCTGCCCAGCTCGTCCACCAGCGAGGGCGCCGCCACGACGACCTCGGTGTGGTCGGTGCCCACGTGGTCGGTGACGGCGCGGACGAAGGGCGCGTCCCGGCTCGCATGGAGGGCGTCGGGCCTGAAGTCCTCCTCCCCGCCGGCGAAGTCCAGCGAGTAGGTGGCCAGCCTGCCGCCGCCCCGGGCGGCGGCCCGGCGCGCGGCGAGCGCGACGATGGCGCTGGAGTCGATGCCGCCGGACAGCAGCGCGACGAGCGGCACGTCGGAGACCAGTTGCTCACCGATCGCCGCCCCCAGGAGGCGCCGCACCTCGGCGACGGTGGCCGGCAGGTCGTCGGGGTGCGGCTCGGCGCGCAGCCGCCAGTACCGCCGCTGCCGCGCGCCCGCGCGGTCGACGCGCACGACATGGCCGGGCCGCACCTCGGCCAGGTCGCGGTAGACACCGGCGCCCGGAGGCTTGATGGCCACGGTGAACAGCGCGGCCAGGCCCTCCGCGTCCACCTCGGCGGGGAAGAGCGGGTGCGCCAGGACGGCCCTGGGCCGGGACCCGAACAGGACCCGGCCGTCCCGGCGCGTCCAGTACAGCGGTGTGATCCCGAGGCGGTCGCGCACCAGCAGCAGCGCCTGCGAGCGGGTGTCCCAGACGGCGAACGCGTACATCCCGGCGAACCGGTCGAACGCCCCCTCGCCCCAGGTCAGATAGGCCCGCAGCACCAGCTCGGTGTCCGAGGCGCCGCGGAACACGCAGCCGCGCCGCTCCAGTTCCGAGCGGAGCTCACCACCGTTGTGGATCTCGCCGTCGAAGACCACCACGGCCGGCTCCGGGCTGCCGGGGCCCGCTTCCGTCACCGCCCCGTCGCCGCCGCTCCGGCGGCCGGCCGGCCCGCACTCGCCGAGCGCGGCGCGCGGCGACAGCAGGTGGCGGGGGACGTCCGTCCCCGGGCAGGCCATGGTGCCGACCATCGACGCGAGCGTCGCGCCCCGGGCCGTCAGGTCGGCCTCCCAGTCCACCCATCCGGCGATCCCGCACATCAGGCCGCTCCGCCCGCGCCACGCGGGGGCTGCCCGCCGGGCTCAAGCTGCCGCAGCGACTCGGCCACCAGGGCGCGGATCGGCTCGGGCAGCCGGGCCCAGTTGCGTTCGTCGTTCAGGTCCAGCACCCGGGACAGCTTCCACCCGAGGTACTGGCCGAGCGAGGCCAGCGGCGGCAGCGTCCCGACCACGCGGACGGCGACCGTCATACCGGGGAACAGCGGGTCCAGCCGCCCCGACACATGCGCGAACCACTCCGGGCCGGGGTCGCCGTCCGTGGTGACCAGCAGCACCACCCCCCGCTCCCGCACCACCAGCATGTAGTTGAACACCGTGTGGTCCGGCAGCGGCTCCGACCACAGGGCGGCCTCCAGGTCGTTCTGACGGACGCCGTTCGTGGCGAGCGTGACCACGTCCTGCTCCCGGCCGAGGGTGCGCAGCACCGGGGTGCGCACCCCGCACGGGCAGTCGGTGCCGGTGATCTCGACGCGGTCGCCCGTCCGGTACCGCAACAGGGGCCTGGCGGGCAGGTCCAGCGTGGTGACCACCAGCTCGCCCCGGTCGGGCGAGCCGTCGATCCGCCGTGTCCCGGAGTCGTCCGTGAGCTCCAGCAGGTAACTGTGCGTCTGCAGGTGCAGGTTGCGCTCGCGGCACGTCACGGCCGTGGTGCCGGTCTCGGACGACCCGTAGGAGCACACGTACGCGACGCCCCCGGTCAGCCGCTCCAGGTGCCGGACGAAGCTGGGACCGGTCTGCTCGGCCATCAGCAGCAGACGGTCGAACCCGGGTGCCGCCAGGCCCTCGCGGTGCGCGAACTGGATCATCTCCAGCAGCCGGGACGGCGGGCCGACGAACACATTGGCGCGCAGGGACTCGACCAGCCGCAGCACCCTGCCGTAGTCACCGGTGATGTTGTCCACCCAGGGGCGGAAGGACATCACTCCCAGGTACTCCAGCACCTTCTCGAACTGGTAGGCCGCCGGGGCGAAGGGAGCGTTGATCAGGATCAGCGCCACGTCCCGCTCCCGCAGCAGCTGCGCCCACAGCGAGCCGATGTTGATGGTGTTGACCACCAGGTCGTCGGCGGCCTTCGGCGCCGCCACCGGGTCACCGGTGGTCCCCGAAGACTCGTAGTAGTGCAGGAACTCCGCCAGCGGCCTGGTGAACGCCTCGTCGCCGTACGCGGCGAGGTCCTGCTTGTTCAGCAGCGGCAGCCCGGGGAAGATCTCCTCCAGCGCGGTCCGCGGGTCGATTCCCGGCCGCGTGACCGCCTCCCGCAGGGCGTCGTCGTAGATGTGCCGGTAGAGCGAGCTGCGGGCCGCCGCCGCCAGTGTGGTGGCGAGCTTCCCGGCGTGGACGGCGGTGAGGTCCACCTCGCCGCTGTGGACGCTGTGCACCAGGGAGGTGTGGTCGTCCGCGAGCCGGCCGAGGGCCGCGCTCCGCGCACTGTCACGCAGCAGCAACATCCGCCAGCCTCCTTCCTGCGATGAAGTCGGTGTCGGGGAGGCCGGCCGCACGGCGCAGCGCCCCGCTCTCGATCAGTCCCACGACCGCCGCCACGTCGTGGTCGAGCCTGCGGTCGCGCGCCACGAACGCGGAGTGGTCGCGGATGAGGGCGTGCACCGCCCGGACGGCGGGCGCCGCCCGCTCGGTCCCGCGCAGCTCGATCGCCTGGGCCAGCGCCAGCAGATGAATGGCGGCGGCCTCCCGCACCAGGCCGTTGACGGTGCGGGCGTCGCGGGCCGCGATGGTGCCCATGCTGACCTTGTCCTGGTTGTGCGCCTCGGTGGACCGGGAGAACACCGAGGCGGGGCCGGTGTTCTTCAGCGCCTCGGCGGTGACCGCCGAAGCGGCGATCTGCATGCCCTTGAAGCCGTGGTGCAGGCCGGCCTCGGGGTCGACCGGCTCGCGCGGGACGATCAGGTTGGGCGGCAGCCCGTTGTTGAACTTCTCGTCCACGACCAGGGCGAGCTGCCGGTCGAGCAGGTCCGCGAGCCCGGCCACCGCCACCTTCAGGCTGTCCATGGCCTGGCCGACGTGGCCGGCGTAGAAATTGCCCCCCAGGTGCAGGCCCGGCTCCTCGGCATCGAACAGCGGGTTGTCGCTGGAGGAGTTGATCTCGACACCCAGCCAGCGCTCCACCCAGTCCAGCGTGTCGTGCGTGACGCCGATGACCTGCGGGGCACACCGCACCGAGTACCGCTCCTGGACCGGGTCGCCCAGCCGCAGGAATCCCCGCCCGTTCAAACGCTCCCGGCGCAGCAGGACGTCCTCGAAGGACGTCGCCAGCCGGGAGCCCGCCAGCAGCGCCCGTACGGTGGCGGCGCTCCGCACCTGCCCGGGGTGCGGCTTGTTCTCGTGGACGAAGGAGTGCATCGCCGAGGCGTTCCCGCGCAGGGCCTCCAGCGTCATCGCGGTGGCCAGCTCGGCGACGAAGGCCAGTTCCCGCGCGTCCCAGGCGGCGAGCACCCCGTAGGCGGCGGTGAAGGAGGTGCCGTTGATGAGGGCGATGCCCTCCTTGGGCTCCAGGACCAGCGGCGCCAGCCCCTCGTCCCGCAGCGCGTCCGGCGCCGGGCGGACCCGGCCCCGGTGGCTCACGTCGCCCTCGCCGATGAGCGCGGCGGCCAGGTAGCACAGCGGGACCAGGTCGCCGCTGGCGCCGAGCGACCCGCGCTCGGGGATCAGCGGCAGTACGTCCCTGGCCAGCAGCTCCAGCAGGGTGTCCACGACCTCCGGGCGCACCGCGGAGGGGCCCCGGGACAGCGCGTTGGCGCGGATCAGCATGGTCGCCCTGGCCACGTCGGAGGTCGCCGCCGGGCCCACCCCGTTGAGGTGGTACAGGACCAGGTTGCGCTGGAGGGCCGCGGCCTTGTCCGGGGAGATCTGCCGGACGCAGCTGTCGCCGAAACCCGTGGTGACCCCGTAGACGGGGACCTCCCGCTCCAGCAGGGACCACTTCAGCCCGAGGGAGCCCCGCATCCGCTTCCTGGCCTCGTCGGTGATGAACGCCCGTGCCGCGGGGGCGCCGCCGCGCGCGGCCCAGGCCACCTCGTGGGGCGAGAGCGACGCGCCGTCGAGCGCGAGACCGCGGGGGGCGCGTGTGTGGGGTATGCCCGGCACCTCGTGTCCTTTCCAGGAGGGCTGGAGAGAAGGACAGCGTCCCGGACCCGGGCCCTCGCGGGCTTCGGCCCTATGACCTGTTGCCTACCTGTCCGTTGGGCGGGCCCGCGCGGGGCGGGTGGCGGGCTAGCATCCAGCAGCCACCAGCCGGATTTCCGTACCGGCCATGGACCCGGGAGAGGCATGACCGCGGCAGAGCGCACGACCGAGGAAGTCCTGAGGATCCTGCGGGAGATATGGGAGGACGTCCTGGAGACCCCGGTGGAAGGGCCCGACCAGGACTTCTTCGAACTGGGCGGTGACTCCCTGCTCGCCCTCATCGTCGCCAGCCGGGCCGAGGAGGCCGGCCTGTCGATGCCGCCGTCCGGGGTGCTCCGGCAGCCGACGCTGCGGGGACTGGCCGAGGCGGTCGTGGACCCGGCCCGGTTCGAGAGCTGGTAGGGATCCCGTGGCCCGCCCCGCAGACCTGCTCCACCACCGCACGGAGGGCCCGGCGGACGCCCCGCTCCTGGTCCTCGGCCCGTCGCTGGGCACCTCCACGGCCGTCTGGGAGCCCCATGTGGCGCGGCTGGCGGGCCAGTACCGCGTCCTGCGCTTCGACCTGCCGGGGCACGGCGGATCGTCGGCCGCGCCGCTTCCCGACCCCCGGCCCGGCGGCACGTCCATGGCGGACCTGGCCCGGCTCGTGCTGGACCTCGCCGACCACCACGGGCACCACGCCTTCCACTACGCGGGCATCTCGCTGGGCGGGGCGATCGGGGCGCACCTCGCGGTGCACCACCCGGACCGGATCAGCTCCCTCTGCCTGATCAGCAGTTCCGCCCGGTTCGGCGATCCGGCCCACTGGCGCGACCGGGCGGCCGAGGTCCGGCGCCGGGGCACCGCACCGCTCCTGAAGGCCGCTGCCCAGCGGTGGTTCGCCGACCCGGCCACGGCGGCCACCGCCCGGGGCGCCGCCCTGCTGCGCGACCTGGCCGGGGTCGACCCGGCCGGTTACGCGGCCTGCTGCGACGCCATCGCCGGCCACGACCTGCGGGCGGACCTGCCACGGGTGACGGCGCCGGCCCTGGTCGTCGCCGGCGCGCGCGACGTGGCCACACCGCCGAGCCAGGCCGAGGAGCTGGCACGGGGGATGGGACACGCCGCCCTGGTGACCGTCGACTCGGGGCACCTGGCCGCACCCGGGGAGACGGCCGCGGTCACCGACGCGCTGCTGGCCCATCTGGCCGCGGTCGCCGGACAGGGCGCCCGGCGGCCGTAGGCACACCGGGGGCGGCACCGAAGCGCCGCCGGTGGCCGGTCAGTCGGTGAGGATCCGGAGCTCGGCCAGCGACCGCCGGCAGTGCGCGATGGCGGAGGTGGTGTCCTCCGCCCGGCTGGCGACGTGTCCCAGGCCGTCCCACTGGCCGTCGAAGGACCGGACCGTGTCGCCCGGCCCCACCCACAGGTCGACCCCCAGGGTGTCGGGCCGGGCCAGCACCGTGTCCAGGCCCTGGATCTCGCGGACCGTGCCCGGCCGGGCGACGACGAGCCAGCTCGCGGCGGCTCCCCGGGGCGCCGGGCGCTCCCCGGGCGCCTCCGCGAGGCCCAGCGGCCAGCCGAACGCCAGTTCCTGGAGGTCCAGGCCGTAGACCGTCTCCATCAGGTCCCCCAGCAGGGCGCCGCCCACCCTGGTCTGCGACTCGATGACCACCGGCCCCTCGGGCGTCAGCTTGAACTCGGTGTGCGTGGGCCCGTCCCGGAAGCCCATGGCGTCGAGGAAGGCGGCCGTCACCCGCACCACGTCCGCCTCGACACCGGAGTCCACCCGCGCCGGGAGGGCGTGCCCGACGTGCACGTGGTTGCTCTGCTCGGTGATCGCCTCGGTCACCGCCACCACCACGTGGCGCCCGTCGAAGCTGAAGGTCTCGGCGCTGCACAGCGGACCGTCGACGTACTCCTCCATGAGGAACTCGTCCAGGTCGTAGGCGTGGACCAGGGGATGGCCGGAGTCGCGCAGCCGGCCCACCTCCCGCCAGGCCGCCTCCGTCTCCTGCTCCGAGTCGACCTTCAGTACGCCGAAACTCGCCGTCCCGCACGTGGGCTTCACGATGAAGGGGTAGCCGTGGTCGGCGCCGAACCGGGTCAGGCTGTCACGGCCGGCGACCAGCGCGGCGGCCACCGCCCGGACACCGGCGGGCGCGGTCCGGGCCAGGTGGGCGCGCATCCGCGACTTGTCGGTGAACCGGTGGGTCACCTCGTAGCCCGTCCCGCCCAGTCGCAACAGGTCGTTCACCCGTGCCACCGGGTCCAGGCCGGGCTCGGTGAGGGAGACCGCGGCGTCGAAGGGCCGCCGGCCGTGGGCTTCGAGCACCAGCGGGCGCAGCACCTCCCAGTCGGCGTAGTCGGCGCGGACCACCTCCACGCCGCGTTCGTCCTCGGGGTCGGTCTCGTCGGGGAACCGGAACCAGACGATGTCGGCGCCGCTGGCGCGGGCCTTGCGCAGGTGGGTGGTGGAACCGCCCATGAGGAGCAGGCGCTTGGCTGACGTCATGGTGTGCGTCACTTTCTCGCGTACGGATCACCACGGTGCGTGGTGGGTCGGATCGGGTCGGGCCGGGACGGGTGCCCGGGGCCGGGGTCCCGGGGCGGGTCCGGCTCCGGGCGGCTCAGGGCCGCCGCTCCCGGAACAGGTCGGGGAAGTAGTGGATGTCCGCCGTCAGCCCGGCGAGCATCTGCCCCATCGGTGCCGGGACGGGGCCCACCTCGCCCAGCAGTTCGTGGTTGTCCCGCACGGTGCGCCGCGAGAACGGCAGGGAACCGGCGGACAGGTATCGGATGGCGCCCTCCGCGTCCCGCCGGGGGACGATGTCGGACCGGGCGTACCGGCTCGCGCTGAAGGGGATGTCCAGGCTCCCGTCGGCGAACGCCTCGACGATCGCCGCCCGCGGATCGCCGCCCCGGCCCAGGACGGGTGCGACGATCTCGTCCACCTCCCGCAGGATCCGGTCGAGCTCGGCCGTGACCCCCGACTCGTCCACGGTGAGGAAGTCCAGCAGCGGGGAGTTGGCGCGGTCGGCCAGCCGGAGCCCGTCGACGTTGGCCTGGGTGTCGGGGATCCCGGCCGCCTCCTGGTGGGTCTTGCTGATGACCTTGCGGGCCCCGCCGAGCCGCGCCACCAGCGCGCCGTACAGGATCAGGTCCTCGGCGTCGCGGCGGGCCCGGGGGAAGACGCCCATGAACTCGTGCAGCACCGGGGGCACCGCCACCCCGGCCGGGAGGTAGCGCTCGGCGAGCACCGGGACGGCCCGCAGGGCGGCGACGTCCTGGACGAGGTGACCGCCCTGCGGATACGCCACGGAGACGCAGCGCACCCCGGCGCGGGTGGCCAGCACCGCCTCCAGGACGCTGATCGCCAGACTGATCGAGGGCGGCACCAGAACGGCGGTCAGCGTGCCGAACAGCTCCCGGTCGATGACGACGCCCAGCTCCGCCAGCTCCCCGCACCGGCGGTCGACCTCCTCCCAGGCCGCCAGCGACTCGGCCAGCGGGACGGCCTTGGAGTAGGGCAGGTTGTACGAGATGCCGCCGCCCTCGAACGAGGTGATGCCCGAGGCGACGGCCACCTCGAACAGCAGCCGGGCGTCGGGCGACCCGTGCCGCACCTCCAGCGGGGCCGCCACCGCCTCGTTCAGGTCCCTGCCCCGCCGCCAGCCGTGGGTGACCAGCGGATAGCCGTTGAGGTCCCGCGGGTTGTCGGCGAGGGTGCGCCGGGCCTGCTCGAACCGGCGCAGCCGGGTGTGGGAGTCGATGGTCAGCGTGAGGATGTCGGGCGCCGCCTCGGCCTCCAGGGTGCGCAGCAGCCGTTTCATCTCCCGGTGCCCGCCCACTCCGCAGCGCGGCTGGACCGCCACCCGGCCGGACTCCCCGGCCCGGCGCAGTACCGCTTCCGCGGTCGGCTTGCCCAGCGAGATGATGTACGCCGCCGATTCCTGGAGCGAGGGCGGGGCGGGGGCCCGGAACCGGCCGGTGCCCACGGGGGACCGGCCGGTCACGCGGCGCCGAGCCCGGCCCGGCCGGCCGCCGGCGCCGCCCGTCCCGCCGCCTCGCGCAGTTCGTCCAGCACGGCCGGCAGTTCGGAGGGGTCGGTGAGGATCCGGTCGACGCCCAGCGCCAGCAGCCGCTCGTGCGCCGCCTCGTCCTTGTGGCTGCCGACCGACAGATTGCCGCCGACGACGACCGGGCAGCGGATGGCCCCCGCCGCCCGGGCCGCCGGGAGGTCCCTGAGGTCCTCGTGGACATGCCCGTTGAGACTGCCCACCAGCACCGCCTCCGCCTGCGGGTACTCGCGGCAGGCGGCGGCGAACTCGGCCACCGGGGTGCAGGTCCCCAGGTTCACCACGGTGAACCCGAGCTCCCGCAGCCCGTGGGCGATCAGATGGTTGGCGACGGCGTGGCTGTCACTCGCGGCCACGCCGAGGATGACCAGCCGCCGGCCGGGGCCCGCGCCGGTGGGGCGCGGCCGGTGTTCCTGCCCAGTCACGGACACTCCCTTCTCCGCTGTACGGGACGCCGGGCACCGCGTCAGATCAGCTGCCCCGTGCAGGCGTCGTCCAGGTACGCCCGCTTGGCCGCGGCGTCGCGCGACGACCGCAGGTAGCGCGACCAGCCGCGCCGCTCGTGGGAGGTGGCGTCCAGCTCCACCACCTCCTGGGTGGCGCGCAGCGTGCCGGGCGCGGCCCGGTACGGCTGGAAACCGTCCTCGCCGCGGGAGTAGATCGCCTGGCACATCTCGTTCTTGTTGCGCCAGACGCACACGATCATGAAGTACTGCTCGCCGCACCGGTGCAGCAGGACGAAGCCGAACTCCTTGCGCAGCTCCAGCCGGCCCTCCGCGGCCTCGGCGCGCAGGAACTCCCTGGCCTCCTTGGAGACCTCCGGGGCCGCGTCCTGGTCCACGCCGCGGATGTCGTACCACTTCAGGCAGGCTTCCGGCAGGCTCAGGTGCTCGCCGGGGAAGATCCGCTTCTCGGTGTGCGTCCAGTCGGCCGGGTACTCGGCCAGCTCGTCGAGGTTGTCGGGGACGCCGGTGGTCTGGGACATCGTGATACCGCCTTGATCGGTTCGGTTGTTCGTCAGTGGTCGCGCGCGGGCGCGAGGACGGGCGCCTCGTACAGGCCGCCCGCCTCCAGCTCGCGCAGTGTGCGGTAGTCCGCCTCCACCCGGGCCGCGCTCGGCGCGCTCAGGTAGACGTATCCGGGGGAACTGCCCAGGTCCACGGTGGGCCGGACGGGCGAGCCCGCCGGCCCGGCGAGCACCAGCTCGGTGAACGACTCCAGCGCGCGGACCCCGGCCAGGCGTTCGGCGCCGGGGATCACCCCGTGGACCCGGCTGATCAGGGACACGTAGCGCAGCGGGGTGCGCAGCTCGTACCTCGGCAGGGTTGCCCGGCCGATCTCCTCCGGCCGGGCGATCACCCGGGCCAGCAGCTCGATCTGGTCGGTGCCCAGGCAGCGCGACACCACGGCCGGCTGGTGCGCCCCGCCCGGCCGGGCCGCGCACTCGACCAGGACCGGCCCCTCGGCGGTCAGCATCACCTCGGTGTGGGCCGCCCCGTTGCGGATCTCCAGGGCGTCCAGCACGGCCAGGGCGTAGGCCGACACCCGGGCGACGGCCGGGTCGTGCGGCGGGACCGGCTCCTCGTAGTCGTACATCGGGACCCCGCCGGTGACCAGGCCCTTGTGGTAGCGCCACACCTCCACCACGTGGTGCAGGCCGTCCCGGCTGACGGTGTTGACGAAGTACTCCTCGCCGCGCAGGAACTGCTGGGCCAGCACCCGCGTGTTGCGGCTGCCGTACCGGTCGGTGGCGGCGGTGATGGCGGCGAAGGCGGCGCGCAGCTCCGCCGGGGTGTGACAGAAGCGGACGTGGTCCGTCCCGGCGCTGGCCGGCGGCTTGAGGACCACGGGCCACTGCCCGTACCGCTCGGCCCACGCCTCCAGTTCGCTGAGCGAACCGGTGGCGACGGTCGCCGCGGTGGCCAGGCCCCGCGCCCGGACCGCCAGCACCATCTCGTGCTTGTCCCGGCGGGCCGACGGCCTGCTCATCCCGTTGCCCGGGGTGCCCAGCTCGGCCGACAGGGCGTCGGCGAGCAGCACCCCGGACTCGGTGCCCGCGACCACGAACCCGACCCCGAGACGGCGCAGTTCCTCCGCCGTGACCGCCAGGTCCCCCCGGTGCGCCACGTCGGCCGCGGTGTCCGCCGCGCTGCCGGCGAAGCCGCTGTCGGGGGTGTCGGAGCGGACCACGACGCCGCGCAGACCGTGCCGGGCCAGCGCGGCCGGCAGATGGGCGCCGATCCCGTCGGCGTCCACGACCGCCACCGTCAGGTCCCGGCTCATGCCGGCTCCACCCGCGGGATGCCGTCGGCCGCACGGGCCAGCAGCGCCTCGTCCGGCCGGTCGTCGGCCAGCGTGCCGGCGAAGTACTTGTCGTACGCCGCGAGGTCGAAGTGGCCGTGGCCCGACAGGCCGAACAGGATCGTCTTCGGCGTGCCCTCCTCCCGGCAGCGCAGCGCCTCGTCCACCGCGACCCGGATGGCGTGGGTGGACTCGGGGGCCGGCACGATGCCCTCGCTGCGGGCGAACCGCACACCGGCCTCGAAGCAACTGGTCTGCGTCACCGCCCTCGCCTCGATCAGGCCGTCCTCCACGCACCGGCTGACCAGCGGGCCGATGCCGTGGGCGCGCAGACCGCCCGCGTGCACCGCCGGCGGTACGAACCCGTGCCCCAGCGTGTGCATCCGGAACAGCGGGCCGAGCCGGCCGGTGTCGGCGTAGTCGTAGGCGACGGTGCCCCGGGTGAGGGTGGGGCACGCGGCCGGCTCGACCGCGATGAGGCGCACCTTCCGGCCACCGCGCAGCTGCTCGCCGAGGAAGGGGAAGGTCAGCCCGGCCAGGTTGCTGCCGCCGCCCGAACAGCCCACGACGATGTCGGGGTAGTCCTGCGCCAGCTCCATCTGCCGGACGGCCTCCTGGCCGATGACGGTCTGGTGCAGCAGTACGTGGTTGGCGGCGCTGCCCAGCACGTAACCCAGCGACGGGTCCTCGGCGAACGCCTCCAGCGCCTCCGAGGTGGCGATGCCCAGGCTGCCGGGGCAGTCGGGGTCGTCGGCGAGGATCTTGCGCCCGACCTCGGTCTCCCGGCTCGGACTGGGCACGCACCGCGCCCCGTACGTCTCCATCAGCGCGCGGCGGTAGGGCTTCTGCTCGAAGCTCACCTTGACCATGTAGACCTTGGCGGTCATCCCGAAGTAGGCGGCGGCGAGCGCGGTGGCGCTGCCCCACTGGCCCGCGCCGGTCTCGGTGACCAGGCCGGTCTTCCCCGCCAGCTTGTTGTAATAAGCTTGCGGAATGGCCGTGTTGGGCTTGTGGCTGCCGGTGGGGGCGCCGCCCTCGTACTTGTAGTAGATGCGTGCCGGGGTGTCCAGCTCGCGCTCCAGGCGGCGGGCCCGGAAGAGCGGCGAGGGCCGCCACAGCGCGTAGAGCTGCCGCACCGCCTCGGGTATCCCGATCTCCCGCTCGGTGCTGAGCTCCTGCTCGATGAGGGGCTCCGGCATCGTGTGGGCCATCTCCGCCCGGGTCAGCGGCAGCCGGGTCACCGGGTTGAGCGGTGGTGGCAGCGCCGGCCCGGGAAGGTCCGCCGCCAGGTTGTACCAGGTGGTCGGAGCCTCGGTCTCGCTGAGCGAGAACCGTGTTCTCTCCACGTTCCGCATGGGGGAGGCCTTCCTGTTCACAGCGCCCGGCCGGTCGCCTCGGCGACCAGGGACCCGGCAGTGGTGGTGTGCGAGCCGGCGAACAGCCGGGGGTGGGCCTGCTTGATCCCGTCGACCACCAGGTCGTAGGGGACGTCGTCGAACTCGCCGTGGACGTGGAGGAACTCCATGTGCCGGCGGTTCTGTTCGTCGAACGGGTGGTAGAGGCTGTCGCCGCGCCCGTCGAACTCCAGGGGTCTGATGCCGTAGAGCTTGCAGAGCATCTTGTTGAAGACCGGGGTCACCTTGACCCACCGGCCGTCCAGGTGGACCACGGCCAGGCTGTGGAAGCGGAAGACGTCCCCGCCGACCAGCTCCCGCAGCCGCGGGGACGCGAGGTGGTTGCGCACGTCGCCGTAGTACAGACGGCTGGGGATGCCCACCGCCCGGACGGCCGCCGCGTACAGGATGGACTTGTGCACGCAGAATCCCAGGCCGCGCTCCAGGACTCCGCTGGCGCTCAGGCCCCTCCGGGTCAGGTCGGCGCCGTAGACCTCGTAGGGGATGTCGTCCCGGACCGCGTAGTAGAGCGCCACCGCCTTGCGCACGGCGCTGTCGGTGCCGTCCCCGCCGGCCCGCACGGCTCCCGCACGGCCCAGTACCCCCGCCACGAAGTCGCGGACCGCCGGTGAACCGTGGTCGAGGAACTCGGTCGGTGCCCGCAGCGCATCGAAATCGACTGTCATGTGTTCCACTCCCTATGGCCGTACGAGGGGAACGTCGAGCCCCATGAGAGCGGCCAGACGCTGCCGCTGGATCTCCGAGGTGCCGGAGTAGATCGTGCCGGCGACGGCGTCCCGCAGCTCCTTCTCGACGCCGTACTCGCTGGTGTAGCCGTAACCGCCGAAGATCTGCACCGCCGCCAGCGCGGACCGTACGTTCCCCTCGCTGACCACCAGCTTCGTCATGGCGATGTCGGCCGAGACGTCGGCCTTCGACTGGAGCTTCCCGGCGGTGTCGTGGATCCACTTCCGGGCGGTCTCCACATCGATCCGCATCTCCACGATCTTGTGGGAGACGGCCTGGTGGGCGCCGATGGGGACCCCGAACTGGGTGCGGGTGCGCGCGTACTCCACGCACCGCTCCAGCCGGTGGCGCATCTCGCCGGCGTTGATGCCGAACCCGCAGAGGATCTCCCACTGCATCACATGGTCGAAGACGAGGAACCCCGCGCCCACCCCGCCGATCACATGGTCCCGGGGCACCCGCACGTCCTGGAGGAACACCTCCGCGAGCGGCGACGTCCGCAGGCCCATCTTGCCGACCGGGCCGCCGACCGACAGACCGGGAGTGTCACGGCGGACCAGGAAGGCCGAGATGCCGCCGAGGTCCCCGGGCCTGCCGGTGCGGGCGTACACCACGATCAGGTCGGCGATGGGCCCGTTGCTGACGAAGGCCTTGCTGCCGTTGAGGACGAAGTCGTCCCCGTCGGCGACGGCCGTCGTCCGCATGCCCATCACGTCCGAGCCGCCGCTGGGCTCGGTGACCGCATGGGCGCCGATCATGGTGCCCGCGCAGATCTCCGGCAGGTAGCGCGCCTTGAGGAACGCCGATCCGAACCGCTGCAACGGGACACCGGTGCTCACCATGTGGCTGGAGACGGAGAAGCTCAGTCCCGAGTCCCGGCAGCCGTACCCCAGTTCCTCCAGGACGGACACGGTGGTGACCAGGTCCTCGCCCAGACCGCCCCACTCGGTGGCGAACGGCAGGCCGAACAGGCCGATGTCACGCAGACGCCGCCAGCCCTCCCGGTCGAAGGTGCCGGCCGGGTCGCGCTCGATGTGGTCGGCGCCGATCTTCCGGGCCACTTCGCCGATCGCCCGGCGCAGCTCCCGCTGTTGGTCGTTCCCACGCTTCACAGGGTGTCCTCAGTACTGCGAGAAGCTGTCGGAGGCGAGGTTGTGCCGCTCGTCCCCGCGCAGCGGAGGGTTGAAGACGCTGATCAGTTCCAGATCACGGCCGGGGTCGGCGACCAGGTAGTGCGCGTCGTGCTCGTCCAGCGCGTACAGCACTCCGGGCCGGATGTCGTAGCCCACGCTGCCGTCGGCGGCCTCCACCCGCCCCGATCCGGCGATGCAGTAACAGGCTTCGAGGTGGCGGCGGTACTCCAGTTTGGACTTGCTGCCGGCCTCGACGATGGTGTGGCAGACGGTGAACCCCAGCCGGTCGGCGGCCACCAGCATCCGGTAGCTGAGGCCGTTGCCCCACTCGACCGGCTGCGTCTTGTCTCGTTCTCTGATGAACACGCTTACCCCCGTGGCTTGTGAGTGGCGCTGAGGTCGGATCAGACGGGCGAGGACTGCCGGTGCCGGGTGACCAGGTCCGTGATCGCGGCCACCGAACGGAAGTCGTTGGGCGAGATCTCCAGGTCGCCGAAGGGGATGCCGTAGTGCTCGCCCAGCCAGGCGATGAGCCGCAACAGCTGGAGGCTCGACACCACGCCGTTGTCCAGCAGGTCGTAGGAGGCGTCCAGTTCCCCGGCGGGTGTGCCGGGGAGGTACTCCGCCACGATGTGCTGGGTGATCTCTTGGTCAGGGCTCATGCCAGATACTCCTGGAGACGGAGGCGGTCCACCTTGCCGGTCGGTCCCACCGGCAGCGGGTCGGCCACCAGGTGGAAGCGGCCGGGGATGGCCACCCGGGTGAGCCGCCCGGCGCAGTCGGCGCGCAGCCGAAGACCGGTCAGCTCGTCGGTGGTGGGACGGACGAAGGCGTGGAGACAGGCACCGGCCTCCTGGTCGGGGACCGCGATCACGGCCGCCTCGGCGACCTGGTGGTGCCCGGTGAGGACCCGCTCGACCTCCTCCAGGTTGACCCGCACGCCACGGACCTTGACCTGGAAGTCGGTACGGCCGACGAGGGTGAGCCGGCCGTCCGGACCGCGCTCGACCAGGTCACCGGTCCGGTACCAGGTGCGGCCGGCCCGCTGGAGGAACCGGTCGCCCGGGGCGTCGGCCAGGTAGCCGGGTGTCTGGAAGGGCGTCGACACGATCAGCTCCCCGGTGCCCGGACCGGTCACCTCCCGGTCGCCGGCCAGTACCGCCACCGCCGCGCCCGGCAGCGGCCGGCCCAGCGGCAGCGCGTCCGGTCCGGCGCACTCGTCGGCGGTGAAGGTGTGCATCATGCTGTCGTTGGTCTCCGTGCAGCCGTAGACGTTGTGCAGCCGGGCGTGCGGGAACAGGTGGGGGAGCCGGGCGCGTACCGGTCGCGGCGTGTGGTCCCCGGTCACCACGACGTCCCGGACACCGGGGAAGGAGTCCTCCCCGGCGGCCTCGGCGAGCAGCCGGAAGAACAGCGGGACCGCCTGCACCAGGTGCGGACGGGTCCGCCTCACCACCGCAGCGAGGTGCGCCGGGTCGACGGCGCGGGCCGGGTCGACCGGGACGACACAGCCGCCGTGGCGCAGGGTCGCCCACACGTCCAGCAGGCACAGGTCGAAGTTGAGGGGTGCGTAGTTGAGCACCCGGCTGGCGCCGTCCAGCGCGAAGGCGTCGCCCGCCCAGGCGGTGAAGGCGTCCAGCGCGGCGCCCGTCAGCGGTACCAGCTTGGGCACCCCGGTGGAGCCGGAGGTGGTGAGGACCAGGGCGGTGCCGGGCGGCAGCGTGGCCGGCGCCGCGCCGCCCGCCGGGGCGTCGTGGCACACCGGCTCCCCGTCGGCCACGGTGACCACCGCCTGTGCGCCGCAGCGCCCCACCAGGGCCGCCCGGGTGCTCTCCCCGAGGTCCGGCGAGACCAGCAGCAGCGGTCGCCCGGACGCCAGGCAGGACAGGACGACGGCGAAGGAGGCGGCCGACTTGGTGGCCACCAGGGCCAGTGGCCGCCGCCGGTCCGGGCAGCGGGCGTCGAGCCGGGCGCCGGCCCGGCGGGCCAGCTCGGTCAGCCGTGCGTAGGTGAGGGGCGCGTCGGCGCTGCCGCCGCCCGTCATGGCCGGGGCGTCGGGCGTGCGGCCGGCCACGGCGAAGATGTCGCCCGCCAGGGTCCCCGCGGAGGGTGTCGCGGCCGCGGGCCCGGTCACGGACCTCGCCGAAGCTCCCGGCATGTCTCCCCCTTCGCTGTCGGTGCCCGCCCCGGCTCCCGTCGCCGTCGCGGGCCGGCACCCGGCCGGTCCGAACCGCTCACCGGGGCTCGGACGTCCGTTCGTCGTCGGAGAGCAGCTTGTAGCAGCGGGCCGATCCGGGGCTTCCGACCGGCGACGGGGCCGGGACCTGTCCCCAGGTCGGGCACCGGCGGCCACGAGCTGGCCCCAGATCCGAAGACGGCCCGCCGGTGACCACCGCAGACTGAACGCCCACGCGGTCCGGCCCGTTGAGAGGATCACCAGCATGAGCAGTGACGCCGCCCCCGCACCCGGTTTCCCCTTTCCGCCCGGGCCCGTGGGCGAACCCCCGGAGCAGCTCGACGAGCTGCGCGCCAGGTGCCCGGTCAGCCGGGTGTCGCTGCCCAGCGGCGACGAAGCCTGGGCGGTCACCGGGTACGAGGAGGTCGTCGCCGCCCTGTCGGAGGCCCGCCTGTCCCGCGCCGCCCTGCGCGAGCCGGGCGCCGTACGGGTCGTGAAGGGGCCGGACTTCGGTGACAACCCCTACAGTCTGTTCAACCTCGAAGGAGCGGACCACGCCCGGCTGCGCCGGATGATCGCGCCCGCCTTCTCGCCCCGGCGCGCCGAGGTGCTGCGGCCGCGCGTGCAGGAGATCGCCGACGAGCTGGTCGACCGGCTGCTGACGCTGCCGCAGCCGGTCGACATCTACGCCGAGTTCTGCGCGCTGCTCCCGATCTGGGTGGTCTGCGAGATCGTCGGAGCGCCGGTCGCCGACCGGGAGCGGATCAAGGAATGGACCGGGGTCCTCATGAGCGTGGGCTCCGACGAACGGCGGACCGCCGTCCGGGAGGCCTTCACCGCCTACGTCAGGGAGCTGGTGGCCGCCCGCCGCGAGGAGCCCCGCGACGACCTGCTCAGCCTGCTCGTCCAGGCCCGGGACAACGACGACCGCCTCACCGAGGGCGAGTTGACCTGGCTGGGCGCCGAGCTGCTGCTCGCCGGGCACGACACCACGGTGAACACCCTGGGGCGCGGCATCTTCCAGTTGCTCCGCCGGCGCACGCAGTGGGAGCTGCTCACCGCCCGTCCGCACGAGCTGACCGAGCCGGCCACCGAGGAGGTCTTCCGGTACGCCCCGCCCTCGGACGCCGGGCTGCTGCGCATCGCGCTGGAGGACTTCGAACTGGGCGGCGTGACAATCCGCGCGGGCGAGGGCGTCATACCGCTGATGCACGCCTCCTCGCGGGACGAGCGGCAGTTCGCCGACCCCGGCCGGTTCGACATCACTCGCACACCCAACCGGCACCTGGTCTTCGGCTACGGCCCCCACCACTGCCCGGCGGCCGGTGTCGGGCGCATGGAGGTCCAGGTCGCCCTGGGCACCCTGGCCCGCAGGCTGCCCCGGCTGGCACTCGCGGTGGAACCCGAGGCGGTGCGGTGGCGCGGCGGCCACATCACGCTGCGGCCCGAGACGGTCCCGGTCACCTTCTGACCGGCTGACGCCACGTCAAACAGGCTGTTGACAGGCGGATTTGCGGAGAACCGCGAGAGAAGGACAAGATCTCTCGCTGACGGACCGGCCGGTGCGTGATCCTGCGGGGCCGCGACAGCGCGAAGCAGTTGGAGGAATCCCCATGACCCCGTTGGCCGACGGCGAGCCGTTCCCGGACAGGGACCGCCGCCGGCCCCTGCTCGTCGGCGTGGCCGGCACCCCGCACAGGGGACCCGCGACCCTGGCCGCCGAGCTGTACGCCGGCCTCCAGGGCGCGGACCGTGTCCGCACCCACGACGTCGCCGCGCCGCACGACGCCCCGACCGTCTTCCCCGCGGTCGCCGGACAGGCCCCCGTGCCGCGTACCCGATGAGCACGGAAGGCTTCAATGTGGTGATGCGTACGCTCCTCATCGACAACTACGACTCCTTCACCTACAATCTGCACCAGTTGCTGGCCGAGGTGAACGGACGACCGCCGGTCGTGGTCCGCAACGACGCCGACTGGTCCCGGCTGGACGCGGGCGACTTCGACAACGTCGTGATCTCTCCCGGGCCGGGCCGACCCGACCGGCACGAGGACTTCGGCATCAGTGCCCGCGTGATCCGCGAGTGGCGGCTCCCCCTCCTCGGCGTGTGCCTGGGCCACCAGGGGATCTGCCAGGCGTTCGGCGGCCGGGTGGGACACGCGCCCGAGCCGCGGCACGGCCGCCTGTCCCCGGTCAGCCACACCGGGCAGGACATCTTCGCCGGGCTGCCGTCCCCCTTCTCGGTGGTGCGCTACCACTCCCTGGCCGTCACCTCGCTGCCGGACCGGTTGGAGGGCATCGCCTGGTCCGAGGACGGTGTCCTGATGGGCGTGCGCCACCGGAGCCTGCCGATCTGGGGCGTGCAGTTCCACCCCGAGTCCATCAGCACCCAGTACGGCCACCAACTGCTCGCGAACTTCCGGGACCTCACCCCGGGCGGCCCGGCCGCGACCGGCGCCGAGCCCCGGCCGGTCCAGCTCCCGGCGCCCGGTCCGGCCCGCCCGCCCCGCGCCGGCCGGACACGGCACCCGCAGCCGCAGCCGCTCCGGCTGCACGTGCGCCGGCTGGCCCTGGCGCCGGACCCGGAGGCCGCCCACCGGGAGCTGTTCGGCGGCGGTCCGTACAGCTTCTGGCTGGACAGCGCCACCGGCGCCCGGCAGGGGGCGCGCTTCTCGGTCATGGGCGACGGAGGGGGGCCGCTCGGCGAGCTGGTGACCTACCGCGCCGACGAGCGCACCGTGGAGGTGCGGCGGGCCGGCCGGCCGGCGGAGCGGGTCCGCGAGCCGTTCTTCGCCTTCCTCGACCGGCGGCTGCGCGAGCGCGCCGTGCCCGCGGACGCCGGCCTGCCCTTCGACTTCAACCTCGGCTACGTCGGCTACCTCGGCTACGAGCTCAAGGCCGACGCCGGCTCGCTCACCTCCCACCGGGCCCGGACCCCCGACGCGGCGTTCGTCTTCGCCGACCGGGCGCTGGTCGTCGACCACGCCGAGGAGGCCTGCTACCTGCTGCGGCTCAGCACCCGCCGCACCGACCCGGAGGTGGCCGCGTGGTTCGAGGCGACCGCCGCCCGGCTGCTCGCGCTGCCGGAGGACACCGGCCCGGCACCCCGGCCGGAACCGGCCGGGCACGTGGTCCCCACGGACCTGGTGGAGCTGCGCCACCAGCAGGACACCTACCTCAACCTGGTCGGCGAGTGCCTGGAGGAGCTCCGCAACGGTGAGTCGTACGAGATCTGCCTCTCCAACATGGCGGTCGCCCGCACCGGTATCGACCCCTCGGCGACGTACTCCGCCCTGCGCCGTGTCAGCCCCGTCCCCTACGGGGCGCTGCTGGACTTCCCCGGCGTGGCGGTCCTGAGCGCCTCCCCGGAGCGGTTCCTGACCATCGACCCGGCCGGGGCCGTCGAGTCCAAGCCCATCAAGGGCACCCGCCCGCGCGGCGCGACGGCGGCCGAGGACCGCGCGCTGCGCCACTCGCTGGCCACCAGCGAGAAGGACCGCGCCGAGAACCTCATGATCGTGGACCTGGTGCGCAACGACCTCAACATCGTGTGCGAGACGGGTTCGGTCCACGTCCCCGCGCTCTGCGCGGTCGAGAGCTTCCCCCAAGTGCACCATCTGGTGTCCACCGTCCGCGGCAGGCTGCGCGAGGGTGTCTCCGCGGTGGACTGCGTCAGCGCCGCCTTCCCGGGCGGGTCGATGACGGGCGCGCCCAAGCTGCGGACGATGGAGATCATCGACCGGCTCGAGCGGGGCCCCCGGGGCGTCTACGCGGGCGCGCTCGGCTGGTTCTCCCTCAGCGGTGCCTGCGACCTCAGCATCGTCAACCGCACCATCGTCGCCACCCCCGGCACCGTGAGCTACGGGGTCGGCGGTGCCGTGGTCGCGCTGTCCGACCCGGTGGAGGAGTTCAACGAGACCATGGTGAAGGCCAGGGCGATGGCCGCGGCCCTCGCCGCCGGCCGGCCCACGGCGGAGGCGCTCCTGCTCCCACCGTGCCTGAAGTGACCGCGCCAGCCCACCGGCGCGCCCGGGCGTCCGCCGTGCCGCGCCGCGCGCCCGGGCGCGCCGCGCGTTCCGCGAGGGGGCGGCACGGCGGGCGGTGGCAGGGCGGGCGGTGACACGGGACGGCACCGGCCCGAACCGATCAACCGGGCGGCGGACCTTGCGCGCGCCTGCCCGGCGTCGGAGGATCAAGGCACCCGTCCGGCCCACGGCGGACATGCGGCACGGGCCGGGGGGTAAGGCGTGAGGACACCACCGACGCCCGGTGTCACCGAGCGCGGTCCGGCCCCGGGAGCATGGGAGACCCTGTGAAGATCCTCATCAGCGCCGACATGGAAGGCGCCACCGGCGTGACCTGGCCGGCCGATGTGATCCCCGGCAACCCGCAGTGGGAGCGCTGCCGGGCCATGTTCACCTCCGACGTCAACGCGGCCGTCCTGGGCTTCTTCGACGGCGGAGCCGACGAGGTCGTCATCAACGAGGCGCACTGGACCATGCGCAACCTGCTGCTGGAACGGCTCGACGAGCGCGCCGAGATGCTCACCGGCCGCCACAAGTCCCTCTCCATGGTGGAGGGCGTCCAGTACGGCGACGTGGACGGGATCGCCTTCGTCGGCTACCACACCGGCGCGGGCAGCGAAGGGGTCCTCGCCCACACCTACCTCGCCAACTCCATCACCGGCGTCTGGCTCAACGGCGTCCGGGCCGGCGAGGGCCTGCTCAACGCCCATGTCGCCGCCGAGTACGGCGTGCCGGTCGTCCTGGTCACCGGCGACGACCTGACCTGTGACGACGCGCTCGGCTACGCGCCCGAGGCCCGCAAGGTCGCCGTCAAGGACCACGTGTCGCGGTACGCGGCGGTGTGCCGCACCCCCACCCGTACGGCCGCCGCGATCCGCGCCGCGGCCAAGGAGGCGACCTCCCTGGCCGTACGGTACGAACCGGTGCGCGGCGGGCCGTTCACCGTGGAGCTGGAGTTCGACGCGGAGCACCTCGCGGCGGCCGCCACCGTGGTGCCGGGCGTGGCCCCCCGCGGGGAACGGCGCGTGGCCTACACCAGCGAGACGATGTACGACGGCATCCGCACCTTCAAGGCGGTCACCACGATCGTCTCGTCCGCGGTGGAGGAGCAGTATGGCTGACGTGACACTGAGGGAACTGGACGGCCGGGCGCTCGACGAGGTGGTGACCTTCACCTCCGAGCTCATCCGGATCGACACCACCAACCGGGGCAGCGGGGACTGCCGGGAGCGGCCGGCCGCCGAGTACGTCGCCGAGCGGCTCGCCGACACCGGACTCGAACCGGTGCTGCTGGAACGCACCCCCGGGCGCACCAACGTGGTCGCCAGGATCGAGGGCACCGACCCCGGCGCCGACGCGCTGCTCGTCCACGGCCACCTGGACGTGGTGCCCGCCGACCCCGACGACTGGAGCGTGCACCCCTTCTCCGGCGAGGTCCGCGACGGGCTGGTGTGGGGCCGCGGCGCCATCGACATGAAGAACATGGACGCGATGATCCTCGCCGTCGCCCGCGACTGGGCGCGCCAGGGCGTCCGGCCCAGGCGGGACATCGTCATCGCCTACACCGCCGACGAGGAGGCGTCCGCCGCCGACGGCGCCGGGTACCTCGCCAGGCGGCAGCCGCACCTCTTCGAGGGCTGCACCGAAGGCATCGGCGAGTCGGGCGCCTTCACCTTCCACGCCGGGCCCGACCTGGAGATCTACCCGATCGGGGCGGGGGAGCGGGGCACCGCCTGGCTCAAGCTCACCGCCGAGGGCAGGGCGGGGCACGGCTCCAAGGTCAACCGCGAGAACGCGGTCACCCGGCTCGCCGAGGCCGTCGCCCGCATCGGCCGCCACCAGTGGCCGGTACGGCTCACCCCGACCGTGCGGGCCGCGCTGAGCGAACTGTCCGCGCTCTACGGCGTGGAACCCGGCTTCGACTCAGCCGACTTCGACGCCGACGCGCTGCTGGCCCGGCTCGGCCACGCCGCGGCCCTGGTCGAGCCGACCATCCGCAACAGCGCCAACCCGACCATGCTCCAGGCCGGTTACAAGGTCAATGTGATCCCGGGCGTGGCCACCGCCCACGTCGACGGGCGGATGGTGCCCGAGGGCGAGGAGGAGTTCACCGCGACCATGGACCGGCTGACCGGCCCGGACGTCGAATGGGAGTTCCAGCACCGGGAGATCGCGCTGGAGGCGCCGGTGGACTCACCGACGTACGCCAAGCTGCGCGCCGCGCTGGAGCACTTCGAGCCCGACGCCCATGTGGTGCCGTTCTGCATGTCCGGCGGCACCGACGCCAAGCACTTCGCCCGGCTCGGCATCGTCGGCTACGGCTTCTCACCGCTGCGCCTGCCCATCGGTTTCGACTACCAGGCGCTGTTCCACGGCGTCGACGAGCGCGTCCCGGTCGAGGCGCTGCACTTCGGCGTCCGCGTACTCGACCACTACCTGCGAACCGCATAGGGGGATCGCCCATGGTGCCCACCGGGGCCTACGGAACCTGGCCGTCACCGATCGACGCGGCACTCGCCGCCTCGCACGGCGGCCGGCCCGAGTACGTCGGCATGGTCGGCGACGAGGTGTGGTGGACCGAGCCGCGCCCCACCGAGGGCGGCCGGCGGGCCCTGGTGCGCCGGCGCGCCGACGGCACCGAGGAACCGGTGCTGCCCGCGCCGTGGAACGTCCGCAGCCGGGTCGTCGAATACGGCGGGCAGCCCTGGGCCGGTACGGTGCGCGCCGGCACCGGGCCACTGGTCGTCTTCAGCCACTTCCCCGACCAGCGGCTGTACGCCTACGAGCCGGACGGCGGGGCCCCGCCCCGGCCCCTCACCCCCCTGTCCGGCACCGGCGGCGGGCTGCGCTGGGCGGACCCGGTGATCCGTCCGGAGCGGGACGAGGTCTGGTGCGTGCTGGAGGAGTTCACCGGGGAGGCGCCGGGCGATGTGCGCCGGCTCGTGGCGGCGGTACCGCTGGACGGCTCGGCGGCCGGTGACCGCGGCGCCGTACGGGAGCTGACCGACGACCGGCACCGGTTCGTCACCGGGCCCCGGCTCTCGCCCGACGGACGCCGTGCCGCCTGGCTGGCGTGGGACCACCCGCGGATGCCCTGGGACGGTACGACGGTGATGACCGGCGAGGTCACCGGCGACGGCCCGTTCACCGCCGTACGGGCGGTCGCCGGGGGCACCCACGAGTCGGTCTGCCAGGTCGACTGGGCGCCCGACGGCTCGCTGCTGTTCGTCTCGGACGCCGACGGCTGGTGGGAGCCGCGCCGGATCCGGCCCGGCGCCGCCGACGGCAGCGCCGACACGCCGCTGTGCCCCGGGCGCGGCGAGGAATTCGGCGGACCCCTGTGGCAGATCGGGCTCAAGTGGTTCCAGCCGCTGGACGACGGGACGATCGCCGTCGTCCACGGCAAGGGCGCCACCAGCCTCGGCATACTCGACCCCGAGACCGGGGAGCTGGTCGACGCCGTCGGACCGTGGACCGAGTGGGCGC
This sequence comes from Streptomyces sp. NPDC050856, assembly GCF_040653855.1. Lineage (NCBI taxonomy): Bacteria > Bacillati > Actinomycetota > Actinomycetes > Kitasatosporales > Streptomycetaceae > Streptomyces > Streptomyces sp. NPDC050856. Next base: position 142,269 of record NZ_JBFAGV010000005.1, on the reverse strand, counting down.
CCACCCTCACCGCGCACGGCACCCGGGTCTTCGGCGTCGCGGCCAGTCCGCGCAGCGCCCACGAGGTGGTGGAGCTGGACACCCGGACCGGGCGGGCGCGGGTCGTCGGCCGCCCCCACGACGACCCGGTCGACCCGGCGTACTACCCCGAGCCGCAGATCCGCGCCTTCACCGGACCCGACGACCGCGAGATCCACGCCCATGTCCACCCGCCCCACAACCCCGACCGCAGCGCGCCGGACGACGAACTGCCGCCGTACGTGGTGTGGGCGCACGGCGGACCCACCGGGCGCTCCCCGCTCGTGCTGGACCTGGAGATCGCCTACTTCACCTCACGCGGCATCGGCGTCGCCGAGGTGAACTACGGCGGCTCCACCGGGTACGGCCGTGAGTACCGCGAGCGGCTGCGCGGGCAGTGGGGCGTCGTCGACGTCGAGGACTGCGCGGCCGTCGCCCGGGCACTCGCCGCCGAGGGCACCGCCGACCCGGCCCGGCTGGCGGTCCGGGGCGGCAGCGCGGGCGGCTGGACCGCCGCCGCCTCCCTCGCCACCACCCAGGTCTACGCCTGCGGCACGATCCTGTACCCGGTCCTGGACCTGAGCGGCTGGGCGACCGAGACCCACGACTTCGAGTCGCGGTACATGGAGTCGCTGATCGGGCCCGCCGCCGAGGTCCCGGCGCGCCACCGGGAGCGTTCGCCGCTGACCCACGCGGACCGGATCACCGCGCCGTTCCTGCTGCTGCAGGGGCTCGACGACGTCATCTGCCCGCCCGCGCAGAGCGAGCGACTCCTGGCGCTGATGCGGGGACGCGGCGTACCGCACGCCTACATCGCCTTCGAGGGGGAGGGGCACGGCTTCCGCCGCGCCGACACCCTGGTGCGGGCGCTGGAGGCCGAACTCGCCCTCTACACGCGGGCCTTCGGGATCGAGCGCCCCGACGTGCCGCCACTGGAGCTGCGGAAGTGACATCCGTGGCGCCCCTGGAGCGGCCCGGGCGGCTGCGGCCCGGTGACCGGGTCGCCGTGGTGGCGCCCAGTGGCCCGGTGTCGGGGGAACGGCTCGCGGCCGGCCTCGGTGTCCTGCGCGGCTGGGGCCTGGACCCCGTCGTCATGCCGCACGTGCGGGACACGCACGGCGAGCTGGGGTACCTGGCCGGGACGGACGCCGACCGGGCCCGCGACCTCACCCGGGCGTGGTGCGACCCGGCCGTCTCGGCGGTGTTCTGCGCCCGCGGCGGATACGGCGCGCAGCGCGTGGTCGACCTGCTCGACTGGCCGGCCGTCCGGGCGGCCGGGCCCAAGGTGTTCGTCGGCCACAGCGATGTGACCGCGCTGCACGAGGCGTTCGCGGTGCGGACGGGCCTGGCGACGCTGCACGGGCCGATGACCGGGACAGCCGTGTTCACCGAGGACCCCGCCACCCAGGAGGCGCTGCGGGCCACCCTCTTCGAACCCGAGTCGGTCCGCACGCTGGGGTCGGGCACCGCGCGGGCGCTGGTGCCCGGGCGGGCCCGGGGCGTCACCCTGGGCGGCTGCCTCTCGCTGCTCGCCGGGGACCTCGGCACCCCGGCGGCCCGCCCCGGCCACCGGGACGGGCTGCTGCTGCTGGAGGACACCGGCGAGGAGCCGTACCGCCTGGACCGGATGCTCACCCAGCTCCGGCGCGCCGGCCGGCTGGACGGCGTGGCCGGCATCGCGCTGGGGTCCTGGGCCGGGTGCGGCCCCTACGAGAAGGTGCGGGCCACCCTGCTGGACCGGCTGGGCGGCCTGGGCGTGCCGGTGGTCGAGGAGCTCGGCTTCGGGCACGGCCCGACGGCGCTGACGATTCCGCTGGGGCTGCCGGCCACCCTGGACGCGGAGGCGGGCACGCTCACGCTGGACGTGCCGGCGCTGCGCTGAGCCCCGGCCGGTCCCCGGAGCCGTACGGCGTCCGGGCGGACCGGCCGGGATCCCCGCGCGCTACGCGGCGGCGAGCGCCGCGTACCCCGGGCGGACGATCTGCTCGATGATGCGGCGGCGCTCCGGCAGCGGCAGGAACGCGGCCTCGACGGCGGCCACCGTGAACTGCTCGAAGACCTCCGGGCCGTACCCGAAGGCGTCCACCATGTGCTGGAACTCCTGGCTCATGGTGGTGCCGGAGACCAGCCGGTTGTCGGTGTTCAGGGTGATCCGGAAGCCCAGGCGGCGCAGCAGGTCGATCGGGTGGGACGCGTAGTCCTTGGCGGCACCGGTCTGGAGGTTGGAGGTCGGGCAGACCTCCAGGGCGATGCGGTTGTCCCGGACATACGCGGCGAGGTGGCCGAGCGTGCCGTCCTCGGCGATGTCGTCGGTGATCCGCACCCCGTGCCCGATCCGCTCGGCGCCGCACACCTGCACCGCCTCGTGGATCGACTCGGCGCCGACGGCCTCGCCCGCGTGGATGGTGAAGTGGCAGTTGTGCCGCTTGAGGTGCTGGAAGGCGGGCAGGTGGCGGGCCGGCGGGTTGCCGATCTCGCCGCCCGCGATGTCGAAGCCGGCCACCCCGCGCCCGCGGTGCGCCACGGTCAGCTCGGCTATCTCCAGCGAGCGGTCGGTGTGGCGCATGCCGGTCAGCAGCGTGCCGACGGTGATCCGCCCACCGGAGCGGCGCTCGCCCTCCCGGAAGCCCTCGTTCACCGCCTCGACGACCTCGTCGAGGGTGAGCCCGCGCTCCAGGTGCTGCTCGGGGGCGTAGCGCACCTCGGCGTACACGACGCCGTCCGCGGCCAGGTCCTCGGCGCACTCTGCCGCGACGCGGAACAGTGCCTCGCGGGTCTGCATCACCGCGCAGGTGTGGGCGAACGTCTCCAGGTACCGCTCCAGCGAACCGGAGTCGGCGGCGTCCCGGAACCACACCGCCAGCGCGGCCGGGTCCTCGGTCGGCAGGCCGTCGTAGCCGCACTCGCGGGCCAGCTCGATGATCGTGGCGGGGCGCAGGCCGCCGTCCAGGTGGTCGTGGAGGACCGCCTTCGGGGCGCGGCGGATCCAGTCGGCGGGAGCGACGGCAGCGGAGGCAGAGTTGTCAGACAAGTGCATGGGGCGCGAGTGTACGGCACCCTCGCGGCCCGCGCCGTGACCCAGCCGACACCCGGGCCCCGGCCCCGCCGGTCCGGCCGGAACCGTGCCGCGCCGCGGCCCCACCGGCCGCCCGACCCGGCGGCGTCAGTTCGACTGGAGGACCGGCAGGGCCGCCGCGCCGGTCGGCAGCATGTGCTTGGCGGCCAGGACGGGCACCTCCCCGGCGCGCACCACCTGGGTGATCAGTACGGCGGGGGTGTCGGCCGGCCGGCCGAGCTGGTCACCGCGCCGCTGGCCGACGAGCGTCGCCGTCACGCTGCTGTGCGCGCTCAGCGGCACACCGCGCGAGGCCGCCGCCAGGACGGCCAGCATCGAGGTGCGCCCGGCGGCCGGTCCGGCGGCGTCCAGGGCGCGGGCGAAGGCCGGGTGGGCGCGCTCCAGTACGTCGTCGGTGGCCGCCCACTCCTGGCTGAGCGCCGCCGCCGTGCCGTCCGAGGCCAGCAGCGACTCCCAGAACCGCAGCCGGGCGCGGGCGGGTGCGAGCAGGTGCTGGGTGGTGAAGTCGGTCGGCTCCTCGACGGTGCGCAGCAGCGCGCGCACCCGCACCGGGGCGCCGGCGCCGATCAGCTCCTCCAGCGGCTGGATGTGCTCGAAGCCGCGCCGGGGCGGACCGTCGGCGACGGTGCGGCCCACCCCCCGGCGCACCGAGAGCAGGCCGTCCTCCTGGAGCAGGAGCAGTGCCTCGCGCAGCGCGGGGCGGCTCACCCCGAGTTCGGCGGCCAGTTTGGGTTCGGACGGGAGGGTCGAGCCGGGCGGGTAGGTGCCGGCGTGGATGGCGTCCACGATCCGCTCGTACAGCACCACCACCGGTCTGCGTTGTTCTCCGCTGACCACCACTGCCCCTCCTCGGCCGACTTGTCAGCAAGTTATGCCGTGGCCGACCGCCCCGGCAACGGCCACCTGGTCTCGATTGAGCTGCGCAGACGCCGGTGTGAGGAGAAAGGTGAAATTCATCCCCCGGAGGGTCTTGACGTTTTACGCGCGTAGATCTCAATCTGTCTCAGCGGCACTTGTCTGACAAGAGGTGGAGAGACTCTTGCAGGGCCGGAGGTCGCGTATCGCTCGTTCCCGACATGACATCCAAGGCAAAGGGGCCGACATGTCTTCCACGCTCGGCCGGACGCGTTCCGGAGCCGAATCCGATCTGGCGGGCCGCGGCCCCATGCTGCTGGCGATGGTGCTCGCCGTCCTCGGCTACCAGATCAACGCGACGATGCTCAGCCCGGCGCTGCCCGACGTCATCGAGCGGCTCGGTACCACCACGGCCGCCGCCGGTCTCTCCCAGACGCTCTTCTTCCTGATGGCGGCCATCGGCCAGGTCACGCTGGCCCGCCTCAGCGACCAGCGCGGCCGCAAGCCGATGATGATCCTGTGCGCGATCGTCCTGATCGCCGGAAACCTCCTCTGCGTCTTCGCGCCGAACATCGAGATCTTCATCGCCGGCCGGATCCTCCAGGGCGTCTCCGCCGCGATGTTCACCCTCGCCTTCCTCACCCTGAACCAGGTGCTGACCCCGGCCGGCTTCGGCAAGGCCGCCGGCATCATCACCGCCGTCAACGGCGGCCTCGCCGGTGTCGACGCCATCGCGGGCGGTCACATCGCCGACACCATCGGCTTCCGCGGCATCTTCGTCTGCTCCACCCTGATCGCCGTCGCCGGCCTGCTCGGTGTGCGCCGCTACGTCCCCGACGTCCCGCCCACCACCGAGCCCGACGCGCGCTTCGACTCGCGCGGCATCGCCGCCCTCGCCCTCGGCCTCACCGGCGTCCTGGTGGGTCTCTCCCAGGGCTCCGCCTGGGGCTGGGGCTCCGCCCTCACCCTGGGCTTCCTGCTCGGCGGCGTCGCCGCGCTCGCCTTCTTCGTCGTCTCGCAGAAGAGCGCCGCCAACCCGGTCATCGACCTCGACGTCCTCGCCTCCCGCCGCGCCTGGCCGCTGCTGCTGACCACCATCTGCACCCTCGGCGGGGCCTTCGGCGCCATCGCCCTGACCATCCCGCTGTTCTCCCAGGACACCCGGGTGGGCCTCGGCCTGTCCGCCGTCACCGCCGCGGTCCTCTTCCTCACCCCCATCCAGCTGATCGGCGTCATCTCCGCGCCGCTGACCGGCCGCCTCGGCCCGCGGGTCGGCTGGCGCGCCATCGTGGTCACCGGCGCCGTCACCAACTTCGCGATCTTCGTCTTCGCCACTCTCTTCCTGCACAACGAGTGGATCCTGGTGGCCTCGCTCGCCGCGCTCGGTGTGACCTACGGCGGGTTCATGCTCACCGGCCTCAACGGCCTGGCCGTCACCACCGCGCCCAAGGACAAGCCCGGCTCGCTCTCCGGCCTGAACGGCGCCTGCTTCGGCATCGGGGCCTCCCTCGGCATCGCCCTCGCCTCCGCCATGATCACCGCGGGGAGCGACGCCAAGGGGGTGACCGAGGCCGGGTACCAGCACGCCATGTACGCGGCGCTCGCCCTGCTCGCCGTCGGTGTCGTCACCGCGCTGCTCATCCAGCGCCCCGACCCGGCCGGTACGGACGAGGCCGACGAGCCGCGGCTCGTCGTCGCGCACCACTGAGCCGACCCCGTGGCCCGGGACCACATCGCCCCGGCCCCGGGGCGGCGGGCGCGCGAGCCGGTGGGGCGCGGCGCGCGGGCCCACCCGGGCGTGGCCGCGCCGGCGGCGGGATGGCTAATCTGAACGGATGTCCGGCACCAGCACATCCCGCCCGTATCAGGCCGAGGGCCCGCGCGTGGGCATCCGGCACCTCACGTACGACGACGCCGACGAGTTCATCGCACGCGCCGCAGAGAGCAAGGACCTGCACCGGCCGTGGCTGTTCCCGCCCGACAGCCCCGAGGCGTACGCCGGCTACGCGCGGGCCCTCATCGAGGACCCGGCCCGGGAGTCCTTCCTGGTCTGCGAACCGGCCGAGGGCGGCGGGATCGCCGGGTTCATCAACATCAACAACATCGTGCGCGGCGGCTTCCTCAGCGGTGCCCTGGGCTACGGAGCCTTCGCCCACGCCGCCGGCCGGGGCCTGATGAGCGAGGGGCTCGCCCTGGTGCTGCGGTACGCCTTCGGGCCGCTGGGCCTGCACCGGCTGGAGGCCAACATCCAGCCGCTGAACACCGCCTCGCTCGCGCTGGTACGCCGTGCCGGGTTCCGCCTGGAGGGCTTCTCACCCGCGATGATCCGCATTGACGGAGCCTGGCGCGACCACGAGCGCTGGGCCATCACCAAGGAGATGACCCGGGACCGCTGACGGCCGGAGCGCCGCCGGGCCGGCCGCCCGGGGCGTTCGCCCCCCGCCGAACACCTCGCCGGTCCGCCCGGCGGGGCCGACGATGATCCACATGAGGAACATCGTCATCGTCGACGCCCCGTCCAACCTGGGTCTGCGGCCTCCCGCCCCGGGCACGGTCCCCGGCTGCTACAAGCTGGCCGGCGCCCTGCGTGAGAACCGGATCCTCCAGCGGCGGCTGAAGCCCTACCTGCGCGACGAGGACGTACGGCTCTTGGGCATCCGGGACGAGGACGAGGAGCGGATCGAGCTCGCCGCGCTCGGCGCCCCCACCGTCACCGTCGGCGAGATCCGCGAGCGGGGCGCCGCCGACCTCGCGCAAACGGCCGTGCGGAGCTTCGACACCCCGTTCCTCGGCGGGTTTCCGGGTCCATCCGGACGCGGACGTACTGGACCCGTCCGTCATGCCGGCGGTCGACAGCCCCGCCCCGGACGGGCTGCTGGCGGAGGAACTCGCCCCGCTGCCGCGGACACTGCTGGCGTCGCCGCGGTGCGTCGGTCTCCACGTGACCATCCACGACCCCGACCTCGACCCGGACGGCACGGCGGGGGCGCTGCTCACCGACCTCGTCGTGGACGCCTGCTCCGCGCGGTGACAGCGGCCCGGGGGCGGTCCGAGGGCTCCCGCGACGGCCCGCCCGGGCCTCCCGGGATCCGTCCCGCGTCAGTGGCGCCGGTCGACGTACTCGAAGACCGATCCGTCGGGGTGGACCGCGATCAGGTTGCGGCCCGCCGGGGTCGGTACCGGTCCCGCCACGACCCGCGCCCCCACCCCGGTGAGAGTGGCGTGCGCGGTGTCCACGTCGTCGACCGCGATGGTCGCCGTCACCTTGCGCAGCACCTCCAGCTCCGACTCGGGGCCGCTCATCAGCAGGAAGCAGCCCACTGCCGCCACCGACACGCCGCCGCGCTCGAACCGGAGCGCGCGGCTGCCGGTGAGCCGTTCGTAGAAGGCCACCGAGGTCTCCAGGTCGTCGACGCAGATGCGCAAGGTCGCTCCGAGGATCTCCATACCGGAAGGGTAATGGGCGGCGACGCGCCAGGTGATCGCTTCCAACTCTCGGGCCCGGCAACGCAGTTCCCCGCGTGGACCATGCGCCACCCGCCCTCCAGCGCGAGCCCGGCGTACCGGGAGGCGGTCGTACGGTCGCCCCGGAACCCGCTCCGCCAGGTCCGCCCGGCCGGCCCGGTGCGGTACGGCGGTGGCCGCGGCCCGGGTGCCGGTGAACCACGCCCGCCGCGCCCGGGGGAGCGGCCGGCGACGGCCCGCCTCCGGCTCGCCGCCGTCGGGCGCCGCCCGCCGGTGGAGCCGGCGCCACTCCTCCAGGACCGGTACGCGCCGCGTCCGCTCGGCCGCGCCGTGGGCGCCGGTGGTGCGGGCGTCGGGCTTGGCGGTGGCCGGTACCCCGGCCGGATCTTTGGGCGGCCACCGGCCCGATCAGGGCGGAAGTGGTCCAGGCGGAGGAGAGCTGTCCGGGTACCTCCCGGTCACGCCCCCGCTCGCCGCGGGTGTCGGGATCGTGTCCACCGCGGTGGCGACTTCACCGGAGCGGCGACCGTCGGGGCCCCGCCGGCCCGGGCCGGGGGAGTACCGGTTCGGGCGCGTTTGGGTGCCGGGCTCAGGGGCACCGGGAAGGTCCGTCCGGCGCGCCGGCCCGCCGCCGGCAGGGAACCCGGTGACGTACGCGGACGGACGCCACGCACGCAGACATGACGTACGACATGACGCTGGAGGCGCCCGTGACCCCGCCCATCAGTTCGTCCACCGGCCCGGCCGGCCCGGCCGGCGGTTTCCGCACCCGGCCGCGCGTCGTGATCGTCGGAGCCGGGTTCGCCGGCTACCAGACCGCCCGCGGCCTCGCCGGGACCCTGCGCGGGCGGGCCGAGATCGTGCTGCTCAACCCCACCGACTACTTCCTGTACCTGCCGCTGCTGCCGCAGGTCACGGCCGGCATCCTGGAGCCGCGCCGGGTGACGGTGTCGCTGCCCGGCACCCTGCCGCGGGTGCGCCTGGTCCTCGGCCAGGCCGACCGGGTCGACCTCGACGGGCACACCGTCCACTACACCGACCCGGAGGGCACCGAGGGCGAGCTGCGTTACGACCGGCTGGTCCTCGCCGTGGGCAGCGTGAGCAAGCTGCTGCCCATCCCCGGCGTCGCCGAGCACGCGACCGGCTTCCGTGGCCTCCCCGAGGCGCTCTACCTGCGCGACCACATCACCCGTCAGACGGAACTGGCCTCGGCCGCCACAAACCCCGCCGAGTGCGCCTCGCGCGGCACGTTCGTCGTGGTGGGCGCCGGCTATACCGGCACCGAACTGGCCGCGCACGGGCAGATGTTCACCGACGCCCTGGTGCGCAGGCAGCCCGCCTGGCCCTCGGGCTCGCGGCCCCGGTGGCTGCTCCTGGACGTGGCGCCGCGCGTCCTGCCGGGACTGGACGAGCGGCTGTCGCGCACCGCCGACGAGGTGCTGCGCGCCCGCGGCGTGGACGTGCGGACCGGGACGTCGGTCAAGGAGTCCACCCCCGACGGCGTCCTGCTGGACGACGGGGAGTTCGTGGAGACCCGCACCCTCATCTGGTGTGTCGGTGTGCGCCCCGACCCCCTGGTCTCCGAACTCGGCCTGCCCGTCGAGCGCGGCCGGCTGGTGGTCACCCCGCAGCTCGGGGTGCCCGGCCACCCCGACGTCTTCGCCTGCGGCGACGCCGCCGCCGTACCGGACCTGACCCGGCCCGGCGAGTTCACCCCGATGACGGCTCAGCACGCCTCCCGCCAGGGCAAGGTCGCCGCCCGCAACGTGGCCGCCTCGCTCGGGCTGGGCGACCCCGTGCCCTACAAGCACAGCGACCTGGGCTTCGCCGTCGACCTCGGCGGCGTCAAGGCGGCCGCCAACCCGCTCGGCGTGCCGCTGTCGGGCCCGGTCGCCGGAGCGGTCACCCGCGGCTACCACCTGGCGGCCATGCCCGGCAACCGGGTACGGGTCGCCGCCGACTGGCTGCTGGACGCGGTGCTGCCCCGCCAGTCCGTCCAGCTGGGGCTGCTCCGCTCCTGGCAGGTGCCGCTCGACACGGCCTCGCCCGAACTCGCCCGGATCCCGGGCGGACCCAGCAAGGAGTGACATGCGCTACGAAGAACTGGCCGATCTGGCCCAGCAGTTGCGGGTCGACGCGGTGCGCGCCGCCGACGCCGCCGGCTCGGGCCACCCCACCTCCTCCATGTCGGCCGCCGACCTCGCGGCCGTCCTCCTCGCCCACCACCTGCGTTACGACTTCGACCGGCCCGACCACCCCGGCAACGACCGGTTCGTGCTGTCCAAGGGCCACGCCTCACCACTGCTCTACGCCATGTACAAGGCCGCCGGGGCGGTGGACGACGACGAGCTGCTCACCTTCCGCGAGCTGGGCAGCCGCCTGGAGGGGCACCCCACGCCCCGGCTGCCCTGGGTGGACGTCGCCACCGGCTCCCTCGGGCAGGGCCTGCCGGTCGGCGTCGGCATGGCCCTGGCGGGCAAGCGGCTGGACCGGCTCCCGTACCGGGTGTACGTGCTCTGCGGTGACAGCGAGATGGCGGAGGGATCCGTGTGGGAAGCCGTGGAGCACGCCGCGTACAACCACCTGGACAACCTGACGCTGGTCGTCGACGTCAACCGGCTGGGGCAGCGCGGGCCCACCCGGCACGAGCACGACCTGACCGCGTACGCCCGCCGGCTGGACGCCTTCGGATGGCACACCGTCGAGGTCGACGGGCACGACGTGGAGGCCGTCGACCGGGCCTTCGCCGAGGCCCGTTCCACCGTCCGGCAGCCCACCGCCATCCTCGCCGCCACGCGCAAGGGACGCGGCGTCGCCGCGGTGGAGGACCTGGAGGGCTTCCACGGCAAGCCGCTCAAGGACGCCGAGGACGCCGTCATGGAGCTGGGCGGCCCCCGTTCGCTCCACGTCGACGTGCGGCGCCCGCCGGACGACGCGCCGGCGCGGCGCCCGGCCCGTGCCGGGGCACCGGAGCTGCCCCGGTTCGAGCAGGGCGACTCGGTCGCCACCCGCACCGCGTACGGGCACGCCCTGGAGGCGCTCGGCTCGGCGCGCGGCGACGTGGTCGCACTGGACGCGGAGGTCGGCGACTCCACCCGTACGGAGTTCTTCGCCAAGGCCCACCCCGACCGGTACTTCGAGTGCTACATCGCCGAGCAGCAGCTCGTCGCGGCGGCCGTGGGGCTCCAGACCCGCGGCTATGTGCCGTACGCGTCGACGTTCGCGGCGTTCCTGACCCGCGCGCACGACTTCGTCCGGATGGCCGCGGTCAGCCAGGCCGGGATCAATGTGATCGGCTCCCACTCCGGAGTCTCCATCGGTCAGGACGGGCCCTCCCAAATGGGTTTGGAGGACCTGGCCATGTTCCGCTCGGTGCACGGCAGCACCGTGCTCCACCCGTGCGACGCCAACCAGACCGCCAAGCTGGTGGCGGCGATGGCCGACCTGGAGGGCGTGCGCTACCTGCGCACCTCGCGCGGTGACGCGCCCGTCATCTACGGTCCCGACGAGGAGTTCCCGGTCGGCGGCAGCAAGGTGCTGCGCAGCCACGGCGACGACGACCGGGCGACGATCGTCGCCGCCGGCGTCACCGTCCACGAGGCCCTGAAGGCCGCGGACGCGCTGGCGGACCACGGCATCCCGGTGCGGGTGATCGACCTGTACTCGCTCAAGCCGGTGGACGCCGACACCTTGGACGACGCGGCCGGTGCCACCGGGTGCCTGCTCACCGTCGAGGACCACCACCCGGAGGGCGGTCTGGGGGACGCGGTCGCCGAGGCCTTCTCCGACGGCCGCCCGGCGCCCCGGCTGGCCCGGCTGGCGGTACGCGGCATGCCGGCGTCGGCCACCCCGGAGGAGCAACTGCGCAAGGCCGGTATCGACGCCCAGTCGATCACCGCGGCGGTCCAGCTGCTGGTGGAACGGGTCGTCACGCCCTGATGACCCGGCCCCGGCGGTGGCGCGCGGCGCCCGCGGCGCGCCCCCCTGGGCGGAGCACCCCGCACCGCCCGCCACCACCTCGCGCCGGATGTCCGGTGCCTCCGCGTGGCCGGGCGCGGCCCCGGCCGGGCCGCGCGCCGCAGCCCGCCGGGACATGACCCTTCGCACCCCCGTCCGGCCGCACCACGGGTTTCGGCCCGCCCGCCCGGGTACGCGCACCCCATGAGTGCGACCACCCGCGCCGTACGAGCCGGCCGCCGGACCGTCCGGGTCCACCGCCCCGACAAGGTCCTCTTCCCCGAGGACGGACTGACCAAGGCGGACCCGGTCGCGTACCACCGGTCCGTCGCCCCCTTTCTGCTGCCGCGGTCGCGCGGCCGGCCGCTGATGCCGGAACGCCACCCCGACGGGATCGGCGGTCGCCGCTTCACGCGGAAGGGCACGCCCGGCAGCTACCCCGACTGGGTGCACCGGGCCGAACTGGCCAAGGGGGGCGGCACCGTCACCCACACCGTGTGCGACGACACCGCCACCCTCGTCCACCTGGCCGACCAGGCCGCCGTGACCCCGCACCGCCGGCAGGCGAAGGCCGCCCGGCCGCACCACCCGGACCGCCTGGTCTTCGCTCTGGACCCGGTGGACGACGACTTCGCTCCCGTACGCCGGGCGGCGGACGGGCGCGCCCTACTCCGTACGAGCCAGGCCCGGAGCGCCCGTCGCCACACCGACGCGCTGGGCCCAGCTGGACGAACCGGCCACGCACGCCCGCCGCTGGACGGTCCGTGACGTACGCGAACAGGCGCGCAGCGCCCCCTGGAACGGCGACGTGACCCGTCCCCGGGCCCTCCGCCCCGCCCGGCGGCGGCTCGACTCCCCGCGCTGAGGAAAGGCCACGGGTTTGCGGACTTGCGGTCACGGCAACCCGCAGTGACGAGACGAGGCTGATATGGCGAACACATCCAAGAGCACCCAGACCACCAACGACGACAAGCAGCAGCCGGAGGAATCGGCGGACCAACTGCCCGGCACCATGCAGGTGTTGCGAGCGGCACGCGCCCAGCTCGCGGAACTCACCGGCATGGACCCCGAGTCCGTGTCGTCCTTCGAACAGACCGAGGACGGCTGGACCTTGAACATCGAGGTCCTGGAACTCGAACGTGTCCCCGACACGATGAGCCTGCTCGCCACGTACGAGGTCCAACTCGACCCGCACGGCGAGCTCACCGGCTACCGGCGTGTCCGCCGCTACGAACGCGGCAGGGCCGACCGTTCCTGAAGCGGCCGACCCGTCACACACAGCGACCCCCTGAGGGAGGCAGCAGAACAATGACAGTAGTCCCGGCACAGCAGAGTGGTGGCGGTTCCAGCGGCCTGTACGACGTCCTGGAACTCGTTCTGGACCGAGGCCTGGTGATCGACGCGTTCGTCCGGGTCTCCCTGGTCGGCATCGAGATCCTGAAGATCGACGTCCGGGTCGTGGTCGCCAGCGTCGACACCTATCTGCGCTTCGCCGAGGCCTGCAACCGCCTCGACCTGGAGTCCGGCCCGCGCAAGGACCCCGGACTGCCCGACCTCGTCGGCGAGATCACCGAGTCCGGCGCGCGCGGCAAGTCCAAGGGCGCGCTGAGCGGCGCCGCCCAGACCATATCCAACGCCTTCACCCAGGCGCGTGACGACGTCAAGGAAGGCGTCAAGAGCGATTCCGGCAGCAGCCGCGGTCGCACCACCAAGAAGGAGGAGCAGGAGTGAGCACGTACGTCTACGGGATCGCGCGCGGCTCGCAGCCGGGGCTCCCCGAGGAGATGGGCGGTGTCGGCGACCCGGCCCGGCCGGTCCGCCTGCTGCACCAGGGCGAACTCTGCGCACTGGTGAGCGACGCCCCGGAGGACCTCAGGCCCAAGCGTCGCGACCTGCTGGCCCATCAGAACGTCCTGACCGAGGCGGGCGCCGGCGGCGTGGTGCTGCCGATCCGGTTCGGCAGTGTCTCCACCGACGACGACGCCGTGCGTGCCGTCCTCGACGAGCGCCAGGACCACTACCTGGAGCGCCTCAAGGCCCTCGACAACAAGGTCGAGTACAACGTGAAGGCCAGCCACGACGAGCAGGCGGTACTGCACCGGGTGCTCGCCGACGACCCGGACCTGCGCGCCCTCAGCGAGGCCAACCGCGCGGCCGGCGGCGGCAGCTACGAGCAGAAGCTGGCCCTGGGCGAACGCGTCGTGGCCGCGGTGAAGCAGCGCGAGGCGCGCGACGGGGTGCTCATCCAGCAGTCGCTGGAGGACGCCGCCGTCGAGGTGTGCCCGGGCCCCGAGAGCAGCGGCTGGCTGGCCAACATATCGTTCCTGGTGGAACGCGACCGCGCGGACGAGTTCGTCGCCGCCGTCGACGCCCTGGGGCGGGCCCAGCAGCACATCTCCCTCCAGGTGAACGGCCCCCTGCCGCCCTACAGTTTCGTGGAGTGACACCCCATGGGCCTGCTGGGAGAGCTGCTGCTCCTGCCCGTCGCCCCTGTGCGCGGCACCGCCTGGGTGCTGCGCCAGGTGGTGACGGAGGCGGAACGGCAGTACTACGACCCCGCCGCCGTGCGCCGTGAACTGGCCCGCCTCGAGGAACGGCTCGAAGCGGGCGAGATCGACGAGGCGGAATTCGACCGCCAGGAGGACGAACTCCTCGACCGCCTGGAGAAGGGCACCAGACAGCCATGACCACCCCCGGCCGCCTGCCCAGTCCGTACGCCCCCGACAGTGGCGGCGCCAACCTCGCCGACATCCTCGAACGCGTCCTGGACAAGGGCGTCGTCATCGCCGGCGACATTCGCATCAACCTGCTCGACATCGAACTGCTCACCATCAAGCTCCGTCTCGTCGTCGCCTCCGTAGACCGCGCGAAGGAGATGGGCATCGACTGGTGGGAGTCCGACCCCGACCTCTCCTCCGGCGCCCGCCACCGCGAACTCGCCCGCGAGAACGAGGAACTGCAACGCCGTATCGCCGAACTCGAGGAGCGCACCACATGACCGGCACGCAGCGACTGCGCTATGTGTACGCCGTCAGCCGCCCCTTCGACGGCGTACTGCCCGAAGGCGCGCGCGGCATCGGCGGCGAGCCGCCCCGGCTGCTGCGCCACGGTGACCTCGTCGCCGTGGTGGACGCCGTCCCGGCCGAGGACTTCGACGAGGCCCCGCTGCGCGAGCGCCTGGAGGACCTGGACTGGCTGGCCGCCACCGCCCGTGCCCACGACGCGGTCATCGCGTCCCTGTCCACCGTCACCTGCCCGCTCCCGCTGCGGCTCGCGACGGTCTGCCGGGACGACAGCGGGGTCCGGCGCCTGCTGGAGGACGGCCACGACCGGTTCGTACGGGCACTGGAACGGCTGGACGGCCGGGTGGAGTGGGGCGTGAAGGTGTACGCGCAGCCCGCGCCAGAGTCGGCCCCGGCTCCGGCCGCCGCCGCGCCCACCGGCGGGGGCGGCCGCGACTACCTGCGGCGCCGGCTGGAGGCCCGCCGCAGCCGGGACGTGGACTGGCAGCGCGCCGACGCGCTCTGCCGGGAACTGCACGCCGAGCTGTCCGGTTACGCCGAGGCGGCGGCGCTGCACCGGCCCCAGGACGCCAGGCTGTCCGGCGCCGACGGGGTCAATGTGCTCAACGCCGCGTACCTGGTCGACCGCGAGCGCAGTGAGGAGTTCGTCGAACGGGCCGGCCGGACGTCGGTCCCCGGCCTGCGGGTGGAACTGACCGGTCCGTGGGCGCCCTACTCCTTCGCGGGGATCGCCGAGGACGAGCCGGACGCCGGGGCCGCGCCCGGCGGAGCGCCGGACGGGGCGCGTGGCGTGCCCGAGGGGGCCGGGCTGTGAGCACCGCGCCCAACCCCCTGGCCCAGCGCCGGGTCGCGCTGGTCGACCTGCTCGACCGGCTGCTGGCCGGCGGGGTGGTCATCACCGGTGACCTGACCCTGCGCATCGCGGACGTCGACCTCGTACGGGTCGACCTCAGGGCACTGATCAGCTCGGTGAACGAGGACGTGCCGTCGCCGTGGGAGGGGTACCGATGAGCGGGCCGGGAGGGCGCCGGGTCGAACTCGACCCGGACACCGTCGAACGCGACCTCGCCCGGCTGGTGCTGACCGTCATCGAACTGCTGCGGCAGCTCATGGAGCGCCAGGCACTGCGCCGGGTGGAGGGCGGAGAGCTCACCGAGGAGCAGGAGGAGCGCATCGGTATGACGCTGATGCTGCTGGAGGACCGCATGGAGGTCCTCCGGACGCGCTTCGGGCTCACGCCGGAGGACCTCAACATCGACCTGGGGCCGCTGGGGCCCCTGCTGTGACCGCCGGCCGGCGGCCGGGTGCGCCCGCCGGCCGCTCCCGGGCCCGGCCGGACGGCCGGACCACCGTGGGGCGGCCGGGACGCGGGTGGCCGGTCAGCGACGCCCGCGCAGCCGGCCCAGGAGCTGCCGCGCCTGGGAGCGCTTGCGGGGGTCGGCGGCGGCCTGCCGTGCCGACGAGATGGCCCGCTGTCCCTGCGGGGACCGGGTGAACTGCTTGATCCGTGCGATCAGACCGGGCATGACGCCTCCTTGTGGACCGTCCGTTACGGAAATCGTCTACCCCCGGCACGCACGGGTATGACGCCACCGACCCGTTCAGCGGTGGTCGCCGCCCAGCCGGCGGCGCGCGCGCATGGCGCCGACACCCAGCGCCGTGGCGACGAGGACCGCGCCCACCACGATCTCGGTGGTGTTGCCGTCTTCGGTGGAACCGCCCACCCCGCCGCGGGCCGGGCCCGGTGGGCGGGTCGGCACGCTCGTTCCGGTGCCGGGACGCGCGGCCTGGGTGCCCAGGAACCGGCCGGTGCGCGCGTCCCAGACGGAGTAGGGCGTGTTGCCGCCCTGCGTCCGGGTGTACAGGCGCTTCCCGTCGTAGTGGATGAAGATCCCGCTGTCGACCGTCTGGCCGGGCCGCAGGGGCGCTCCGCTGTAGTACGGGACGCCGTTGACGATCGCGATGGTCACACCGGCACCGATGTCGATGGTGACGGTCGCGGCGGCCGGCGCGACAGCGGTGCCGGTGGCGGCGGGCACGTGGCCGGACGTGGTGGCGGCGGTGGCCGCGGTGGCCGGCAGGCCGCAGGCGACTGTGATGACAGCCGCGGCGGCCACGGCGCGGGGGAGACGCATGGCAAGTCCTCCGGATGTTGCGCCTGCGCTCTCGAGGGTTCGCACAGGGCTGGCTGACCCCACCTCACCCGGGACCGGGCGGGCCCGCACCCCGGCCGAGCACGCCACCGGAGTGAGCCACCCGCCGTACCGCCCGTGTATCCGCAGGTCAGCGGCGTGTCATCGAGCGCCGCGCCGGGCCGGCGGGAGTGCTCCGCCCGGGCGGCGGGCCTCCGGGCGGCGCACCCCGGGCGGCCGGGGCCGCGCCCGCGCCGATCAGGACCGTCAAGGAGGCCGGCCCGGCGGCAGGACGGCGGTCACGCGCCGGCCGCCGTCCGGGTACGGCCGATCCCGACCCCTCTGGCGCGGCACCGTGTCCGGCGTCGCCGATCCGCGCCTCCGGCTCGCCGCCGCCCGCGCGGCGCGGCACGACCCGTACGGTGCCGGCGTCGGCCGTGTGCTGGCGCACCTTGGTCAGGGCCTCCCACGCCCGGTGCGGGCCGGCCGGGATGCCGGGAGGCGGTGCGGGATGTCCGCTCCAGGGCCGGATCGACGCGGAGCAGTACCGGCGGCCCGGTGCGCGGCAAGGACTTCGCCCGGGGTCCGTACGCCCCGCGCCCCGGTGCCCCGGTGCCCCGGTGCCCCGGTGCCCCGGTGCCCGGCGCCCGCCGCGCTCGCCGTCCTCAAGCTCACCCCGCCGCATCACCGACACCGGCCGGCGCATGGTGCTCAGCGCCTCGATGCCGTCGGCGTGGTGGGCGATGACGCCGCGGAGCTCACGGGCCGGCTCTGCGCCGAAGACGGCCGCCGGCACCCCGGTGCCCGGGCGGCTTCCCCGGTTCATCCGCGGGCCCGCCCGGACCGGGTCCTGGTCGTCGGCGGTGACCACGCTGACGGAGATGCCCCCCGCACAACTGGATCACTCGGACTGGCCCGATGTGTGAATTGCCCGTTTGATTACCACATGGTCGTTCCTTCCGGCCGCCCGGCGTGGGTGGACCGGGGGAACCCCACGCGCGTCGCGCCGTCACCCGGCGCGACGGCGGACCGAGCGAACGATCAGCACACTCCGTGGGCGCGTAGGTCACGAGCGCCGCGACGAAGGAAAGGCCCAGACATGCCCGTCGCCAACAGTGCCCGACGTTTCGCACTGCTCCCCGCGGTGTGCGCCGGACTCATCCTCGCCGGGTGCGCCGAACCGGGGTCCGCGCCCGCGCCCAGGGGCGCCCCGGCGGCGGACCGGGCGGCCCCGGCCGCATCCGGTGCCCCGGCGACCCCGGCGTCCGGCCCCACCGGGGCCCGCTCGCCGGTCGCGCGGGTCGCGCGGATCCCCGGCCTGGGTCCGGCCTTCCAGGCGCGGATCCCGGCCACGACCGGGCAGGCGTTCGTCGTGACCGGGGAGGCGCGGAACTCCAGCATCGCCACCGCCGTCCTGTACGAGCGCGACCCGGTCACCGGCTGGCGCGCCGTCAAGGGGCCCTGGCCCGCCCACAACGCGCTGCGCGGGTGGACCCCCGACCACCGGGCCGGCGACCTGCGCACCCCCATCGGGGTGTACCGGCTGGGCGACGCGGGCGGCCGGCTGCCCGACCCCGGCACCCGCCTCCCGTACGACCAGAGCGAGGAGTTCAACATGCCGGGCACCGGATTCCTCGGCGAACCGCTGGAGGGGTCCTTCGACCACGTCCTGGCCATCGACTACAACCGCGTCCCCGGCACCACGCCCCTGAACAAGACCCGCCCCCAGGGCACGGCCAAGGGGGGCGGTGTCTGGATCCACGTCGACCACGGCGGTCCCACCCGCGCCTGTGTCGCGCTGTCGGAGGAGCGGCTGCGGGAGCTGCTGGTGGCGCTGGACCCGGCGAAGAAACCGGTGATCGTCATGGGCGACGTGGGCGCGCTCGCCCGCTGACCCGGGGGCCGACCAGGGGACGGTACGTCCCGGGGCCCCGGAACCGCGCGAACGGCCCCGCCCCGAGTCCGGAACCGGACCGGGGACGACACACACCCCCGTTCGTCGCGCCCCGGCCGTGCCGTCACAGCACCTGCGGGCGGTACACCGTGAGTGCCTCGTCCATCTTGTCCACCACCAGGTCCGACGGGGCCCGCGTCACCTCACCGTCGTAGGCCAGCGGTGTGCCCGGCGCCAGGCCCGCTATCCGCAGGCGCCGCAGCTTCTCCGCCGCGTGCACCGGCGACCGGCTCAACGGGCCGGCCAGGGCCGCCGCCAGCAGCCGCACCCCCGGCAGCCGGCCGCCCTGCACCACACGGACGTCCAGCAGGCCGTCCGCCAGGTCGGCGCGGTGGCCGGGTGTGGGACCCATCCTCCGGTAGATGCAGTTGCCCGCGAACAGCAGCCACAGCGCGTGCCGTTCGCCGCGCAGCTCCGCCTCCAGCGGGTGCTCGCCGCGGAGCACCCGCAGCGCCGCCAGCACACCGGCGGGCCAGCCGCCGATCCGGGGCGACCAGCGCTCCCGCAGCCGGACCAGCTCGGGGTACACCCCGAGGCTGAAGGTGTTCAGGAAGTACCCCTCGGCCCTGCCGTGCGGCCCGGGCCGGAAACGTCCCAGATCGACCCGTACCGCGTCACCCGCGGCCAGCGCCCGGCAGGTGTCGTGGACCGACTCGATCCCCAGGTCGTAGGCGAAGTGGTTGAGCGTGCCGCCGGGGAAGACCGCCAGCGGCAGCCCGTGCCGGACGGCGACCCCCGCCGCGCGGTTGACCGTGCCGTCACCGCCGAGCACCCCCAGCGCCCGGCACCGTTCCGCCGCCTTCTCCAGCTCGCCCGCCACCTGGTCCGGCTCGCACTCCAGCACCTCGGCGGCCGGCAGCACGTCCCGTACCACCGTGGCGGCGTCCGCCGAACCCGAGCCCTTGTTGACCACGACGACCAGCCCCTCGCCGCCGGGCAGCGCGGGCGCGGTGGCGTGCGGCCGGCCCGGCGCCGGGAGCTGCGAACGGGTCGGCACGAAGCCGCGTACCGCGAACGCCGCGCCCACGCCGAGTGCCGCACCGGCCAGCACGTCGCCCGGATAGTGGGCACCGGTGTAGACCCGGGACAGCGCGACGGCCGCCGCCAGGGGCGCCACCGCCGCGCCCCAGCCCTTCGACTCCAGCAGGACTCCCGTGGCGAAGGCCGCCGCCGAGGCCGAGTGCCCCGAGGGGAACGACGTGGTGATCGGCTGCCGCTTGAGCTGGCGCACCAGCGGGACCGCGTCCCGTACCGGCCTGGGCCGGCGCACCGACCGCTTGCCCACCGTGTTGATGGTCGCGGACGCCAGCGCCAGGGACGCGACCCCGCGCAGGGCCGCCCGCCGGGAGCGGGCGCCGCGCCCCAGGGTGGCGATGGCCGCCGCCGCGCCGAACCACAGCAGGCCGTGGTTGGCACTGTGGCTGAGGCGGGGCAGCACCGGGTCGGCGCCCGGCCAGTGGCGGGTCGCCACCCGGTCGAAGACCTCCCGGTCCCAGGCGCTGAGCAGCGCCACCACCCGGGCCCGGACCGGATCGGCCTGCTGCGTGACATTCGCGTCCGACATGGCACGCACGTACCCCGAGGCGGGCCGGGCCACGCCCCCGCGCCACCACCGGGCTCAGGCCGGCCGCGTCTCCTTCTCCTGGTACGGCCAGCGCAGCAGCGCCCCCAGTCCGCCGACCGGCACGTCGTCGTCGATCTCCGGCCGCACCCGCAGCACGTCGGCGCCGTTCATCACCGCCGAGCGCAGCAGCGCGTCGTCGGCGCGGGCCGGCAGCGGGTCACGTTCACCGAGGTAGTGGGCGTCGCTGCGGCGCACGGCGATCTGGTCGGGCTCGGCGCCCACCCACACCTCGCGGTGCGTGTCCGGCCCCTCGGAGCGGATGAGCAGCTCGGCGATCCGGTGCTCCCTGGCCGCCTCGATCAACGCCGGCACCCCCTCGGCCGCGGCCGGGCGGCCGTCACCGGGGGAGCGGGCGGACCGGAAGCGGTCCAGCTCCTCCTCGGTGGAGCGCCGCAGGTGCTCCTGCCGGGCGCGTTCCACGTCCTCGTCGAGCAGCCGGGTGCTCGACCCGGCGGCCCGGCCGCCGTGGTCGCTCTCCACGGCCAGCGGTCGTACCTCGGCCGGCAGCCGTTCGTGCACCGAGTGCCGCTCGCGGGGATCACCCGCCAGCACGATGAGGTCGGCACGGGTGTCGTGCTCGCAGGCGGCGACCGCCTCGGCGATCTCCTCGGCGTTGCGCTCCCAGGTGTTCTCCACGCTCAGCTGGAAGTGGCGCTCGGACCAGTCGGCCGACGCGGTGCGGTGCACCGGCCAGTCCCGGCCCTCGACATGGCCGGCCGACCGCTCGCCGAGCGGGGTGCGCAGCTCCAGGTCGGCACCGGTCCGGTCGATGTAGCAGACCAGGCAGACGGGCTGCCGCGCCGCCAGGTCCAGCAGCGGAGTGAGATGGGGGAGCGCCGCCCAGGTGACCAGGTACGGCGCGGGCGGCGGGACGGCCAGCGGCGGGTCCAGGACGACGTCGCCGTGCGCCGCGAACACCGCCCGCCCGGCCTCACCGGGCGGGCGGGGGCCGTCGGCGAGCGCCTCGTACACGGCCCGCTGGGTCGCCTCGTCGGCGCCCTGGGCGGCCAGCTCCCGGCAGACCTCCCGGGCCTGGAGCTCCCGTCGTTTCGCGGCGGACTCGTCGACGTGGGAGGTGTCGACGTAGACGCTGGCCCAGGGCCCCGGGCGTTCGTAAAGGCTGGTCAGGAATGCGAGTCGCATGGCTCCCTCCCTGGGAGGAGAGGACGGTCGGACGTCGCGGACGAGTACCCGGGGCCCCAGTGGCCACACAGGTCCCGCGCTCCTCGTGCGCCCCACGCTTCCTCGTGCCGCGCCTGTCCCGCCATCCCTCTCCTTCCTCGCGCTGGAACCGGGACGAGGAGGGACAGTGGACGAGCAGCGACGATGTCTCCCGGACGGATGACGGATCTCCCCGGAGGTGGGCCGCATGGCCACAACCCTTCTCGCCCGGCACGCCGAGGCGCTCACCCTGTTCACCGAACGGGTGCACGCCGTCGGCGCGGACCAGTGGGACGCCCCCACGCCCTGCGCCGAGTGGTCCGTGCGCGACCTGGTCAACCACCTCACCGGCGAACAGCTCTGGGTGGTACCGCTGGTACGGGAAGGCCGGACCATCGAGGAGGTGGGCGACGCCTTCGACGGGGATGTGCTGGGCGACGACCCGGCCGGCGCCTGGGACCGGGCGGCGGCGGCCGCCCGCGCCGCCTTCACCGAGAGGGGCGCCCTGGCGCGCACGGTGCGCCTCTCCTACGGCGACACGCCCGCCACGGCCTACTGCTCCCAGATGGTCGCGGACGCCGTGCTGCACGCCTGGGACCTGTCACGGGCCATCGGCGCGCCGGAACGGCTGCCCGACGACCTGGTCGAGTTCACCTGGGCGGAGGTGTCCCCGTACGCCTCCGAGCTGGCCGGCAGCGGGCTGTTCGCCCCGCCGCTGACGCCACCGCCCGGCGCCGACGCGCAGACGCGGCTGTTGACCCTGGTGGGGCGGCGGGCCTGACACACGGTGGGCCGGCACCCGACCGGCCGCACACACGGCGAGGCTCCTCGTCCGCCGCGCGGGACGAGGAGCCGGCCCAAGGGCCCGGAGTGGCCGGTTCGGGGCAGCCGGTTCGGCCGTACGCTCAGCCCTCCGACGCCTTGGCGAACTCGGCGGTGAACGTCTCGCAGAAGGCCTTCAGGTCGTCCGGCTTACGGCTGGTGACGAGCGTGTTGGGCCCGCCCGTGCAGACCTTCACCTGCTCGTCGACCCACTCGCCGCCCGCGTTGCCGATGTCCGTGCGCAGGCTGGGCCAGGAGGTGAGGGTCCGGCCGCGCACCACGTCGGCCTCCACCAGCGTCCACGGCGCGTGGCAGATGGCCGCGACCGGCTTCCCGGCGTCGAAGAACCCCCGGACGAACGCCACCGCCGCCTCGTCCATCCGCAGGAAGTCCGGGTTGGCGACGCCACCGGGCAGCACCAGGCCGCCGTAGTCCGCCACCGACGCCTCGGAGACCGTCTCGTCCACGGGGAACGTGTCGGCCTTGTCGAGGTGGTTGAACGCCTGGACCTTCCCCGTGTCGGTCGACACCAGCCGGGGGGTGTGACCGGCGTCGATCGCGGCCTGCCACGGGTCGGTCAGCTCCACCTGCTCGACGCCCTCCGGCGCCACGAGAAACGCGATCTGCACAGTCTTTCCTCTCTCTTCCCTGTCTCTTGCCGAGGTGTCCCCGGGCCGATCAGCCCGGCCCGGCGCCCGGTACGGTGCGTGGCCCGGTGTCCGGCTCGGCCCGGCTGATGTCGGCGAGCGCCGACTCAGGCTCCCGGGCCACCGCCACGTCGCCGATGCTCACCACGCCGAGCGGCCGGCCGTCCTCCACCACCGGCAGCCGCCGTACGGCGTTGCTCCGCATCAGGCCGACGGCGGTCGTGACCTCGTCGTCCGGGGCGACGCACACCGGATCGGGCGTGCACACGGACCCGGCGCTCACGGTGAGCGGATCGATGCCGTCCGCGACGGCTCGCAGGGTGATGTCGCGATCGGTGACCACCCCGACGACCCGGTCCCCGTCGGCCACCAGCACATCCCCGATGCCCTGGGCGCGCATCAGCTGGGCGGCCTCCACGAGCGACGCGTCGGGCCGCACCGCCGCGGCACCCGCCGTCATGACTTCTCTCACGAGTCGAGCCATCGCCGTCGACCCCGCCTTTCCCGGGCCCTGCTCCGGCGGGACGCCGGGGCAGCCGCGCCGGTGGTGTGATGTGGGTCAGCCGCCGTGGTGCAGCGCCACGGCCACGTCCTGCACGCTGCGGTAGGTGGTGTCCTGCGGGAGCTGCGCCACCCGGTCGGCCAGCGGGTCGGGGGCGTGCCGCTCCCGCAGCACCCGCAGCAGATCACGCCGGTGCGCCGGGAACGGCGTACGCGCCAGGTGCCGGCCCAGCTCCAGGCGCAGCGTCTCGAACGGGTCGGCCGGTACCGGGTGCCGCGCCACCTCCGGGTCGTCGTCGGCGACCGGCTCCGGGTCGTGCCACTCCTCGGTCCTGGTCGGGTGGCCGGACCGGAGCAACCCCCTGAGCTGGTGCTTCATCTCGTCGTCCTGGCGGCGGCTGAGCCGGTCGCTGCCTCGTTGCATGGCACTCTCCGGGATCTGTCGCGATGGTGCGTCTGTCGGTGCCGGGCGGGTACCCGAAGGGACCGACGCAAACCCGTGGTTTCGGCCTCCCGGTCCGGGGGACTCGCTGCCGAGGCCGAGCGGCCACGGGGTGGCAGGGGACGAGGAAGGTTCCCGGACGCGGACGGCGGTCCGTGCCCGGGGACGGGGCTCCGGGGCCGGGGCCGGGGCCCCCATACGGAAGGACCGGGTCCATGGGACTGCTGTCCGCGCTGGTCACCCTGTTGCTGCCGCCCGCCCTGCTCGGGGTCGTGCTGGCCATGGGCCGCTACGAGGAGAGAATGCTCTCCGAGCCGCCACCCGAGGGGGACACCGCACCGGCCACCTCCCGCCCGGCCGACCGGGCCGGAAGGTCCGCTCCCGCGGGCCCGGCCCACGCGGCCGGACCCCGCCACGCGCGCCGCCGCCGCTGAGCCGCCGCACCACCGTCGGTGTTCGCCGACCCCGGGACCCACCAGCGGCTCCGGCCGGCCGGTGCCCGTCCGTTCGACTGCGGGATCACCGCGCTGCTGCGAGCCGCGGCGGGCCTGAGCCGCGCCCCGGCGCGGGTGACCCGCCGTCAGCGGCCGTACGCGCCACGGCAGAGCGCGGTGACGTCCGGGTCGGTGACGCCGGCGGAAGCCCGGCACAGGTCCGCCATGCCGTAGCCCTGCCCGGGACGGGGAACGGCCGCCGGCGCCGGCTGGGCGGGCCGCGCCGGCCGTGCGGGCCGCACGGGCCGTGCGGGCGCAACCGGGTTCCTCCGCTCGCGCGCCGGGTCGGCGGCCCGCCGCGCGGGCGACCGCGGGGCCCGCCGGGCGGACGGGCCGACCCCGGCGCCCGGCCGCTGTCCCGCCGCCCGGACCCGCTGCTTCACCCGCCCGGTGGGAGCCGGGGGCTTCCCCGGCCCGGCCCGCTCCTCGACCGCCACGAGCTGCTCACGGGCCGGGGGCGGGGCCGGCGGCCGCCACTCGACCGGTGCGGACGCCCGCCCGCCGGCCGGTGCCAGCCGTCGCGGCGGCGCGGATTCGGGCACCGAGACACAGCCGGCGGTGCCGAGGAGTACGGCCAGGGCGAGGGGCACGAGGGTCCGGCGCATCCGGCCACCCTCCCGCAGCGGGCCCCGGTACGGGAGGGCCAGGGCACCACGACCACCGGCACGGGTGACGGACGGGCCGTCGAGCGCGCCCCACCGGCGCGGACGGGCCGGCGCACGCCCCCGGACGGCGCGGGGCGCCACTGGGGGCACTCAGTGCACGGAGAAGCCGCCGTCGACGAAGATCGCCTGTCCGGTGACGTACGCGGAGGCGCGGCTCGCCAGGAACACCGCAGCGCCCGCGAAGTCCTCGGCCACGCCGTTGCGCCCGACCAGCGTCCGCGCGGCCAGCGCCGCCACCTGCTCGGGATCGGACGACAGCCGCGTGTTCAGCGCGGTCATCACGAACCCCGGCACCAGCGTGTTGCAGGTGACGCCGTACGGGGACCAGGCCTCGGCCTGGGAACGCGCCAGCGACTCCAGCGCGCCCTTGGAGACACCGTAGGCGCCGCTCCGGACGAACGCCCGGTGCGCCTGCTGGGAGGTGATGTGGATGATCCGGCCGAAACCCCGCTCGGCCATGCCGGGCCCGAACCGCTGCCCCAGCAGGAAGGGGGCCTCCAGGTTCACGGCCATCGTCGCGTCCCAGACGTCCTCGCCCAACTCGCCCATCGGCGGGCGGTGGTTGACGCCGGCGCAGTTGACGAGGATGTCCGGCTCCCCGAACCTCCCGGCCGCTTCCTCGGCGGCCGCCCGCACGCCGTCGCGGGTCCCCAGGTCGGCGCTCACCCAGGCCGCCCGGCAGCCCTCGTCCGTCAACTCGCCGACCGTGGCCCGCAGTCGCTCCTCCTGCCGTGCCACGACCACGACACCTGCCCCGGCACGGGCGAGGGCCCCGGCGACGGCCCGGCCTATGCCGGAGCTGCCACCGGTCACCACGGCGGTCCGGCCGTCCAGCGAAAACAGTTCGGAGAGGTATGCCTGCGGGATCATGTCCGAACACTAGAGGCACCACCCGGCCGGACGGCGCCCGGGTCCGGCACCCGCCGCGCACCGCCGGGACGGCCCGTCCACGCCGGACGGCCCGTCCACGCCGGCGGCCGGCCGCCGGTGACCGGCACCGGCCGCTGTCACCCGAACGGCCCAACGCCGCCGGGCACCCCTCCGCCCGCGCGTCCCCCCGCGCTCCCGGCGTACCGCCGATCCCCGGGCCGGGCGGCACCGGCCACCGCCTCCTGGCCCGCCGACGCCTCCGCCGCGGGCACCGGGCGCCGAACCCGGGAAACGCGCGCACCATGGAATGGGGCGTTTGTCCGGTCCGACCCCGGGCAAGCGCATCTCGTGCTTCGGACCGGAGGCACGTCCGAGGGAGCGGCCACCCGTTCCGGGCGTGTCCGCGCCCGGAAGCAGGAGGCTCTCCTCGGGGTGACAGCCAACCGTCAGCGCCGCTCAGGGAGCTGAAAGCATCATGCCGACCCTCGCTCACACGAAGCATCCGCACGACGACGCCCCCGACACCACCGCGTCCTTCAAGCGTCTGGCGACGCTGCCCGACGGTGAGGAGCGCGAAGCCCTGCGGCAGGACATCGTCCGCGCCTGGCTGCCCATGGCCGACCGGCTGGCCGGCCGCTTCCGCAACCGCGGTGAGTCCCTGGAGGACCTCAGGCAGGTCGCCGCCCTGGGACTGGTCAAAGCGGTCGACCGGTACGACCCCGAGCGCGGTGCCGCGTTCGAGAGCTTCGCCGTACCGACCATCACCGGCGAGATCAAGCGCCACTTCCGCGACCACATGTGGACCCTGCACGTACCGCGCCGGGTCCAGGACCTCCGGGGCCGCGTCCGCGCCGCCTACCAGGAGCTCTCGCACACGGTGGGGGGCCGCGCCCCCACCGTGTCCGAGATCGCGGAGAAGGCCGGGATGACCGAGGAGGAGGCCCTCGCCGGCCTGGAGGCCCTCGACAGCTTCACCGCTCTCTCGCTGGACGCCGAACTGCCCGGCACCGAGGACGGGTACACACTCGTCGACGCCCTCGGGGGCCCCGACCCGGCCCTGGACGTGGTGATCGACCGCGAATCGGTCAAGCCGAGGCTGCGCAGCCTGCCCGAACGCGAGCAGAGGATCCTCTACATGCGGTTCTTCCGCGACATGACGCAGAGCCGGATAGCGGAGGACCTCGGCATCTCGCAGATGCACGTGTCCCGGCTGATCAGCCGCTGCTGCAGCCGGCTGCGGGAGGACATCATGCGGGACGCCGCATAGCCAGCGCCACGTGGCGGGACATCACATCGGCGGCCTGTCCCTCGGCCATGGAGAAGGCCCGCCTTGCGCCGGTGCGGAAGAGCGTCAGCACGCCCAGCACCCCCTTGTCGTCCCGCAGCAGCGGCAGACACAGCAGGGAGCTGACCTCGGCCCGTACCAGCACGGCCGCGCCCGAGGCGTCCTCGCCGAACGCGCGGGTGTCCTCCGGCCGTACCTGGAACGAGGCCGATCCGCCCCGGGCCACCTCCGCCACCAGCGGACAGGCCGCCGGATCCTGCTCCGCCACCGCCGCCACCAGCGGCCGGGCCGCGGCGTCCGGCGGCCCCAGCACCACGGCCCTGCGCAGCGGCCGCGCGCCCGCCGTGTCCGCGATCACCCAGTCCGCGAACCGGCCGTGCAGCACCCCGGCGGCGGCCCGGAGCACCCCGTCCGCGTCCCCCGGCGCCCGGCCCAGCAGGGTGGCCGCCATCGTGTCGACCAGGTCGAGCATCCCGGCGCGCTGGGTGGCCTCCGCGAGGTCGGGCGGCGGCAGCCGGCGCCCCACCGCGGCGCCCGCCCCGGGGCCCGCCGGCTGGGCCGCCCCGTCGACCCCCGGCTGGAGCACCACCAGGACCGTCGGCTGCGGCTCGCCCGGCACCGGCAGCGCGACCAGGGTGGCCCGCACCGGCTCGTGCGGCCGTTGCTGGAGCCGCACGCTGAGGCTGCGGCCGCCCTCCCCGCGCGCCGTCGCCGCCACCTGGCTGCGGAACGGCGCCCGGTCACCGGAGATGAGCAGGCCGGTCAGCGGCCGGCCGGTGGCGTAACCCGCCCGGACGGCGGTCAGGCCCGTCGCGGCGAAGTTCATCCGGCGCACCACCGTGTCCCGGTCGACCAGCGCCACCGGCAGCGGCAACCGCTGGAACAGCGTCCTCAGCAACTGGCGCTCCCGGCGGTCGGCGGACGTACCGCCCGGCGCCCGCGCCGCCAGCCGCTCGTAGCGCGGCCACAGCGTCTCTGCCGCATGCTGGAGTTCGAAGAGCGCGGCGTCCAGCACGCCGCGCTGCTCACCGGGCGGAAGGGCCCGGGCGCTGCGCAGCTCGCCGACCCGTCGCACAAAATCCGCGAGGTCCTCGCCGAACTCGTCCGTCTGCGTCATGCAAGCACCGTAACCGCCCCGCGCGGCCGGTGCGCAGGGGTCGTTTCACTGCACCGGCACGGGGCAGCCGCAGCGGGAGAGGAGGGAACAGATGCAGCCCGAGCAGCGGTACGAAGGCCCCGAACCGGCCTCCACGGTCCGTACGCTGCACCACCTCGCCACCCAGTGCGTGCGCTCCGTCCCGGCCTGCTGCGGCGCCGTCGCCACGCTCAGCGACCGCGCGGAGGACCACCGCACCAGCGCCGCCACCCATCCGGACCTGACGGCCCTCGTGTCGGTCCAGCTCGACTCCGGTGACGGCCCGATCCACACCGCGCTGCGCAGCGGCGCACCCGTCGGCGCGGCGGACCTGCTGACCGAGCGGCGCTGGCCCGACTACCGGGCTGCGGCGCTCGGATCCGGCGTACGCACCAGCGTGACGCTGCCCTTCCACCGGGCCGGCATCGACATCACCCTCAACCTGTACGGCTTCCGCCCCGGCTCGCTGAAGGACGCCGCCCACGGCCCGGCCGCCATCCTGGCCGAGGAGATCACCGCCGGCCTGGTACGCGACCGCCGCTACCGCGCCGCCCTGACCGAGGTGGACCAGCTGGAGACCGCGCTGCGCTCCCGGCCGGTCATCGACCGGGCCGGCGGCATCGTGATGCACGTGCTGTCCTGCGACGCCGACGAGGCGTACGGGGTGCTGCGGCGGATCTCGCAGCTCACCAACCGCAGGCTCGCGGACGTCGCGGCCGGAGTCGTCCACACCAGGGGACGGGGTCTGGAGAGGGAACTCTCCCGCCTCGCGGTGCGCCCCTAGCGGGTGTCCGTTGAAGCGGCGAGTCATCACGAACCTCCGTATAAAGGGCCTTGGGGCCGGGCAGGGTCCCGGGACCACCAGCACCGACGGCGGAGGTGAGGGCATGCGGAAGTCCACTCCGGAAGGACCCGGACCGGCCGCGGGCCCCGCTCCCCGGGAGCGCGCCGGACCGGCCGCCCCCGGCGCCGGGGAACCCGCGCGCGCCTCCGCCACGGACCCCGGCTCCTCCCACCCGGCCCCCGCGCCGCAGCCGGTCCCGGAACCGGCCGGAGGCCCGCCGCGGCGGCGCGGAGCCGCGGGAGTGCCCGGCGCGGAGTCCGAGCGCCGGGCCCGGGGCGGTACCGGCCCGGACCCGGCGCGGCACACCCCTCCCGGCGGGGCCGGCGGACCCGGGCACCGTCCGCCCCTCCCGGGGGCCTCCCCCGCCGCGCCCCCGGCCACGGAACCGGGGGAAGGGCGCGGACGGGTCAGGTACGCGCCGGGCGCCCCCGAGGACGGGCTGCCCGTACTGCCCGAGCTCGCCGCCGTCCTCGCGGCCGCCGCCTCCCGCACCGAGGCCGAACCACCCGGCGGCGGCGCCGTCCTGCGCGACGCGGCCTGCGGCTACTGGTGGCGGCGCGGGCTGCGCTGCCACCCCGGGGACCTGGCCGCCGCCCCCGGCGCCCAGCCCCTGCTGTCCGCGCTGATCGCCGCGCACGGCGGGGACGTCCTGCTGCCCCGGCCCTGCCCCACCTCCTGGACCCCCGAGGCCCGGTTGCTGGGCCACCCCGCCTACCACGTGCCGACCCCCGCCGAGTGCGGCGGCGTGCCCGACCCCTACGCGCTGCTGGAGACCGTACGGCGGGTCCGCGCCGAAGGCGGCCACCCCGCCCTCCTGCTGCTCGCCGTGGCCGACGACCCCACCGGCACCGTCGCCCCGCCCGAGCTGGTGCGCGAGACCTGCGAGGCGGCCGTCGGCGAGGGCCTGCACATCATCAGTGACGAGACCTGGCGCGACACCCTGCACCAGCCGCGCGACACGGTGTTCGTCAGCCCCGCCGAGATGTGCCCCGGGGACGTCACCGTCCTGTGCGACCTGGCCGGCTCCCTCACTCCCACCGCCTGGCCCGCCGCGATCGCCCGCTTCCCCACCACCCCGCGCGGCGCCGTTCGCCGCGCCCGCACCCTGGATCTCCTCACCGCGCTCGGCGCCCGTCTCGCCGCCCCCGTCGCCGCGGCCGCCGCCCACGCCCTCGGCGAGCCCGCACCGGTCACCGAACGCGCCGCCGCCGCGGCGGCGGCACACGCCCAGGTGGCCACGGCGGCCCACCGCGCCGTACTGGCCGCCGGAGCGCTCGCCCTGCCGCCCCGGGCCGGCCGCCACCTGTACGCCGACCTCGGCCCGCTGCGCGGCCCGCTCGCCGAACTCGGCGTCACCGACTCCATGGACCTGGAGGACCACCTCACCGGACGGCTCGGAGCGCCCACCCCCGGCGGACACCGGTTCGGCGACGAACTCGGCGCCCTGCGCGTACGGTTGTCGACCGCGCCCCTGCTGGGAACGGCCCCCCACGAACGCGCGGCAGCGCTCACGGCGGCCCGCCCGCTGGAAACACCGCACGTGGCACGAGCGTTGCACACCTTCGAGTCCGCCCTGCACGAACTGCAGGACCCACGGTGAACGGAGCCCGCAGATGACGGAACCGACGGCACCCCCCGAGCCGGCGGAGGACCGCGCCGGGGGCGACCCGCGCCCCCTCGGCCAGGCGCGCGACTGGCCGAGGTCCTTCGCCGACCGGCTGACCGCGCCGCTGCCCGGCGTCCGCGCGATGGCCAGACTCGCCAGGGAAGGCGCCGTACGACCCAGCCCGGAAGGCCTGCGCGACATCCCCCGCCTGCCGTTCCGGCCCGGCCCACTGCCCGAGGTGGACGCCGACACCCTCTCCGTCACCTGGGCCGGCCACGCCAGCTGGGTCGTCCGCATCGGCGGACTGACCGTGCTCACCGACCCCGTCTGGTCCCGCCGCATCCTCGGCACCCCCGCCCGCATCACCCCCGTCGGCGTGCGCTGGGAGGACCTGCCGCCCGTCGACGCCGTCGTCATCAGCCACAACCACTACGACCACCTCGACGCCCCCACCCTCAAACGCCTGCGCCCCGACACCCCCGTCTTCGTCCCGGCCGGCCTCGGCCGCTGGTTCCGGCGCCGCCGCTTCACCGACGTCACCGAACTCGACTGGTGGGAGACCGCCGAACTGCGCGGCGTGCGCTTCGACTTCGTGCCGTCCCACCACTGGTCCAAGCGCACCCTCACCGACACCTGCCGCTCCCTGTGGGGCGGCTGGGTGCTGCGCGACAGCGACGGGCAGCGCGTCTACTTCGCGGGCGACACCGGCTACGGCCACTGGTTCACGGAGATCGGCCGCCGCCACCCCGGCATCGACGTGGCACTGCTCCCCATCGGCGCGTACGCCCCGCGCTGGTGGCTGCGCGACGTCCACACCGACCCCGAGGAAGCGGTCCAGGCCTTCCAGGACCTCGGCGCGCGCCACATGGCGCCCATGCACTGGGCGACGTTCGTGCTCTCCTCGGAACCCGTCATGGAACCCCACACCCGGCTGATGGCCGCCTGGCAGGACACCGGGCTGCCCCGTGACCGGCTGTGGGACCTACCGATCGGCGGAACGGCCGTTCTCTGAGGAGTGGCCGCGGGTGCGGCGCCATGCCGCCGGGGCCGCGGCCACCAGGACGGTCAGCGTGACCGCGGCCAGCACGCCCTGCCAGGGGCGGGCGAACAGGGAGCCGCCGAGTACGCCGATCAGCTGGTAGGTCGCGGCCCAGGCCAGGCACGCCGGGATGTCACCGCGCAGGAACCGGCGCAGCGGCATTCCGTCCAGGAGGCACGCCAGCATCACCGGGATCCGGCCGGCCGGCACCAGCCGTGACAGGACGAGCACCGACACCCGGTGCGTGCGCAGCCGGGCCCGGGCGTGCTCCAGCCGGTCCGGCGCCGCCCGCGCGCGCAGCTTCGCCAGCAGGCGCGATCCGTTCGTCGACCGCACCCCGCGCTGCCCCAGCCAGTACAGCGACACATCGCCCAGCAGCGCCGCGCCCGCCGCCAGCGCGAAGACGACCAGCAGCGCGAAGGGCAGCGTCTGGTGGAACGCCACCACCGCCGCCGAACTCACGATCGCCCCCGTGGGCACCACCGGCACCAGCGCGCCCAGCGCCACCAGCAGGAACAGCGCCGGGTAGCCGACCGCCTGCTGGGTCGACTCGGACGGCAGCCGGGCGGCCAGCTCGCCCATCACCGGCCCACCTCCGGCCGGACGCTCTCGCCCTGGGCCAGCCGGTGCACCGCGACGCCCGGCGCCAGCCGCGCCGCCTGCCGGACGAACTCGTCGCCCGGGGCGTGGAATTCGTGCGGGCGCACCCCGTCCAGCCCGATCGGCCAGTACGTGCCGTAGTGCACCGGCACGGCGGCGCGCGGCGCCAGCGCGGCGAGGACCTGCGCGGCACGGCCCGCGTCCAGGTGCCCGTGGCCCAGGTAGGGGCCCCAGCCACCGACCGGCAGCAACGCCACCTCGACCGGGCCCACGGCGTCCGCCATCCCGTCGAACAGGCCGGTGTCACCGGCGAAGTACGTCCGTACCGCGCCCTCGATCACATAGCCGAGCGCGGGGGAGCGGCGCGGACCCACCGGCAGCCGCCGGCCGTCGTGCGACGCCGGTACCGCCCGTACCACCAGCTCCTCCACGCGCACCTCGTCACCGGGACCGACCTCGGTGATCCGCAGTCCGTGGAGGCGGCGCAACCCCGGCACCGCTCGCGTCGCGCCGCGTGGCACGATCAGCCGGGTGCCGGGCGCGAGACGGGCCAGCGACGGCAGGTGCAGGTGGTCGGAGTGCAGGTGCGAGATCACCACCGCCTCGGCGCGCGCCGCCTCCGGGGGTGGCAGCAGACCGCGCCGCCGGCGCAGATGGGCGAGCCGGCGCACGAACAGAGGGTCGGTCAGCACCCGCACGCCGGAGTCCTCGACGGTGCACGTCGCATGCCCCCACCAGGTGATTTCCACCGGCATGCCCGCCCTTCTCGATCCGGGGGTCCAAGCTGCCGACGAGCCTAATCGCGCGCCCCCTCGGGCGGGGCCGTTCCGAGTAGGGTCGGGGCCCATGGACGACGTGCGCGTGGCGGCGATCGCCAGTCTGACACCGCTCGAGGAGCTCGACGCGGACCCCTTCCTGGTCGACACGCGCAGCCAGCACGCGATGTGCGAGCGGTGGGCGGCGGACAAGGGTTACGTCGTCAGCCGGCACTTGCTGTGCTACCGGCTGCCGCCCGATCACCCGATGCTGTGGGCGGACGTCGAGGCGGGCGCGGTGGACCTGTTCGTCGCCCCCAACGAACGCGTGCTGGACCGGGCGCTGTCCTCGGCCCGGGACTTCACGGCGGAGTGCGAGCGGCGCGGGGTGCGGCTGGAGACGGCGGGGCTGGACGAGCCGGCGTACGACGCGGCCGCCAAGGCCCATGTGCACCGCAGGCTGTCGATGCCGACCGCGGGCTACGACGGCCGCTGACCCGCCCGCCGACGGCTGCCGCCCGCCGTCGGCCGCCGGAGCGTGTGCCACGCTGGAGGCCAGGTGGGGGCCCGGCCGAGGGGAGAGACGAGCGGCGTGGTGGAAGGGCGAGGGCGCGTCGAGGCGCGCTGGCGCACGGCCGGCGGAGCCCTGCTGCGGATCGTCGTGGTGTGGGCGGTCTCCACGCTCACCATGCTGGCGCTGGCCGGCCTGCTGCCGGATTTCCAGCTCCAGTCCGACGACGGCGACAGCATCACCAGGACAGCGCTCACCGCCGCCTGGGCGGCCGGCGCGTTCGGGCTGCTCAGCGCCCTGGTGTGGCCGCTGGCGGTGCGGGCGCTGCTGCTGGTGCCGGCACTGGTGCTGGGCCTGCTGGGGTTCTTCCTCAACGGCTCGCTGCTGCTGGTGGCGCTCTGGCTGATCCCCGACGGGCGCGGCGAGGCCGACCCGCAGAACGCGGTCGTGGTGGCCGCCGTGATGTCCGCCCTAGCCTCGGCCACCTCGACCGCCCTCGCCGTGGGCGACGACAACGCCTACCGCCGCAGGCTCTCGCGGCTCGCCGGACGGCGCGGCAGGGGCGCCGTCGCCGGTCCCGACAGCCCGCCCGGCACGGTCTTCCTCCAGCTGGACGGCGTCGGCCACCGGGTGCTGCGGGACGCCGTCGCCGCCGGCCTGATGCCGACGGTGGCCGGCTGGCTGGGCACCACCCACCGCCTCACCGCCTGGCGCACCGACTGGTCCAGCCAGACGGGCGCCAGCCAGCTCGGCATCCTGCACGGCACCAACCACGACGTGCCCGCCTTCCGCTGGTACGAGAAGGACACCGGCCGGCTGATGGTCAGCAGCCGGCCCGCGAGCGCGGTCGAACTCCAGCGCCGCGCCGTCGCCCGCACGGGCGACCCCGGGCTGCTCGGCGCGGACGGGGCGAGCCGGGGCAACCTGTTCAGCGGTGGCGCGGACCAGGTGGCCCTGGTGCTGTCGGTGGCGGCCCGCCGCGGCCGGCACAACCGTTCCCGGGCGGGCTACTTCGCGTACTTCCGCGACCCCGCCAACGCCGTCCGGACGGCGGTCTCCTTCGTCGCCGAGGCGGCCCGGGAGATCGGCCAGTCCACCCGGGCCCGCCTCCGGGGGGACCGCCCCCGGGTCGGCCGGGGCGGGCTCTACCCCCTCATCCGTGCCTTCGCCACCGTGGTGGAGCGGGACGTCGTGGTGGCGGCCGTCATCGGGGACCTGCTGGCCGGCCGCACCACCGTGTACGCCGACCTGGTGGCGTACGACGAGGTCGCCCACCACTCGGGACCGCACAGCCGGGACGCGGCCAAGGTGCTCCAGCGGCTCGACCGCTCGATCGCGCTGATCGCCGAGGTCGCCGAGCACGCACCGCGCCCCTACCGGATCGTGCTGCTCTCCGATCACGGCCAGAGCCCGGGGGAGACCTTCGAGAGCGCGTACGGGCTGACGCTCAAGGACCTGGTGCGCGCGGGGTGCGGGCTTCCGGTGCCGCGCCGGGCCGGGCACGCCCCGAGCGGGGCGGAGGCCCGCGACGCGCTGCGCGGCGCCCTGCACCGCTCGGGGGAGGAGGGGCGCCTGGAGCGGCCCGCCCGTGGTTCGGAACCGATGGTGCTGGCCTCGGGCAACCTCGGCCTGGTCCACTTCCCCGACGTGCCCCACCGGATGTCGCGCGAGGAGATCGACCGCCGCCACCCCGCGCTGCTGGGCACCCTGGCCGGCCACCCGGGCATCGGCTTCCTGCTGGTGCGCAGCGAGCAGCACGGCTCGCTGGTGCTCGGCCCGCGCGGCCGGGAGGTTCCCGTCGACGAGCTGACCGACGGCGGGCCGCTCGCCGTCTTCGGGCCGGGTGCCGCCGACGCGGTACGGCGCACGGACTCCTTTCCGCACGCCGCCGACATCATGGTGAACTCCCGGTACGACCCGGCGACCGGCGAGGTGCACGCCTTCGAGGAGCAGGTGGGCTCCCACGGCGGCCTCGGCGGTGAGCAGTCGCGGCCCTTCCTGCTCTCCCCGCTCACCTTCTCGCCGCCGGTGGCCGACGGCCGTGACCTGGTGGGGGCCGAGGAAGTGCACCGGGTGCTACGGCGCTGGCTGCGCGAGTGCCAGGGGCCCCAGGTGCCCATCGGTCCGGCGGCCGGCCCGGCGCAGAAATCCCCGCCACAGCGGCAAGCGGAAGAAGCTTTTCCGGTTACTGACGGTGTCGTGCCGGACAAACGCGGGTGATTTGGAACAGCGTTCTCCGTACCCGACCATGTTCGGGTTTGTACGGAGAAAGGCGCGCCACCCCCATGATCACCGATCCCACCCCCGACGAGCAGAGCAAGCACGCCCGCAGTTTCGGACTGCCGGTCGCCACCGCGCTGGTCATGGGCAACATCATCGGCGGCGGGATCTTCCTGCTCCCGGCGTCCGTCGCCCCCTACGGCACCATCAGCCTGCTCGCCTTCGGTGTCCTCACCGCCGGCGCGATCGCCCTGGCCCTGGTCTTCGGGCGGCTCGCCGCCCGGCACCCGCGGACCGGCGGACCCTACGTCTACGCCCGTGAGGCGTTCGGTGACTTCGCCGGCTTCCTCGCCGCCTGGTCCTACTGGATCACCACCTGGGTCTCCAACGCCGCGCTCGCCGTCGCGGCCGTCGGCTACCTCGACGTACTCGTCCCCGTGCACGGCTCGACGGCCGCGACGCTCACCGCCGCCCTGGCCCTGCAGTGGCTGCCCGCCCTGGCCAACCTGGCCGGTACGCGCTACGTCGGCGCCGTCCAGTTCGTCTCCACCGTGCTGAAGTTCGTGCCGCTGCTGCTGGTCGCCGTCGGCGGGCTGTTCTTCTTCGACGCCGGCAACCTGGGCCCGTTCCAGGCCGGTGACTCCGGTGCCCTGGGCGCGATCTCGGCGTCGGCCGCGATCCTGCTCTTCAGCTACCTGGGCGTGGAGTCGGCCGCGGTCAGCGCCGGCGAGGTGCGCGACCCCGAGCGCAACGTGGGCCGCGCCACCATCCTGGGGACGCTCGGTGCCGCCGTCATCTACCTGCTGGGCACCCTGTCCGTCTTCGGTCTGGTGGCCCACGACCGGCTGGTGGGTTCCACCGCGCCCTTCTCCGCCGCCGTCAACGCCATGTTCGGCGGCTCCTGGGGCGGTGTCGCCGTCGCCTGCATGGCCCTGGTCTCCATGGTCGGCGCGCTGAACGGCTGGACGCTGCTCAGCGCCCAGACCCCGTACGCGGCGGCCCGGGACGGCCTGTTCCCCCGCCTGTTCACCCACAAGCGGCGCGGCGTACCGACGTACGGTGTCCTCGTCACGGTCGTCCTGGCGTCCCTGCTGACCGTCTACAACTACACGGCCGGCACCAAGGGCGTCTTCGAGGTCCTGGTCCTCGTCACGACCTTCACCGCCACCGTGCCCTACCTGCTGTCGACCGCCGCGCAGATCTACTTCCTGGTCTCCGGCCAGTCGCAGCGGGTCCACCGGGGCCGGCTGGTCCGCGACGCGGTGCTCGCCGTGACCGCCTTCGCCTTCTCCATGTGGCTGGTGGCGGGCGCCGGTTACGCGGCCGTCTACCAGGGCGTGCTGTTCCTCTTCGCCGGCGTCCTCGTGTACGCGTGGATGTCGGCCCGCAGGCAGCACGCCCCGAAGCCCTGACGGCTGCCGGCTAGCCCCAGGTGCGCGAGCACAGCACGAGCCGGTAGCCGTCCGGGTCGGCCACCGTCACCCCGTGCTCGTCCCAGTAGGGGTTGTGCGCGGGGACCCGGGTGCCGCCGGCGGCCACCAGCCGCTCCACCAGGCTCTCCGCCACGGGAGCGCCCAGGTGGACCACGAACAGGTCGTCCACGGTGGGCGCCGGCTCCAGCGGGTGCTCGGGGTCGCGGGTCAGCTCGAAGTGCCACGACCCGCCGCGAGGGCCGACCATCAGCAGGTCGTGCTCGCCCGGGACGCGCTCGGTGGTCCGCCACAGCACCTCCAGCCCGAGGCCGTCCACGTGGAAGCGCTCGGCGGCACCGAGGTCGCGGGAGGGCCGGGCCAGACGTACGTGCGTCGTGGAGTCGATCACGCCGAGCCCACGGCGCCCTCGGCGAAGCCGCTCATTCATGAGCATGACCCTAGGGCCTGGCACACCTCGTGACCACGCCTTTCCACGACCGAGCCCCGGAGGGGGCCGCCCTAGGAATACTCCTCCGGTGCGGCCAGGGCGTCCAGGACCGGCCGGATCAGGGGGTGGGTCCCGGCGCCTCGGCGTACCGCGGCGAAGACGCGGCGGTACGCGGCCGGCCCGGTCACGGGGCGGACGACCACGTCCTTGAGTTCGATGCCCCGCAGGGCGGAGCGGGGGACCAGGGCGACCCCGGCGCCCGCGCTGGCCAGCGCGACGACGGCGCGGAAGTCGTCGGACGAGTGCACCAGGCGCGGGTCGAACCCGGCCAGTTCGCAGGCGAGCAGCACCACGTCGTGGCAGGGATTGCCGGGGTAGGGGCCGATCCAGTCGTCGTCGGCGAGTCCGGCGAGCGCCACTTCGGGGTGCTGGGCCAGCGGGTGGCCGGCGTGCAGGACGGCGTCGAAGGGTTCGGCGTACAGCGGTACGCGGGTGAGCCGCCGGTCGCCGTCGCGGGGCGCGCCGCGGTACTCGACGGCGAGCGCGAGGTCGGCCTCGCCGTCGAGGACGAGGGGCAGG
This sequence comes from Streptomyces sp. NPDC050856, assembly GCF_040653855.1. Taxonomy (NCBI): domain Bacteria; kingdom Bacillati; phylum Actinomycetota; class Actinomycetes; order Kitasatosporales; family Streptomycetaceae; genus Streptomyces; species Streptomyces sp. NPDC050856. Next base: position 104,129 of record NZ_JBFAGV010000005.1, on the reverse strand, counting down.
GATTCGTCGCCCTCGGCGTCCCGGACGCGTATGCGGATGCCGGGGTGCCGTTCGGCGAGGCGGACGATCGCGGGGGCGAGCACCTCGGCGATGCCGGTGGCGAACGCGGCGACCGTCACCTCGCCGGCGGTGCCGCCGGCGTACGCGGCGAGTTCCGCCTCGGCCCGTTCGAGCTGGGCGAGGACCTCGTTGGCGTGTTCGAGCAGGATCTCGCCGGCCGCGGTGAGCCGTACTCCCCGGCCGCTGCGGGTGAGCAGCGTGTGTCCGGTCTCCTGCTCCAGCGCGGCGAGCTGCTGGGAGACGGCGGACGGGGTCAGGTACAGCGCGGCGGCCGCGGCGGTCACCGTCCGGTGGTCCGCCGCGGCCCGCAGTATGCGCAGACGCCGGGGGTCGATCACCCCGCCATTGTCGCTCGCGCGTCGGTGAACGCGGCCACGGCCCGCTCGACGTCCGCGGTCGAGTGCGCGGCGGACAGCTGGACCCGGATGCGTGCCTGGCCCAGGGGGACGACCGGGTAGGAGAAGCCGATCACGTACACGCCGCGTTCCAGGAGCAGTTCGGCCATCCTGGCCGCCTCCGCCGCGTCACCGATCATCACGGGGGCGATGGGGTGGTCGCCGGGCAGGATCTCGAAGCCCGCCTCCCCCATGCCGGTACGGAAGAGCTTGGTGTTCTCGGCGAGCTTGTTCCGCAGGTCACCGGCGGACTCCAACAGGTCGAGGACCTTGAGGGACGCCGCGGCGATCACCGGGGCGAGGGAGTTGGAGAAGAGGTACGGCCGGGAGCGCTGGCGCAGCAGCTCCACGATCTCGGCCCGGGCCGCGACGTACCCGCCGGAGGCGCCGCCCAGTGCCTTGCCGAGGGTGCCGGTGATGATGTCGACCCGGTCCATCACGCCGTGCAGCTCGGGGGTGCCGCGCCCGCCGGGGCCGACGAACCCGACGGCGTGCGAGTCGTCGACCATGACCATGGCGTCGTAGCGGTCGGCGAGGTCGCAGATCTCCGGCAGCGGCGCCACGTAGCCGTCCATGGAGAACACGCCGTCGGTGACGATGAGCCGACGCCGGGCGTCCCGCGTCTGCTGGAGCTGCCGCTCCAGGTCGGCCATGTCGCGGTTGGCGTACCGGTGCCGGCGCGCCTTGGACAGCCGGATGCCGTCGATGATGGACGCGTGGTTGAGGGCGTCGGAGATGACCGCGTCCTCGGGGCCGAGCAGCGTCTCGAAGACGCCGCCGTTGGCGTCGAAGCAGGAGGAGTACAGGATGGTGTCCTCCTGGCCGAGGAACGCCGACAGGCGCCGCTCCAGGTCCTTGTGGACGTCCTGGGTGCCGCAGATGAAGCGGACGGAGGCCATGCCGTAGCCCCAGCGGTCCAGCGCCTCCTTGGCGGCGCTGACGACCTCGGGGTGGTCGGCGAGGCCGAGGTAGTTGTTGGCGCAGAAGTTGAGCACGTCGCCGGACGCGACGGACACGGTGGCGCTCTGCGGGGTGGCGATGACCCGCTCCGGCTTGTAGAGGCCGGCGTCGCGGATCTCGTCGAGGGTGGCGCGCAGCTCGTCGCGGACGGACGCGTACATAGGTCGGGCTCCTAGGGAGGGAATCAGGCGGTCCAGTCGAGGATGATCTTGCCGCTGCGGGCGGTGGCGGCCTCGTCGAAGGCGGCGTCGAAGTCCTGGTAGGGGTAGCTGCCGGTGATCACCGGGCTCAGGTCGAGGCCGCCTTCCAGCAGCACCGTCATCGCGTACCAGGTCTCGAACATCTCACGGCCGTAGATGCCCTTGACCGTGATCATGGAGGTGACGATCTTCGACCAGTCGACGGCGAACTCCTCGGCCGGCAGGCCCAGCATCGCGATCCGGCCGCCGTGCGTCATATTGGCGACCATGTCCCGCATGGCCTCGGGGCGTCCCGACATCTCCAGGCCGATGTCGAAGCCCTCCCGCAGCCCCAACTGCCGCTGGGCCTCGCCGATGGTCGTCCCGGAGACATTGACGGCCAGGGTCGCGCCGGCCTTGCGGGCCAGCTCCAGCCGGGGTTCGCTCACGTCGGTGATCACCACATTGCGGGCCCCGGCGTGCTTGGCGACCGCCGCGGCCATGATGCCGATCGGCCCGGCGCCGGTGATCAGGACGTCCTCGCCGACGAGCGGGAAGGACAGGGCGGTGTGCACGGCGTTGCCGAACGGGTCGAAGATCGCGGCGACGTCCAGGTCCACCTTGGTGCGGTGCACCCAGACGTTGGACGCGGGCAGCGCCACGTACTCGGCGAACGCGCCGTCCCGCCCCACTCCCAGTCCGACGGTGGCCCGGCACAGGTGGCGGCGGCCGGCCAGGCAGTTGCGGCACTTCCCGCACACCAGGTGCCCCTCGCCGCTGACCAGGTCGCCGACCGCGACATCGCGCACGTCGGCGCCGACGCCCGCGACCTCCCCGACGAACTCGTGCCCCAGCACCAGGGGGGTGCGCACCGCCTGCTGCGCCCAGCCGTCCCAGGACCGGATGTGCAGGTCCGTACCGCAGATGCCGGTGCGCAGCACCCGGATCAGGACGTCGCCGGGCCCGGTCTCGGGCTCGGGCACGTCCATGAGCCACAGGCCGGACTCGGCCTTCTGCTTGACAAGGGCCTTCATCGGGGCGGCTCCAGGCTGGGCGAAGTGCGGGGCGGGCGCCCGGAGGGCGCGCGGGTGATCGACGCGCACCAATCTGCCCAGTGGCGTCCGCCGCGTCCATCGAGGATTTCTTAAGCCGGGCAACAGTCCTGCTTCACGCGCCCGGCGCTCTACGGTCGAGGCATGACGCGACGACACCACGACCGCATCGACCTGGCCGCCCGCGAGTACGGCGGAGACGGCCCGCCGCTCGTCCTGCTGCACGGCGCCGGGCGCACCCTCGCCGACTGGTCGGGTGTCGCGCCCCTGCTCACCGGCCACCACCGGGTCCTCGCCGTGGACCTGCGCAGCCACGGCCTGAGCCCGTCGGGCCACTGGAGCTTCCCCGCCGTCATCGGCGACCTGGAGGCGGTGCTGGACGCGTACGGCATGCCCGGCGCGCTGCCGGTCGGTCATTCGCTCGGCGGCATGCTCGCCGCCCGGTACGCCCGCGAACACCCGGACACCACCCCGGGCGCCGTCAACCTGGACGGCTTCGGGTGGGGCCGGCCCGACCAGTACGTGGGTGCCGATCCGGTGCAGGTCACCGAGCGCCTCGCCCAACTGCGGGAGCTGGCCCAGGCGGCGGCGGTGCGGGTGCTCCCGGCGGGCGGTCTGGCGGACCTGCTCGCCGAGCAGCGCAAGACCTCCGACCAGCTCGGCATCCCCTACGAACGGCTGGAGGCGTCCGCCCGCCGCGCCGTGCGCGAACGGCCCGACGGCCGGCTGGAGCTGCGGCCGGAACGCGAGCACGCGCTGGAGATGCTGGCGGCGATCGACGCGCTGGACGTCTTCGCCCTGTTCCGCGCGGTCCGCCAGCCGCTGCTGCTGGGACGCGCGCTGCGCCCCGTACCCCCCATACCGGGCATGGACTGGTTCGGCGGCCTGATGGCCGCCTACAGCCGAGGGCTCGCCCGCGACCTCGCCGAACTGGCCGCCGGGCGGTCCACGGTGACGGTCGCGGGCATCGACGGCACGCACGCGATGCTGCTGGAGAACCCGCGCGCCGTGGCGGACGCGGTACTGGCGTTCACCACGGCCCTGGAACCGCACCGGTGAACGGCGCCGCGTCCGACCGGGTCTGGTACGCCGCCTACGGCTCCAACACGCACGCCGATCGCCTGGCCCACTACCTGCGGGGCGGCCGGCCGCCGGGCGCCGGCCGGGCCTGTCCCGGGTGCCGCGACCCGCGCCCGCCGATGGCCTCCGTTCCGGTGGAACTGGAGGGCACCCTCTACTTCACCACCGAATCAGTGGTGTGGACCGGCGGCCGGGCCTTCTACGACCCGGACACACCCGGCCGGGTCCTCGCCCGGGCGTACCTGCTCACCACCGCGCAGTTCTCCGACATCGCCGCCCAGGAGATGTACCGCGAGCCGGGCACCGACCTGGAACTCACCGGGGTGCTGCGCGACGGCCGGGCGACCCTGGGGCCGGGCCGGTACGAGACCCTGGTCCGCCCCGGCACCCTGGACGGCGTCCCGGTCCTCACCCTCACCGCCCCGTGGCGGGCCGCCGACGTCACCCCGCGCGCCCCGTCCGCCGGATACGTCCGCCACGTGGCGACGGGCCTGCTCGAAGCAGGCCGGTGGGACCCGGCCACCGTCGCCGGCTACCTGGCCGCCTGCCCCGGCGCCGCCGGCCACTGGACCGCCCGCCGGATCGAGGCGCTGATCACCGGCCGCCCCGCCGGCCCGGACCACCCCCGCGGCCCGGACCACCCCTGCGGCCCTGGCGACCCGGGCGACGCGGATGGTGCGGACGGCGCGGACGGCCGGGGCGTCGCCGGTCCCTGACGCCGCCCGCCGCCGGGTCCATTACCTCCCGGGTAATCGACCCGCCCCCGGCCGCCCGGCAAGGTGGCGGCAACCGGGCCCCGGGCGGCGCACTCCGCCCGGGCCCCGGCCCGCCCGGCCCTCACACCCGACCTCGATGGAGGCTGATCCGTCATGTCACCGGCCCTGCTCAACGGACTCGCCCGCACCACCGAGCCGCGCATCGCGCTGCGCCGTTTCCTCGCCCTCGACGCGCTGGTCACCGCGGCCAACGGGCTGGCGTACGCCGCTGCGTCCGGCCCGCTCGGGCGGTCGCTGGGCGTCGACCCCGCGCTGCTGCTGGGCGTCGGTGTCTTCCTCACGCTGTTCGCGGCCGGGGTCGGACACCTCGCCTCCCGGCGCGAGCCGCCCGCCGCGGCCGTCGGGCTGGTCGTCGGCGCCAACGCGGCCTGGGCCGTGCTGAGCGTGGCCGCGCCGTTCGTGTGGCTGACGCCCACCATCGCCGGCGCGATCTGGATCCCGGCCCAGGCGGCGGTCGTCGCCGGCTTCGCCGGGCTCCAGTGGTCGGCGCTGCGCGCGGTGGGCGGGGTCTAGAGCGACGTGCGGAGCCGGGCGGCGGTCTCCGGGTCGGCCGGGAGGAAGGTCTCGATCGCCAGCTCGGCGACCGTCACGTCCATCGGGGTGTTGAAGGTCGAGATGGACGAGACGAAGGACAGCACGTGACCGCCGTGCTCGATCCGCAGCGGCAGGGCGAAGTACGGCGGTGCCTCGGAGCCGGCGGTCTCGTCGCCGCCCGTCTCCGGCAGGGGATAGGCCGCCACCTCCTCGTACACCTCGCGCAGCGCCGCGGAGCGGGCCAGCGCGAGCCGGCGTTCCATCTGGGCCAGCAGATGCCCGCGCCACTCCGGCAGGTTGCGGATCCTCGGCGCCAGCCCGAGCGGGTGCAGGGTGATCCGCATGGCGTTCATCGGCGGTGTCAGCAGGTGCGCGGGCAGCCCGGCCAGCAGCGCCGCGATGCCCCGGTTCGCGGCCAGCACCGTGTACGCGCCGTCCACGACGAGCGCCGGATACGGGTCGTACCCGGCCAGCAGGGTCTCGATGCCCTCGCGCAGCGTCCCCAGGGAAGGGGCGTCGAGGGGTGTCTCGGAGTAGTGGGGCGCGTAACCGGCCGCCAGCAGAAGGGCGTTGCGGTCCCGCACCGGCACCTCCAAGTGCTCCGCCAGGCGCAGGACCATCTCCTCGCTGGGCCGGGACCTGCCCGTCTCGACGAACGATATGTGCCGGGCCGACGAGCCGGCGCGCAGCGCCAGCTCCAGCTGGCTCAGCCGCCGCCGTTCCCGCCAGTCGCGCAGCAGCGGCCCCGCTCCCGTACCGCTCACCACAGTTGCCATACGGTCGACGGTAACCCGGCTCACCTGTCCGGAGGGACGCCGCACGTGTTGACCGCCACCCCCGCGCCGTCGGACCGTATCGTCACCGTCACCGTCACCGTCACCGTCACCGTCACGCCCGCCGCATCGCGCCCGACCGGGAGGAGCACGGACATGCCCACTGAGCCGCTGTCGCAGAAGGAGATCGAGGACCGCCTGCGGGAACTCCCCGGCTGGTCCCTGGACGGCGACCGGATCGCCCGTACGTACCGCCTCGGCACGCACTTCGCCGCGACCGCGCTGGTCGTCCATGTCGCCCAGATCCAGGAGGAGTTGAACCACCACTCCGATCTCACGCTGGGCTACGACACGGTCGCCCTGTCCGTGCACACCCACTCCGCGGGCGGCGCGCTCACCGAGCTGGACTTCGAGCTCGCCACCCGGGTCGACCGGATCGCGCCCACGCACGGCGCCGCCTGACGCCGCGCGGACCGCCGCCGGACCGCGCGGGTGACCCGGTACGCCGACCCCTCGTAAGCATGTCTGAATTGCCGGAATGGCAAGAAATGTCGCTACAGAACGCCTGGTCGCTGCACGCTGCCCCCCATGAACGATCACCACCAGCGCCGGCACCCCGCTCCCGGCGCCCCGCACCCGCACGACCACACCCACATGGACTGGAACGAGCTGGCCCCGCTGCTGGAACGGGGGGCCGAGCTCCAGACGCCGCTGTACCGCGAGGCGGCGGCCTGGCTCGGCGATCTGCTCCCGGCGGCCGGCGTGCGCCGGATCATCGACGTCGGCAGCGGGCCCGGCGTGCCGGCGTGCCTGCTCGCTCAGGCGTTCCCGCACGCGGAGGTCGTCGCCGTCGACTTCACGCCCGAACTGCTGGAGCGGACCGAGGAGCGGGCCCGGGCCGCCGGCCTGCGGGTCACCACGCGCCGGGCCGAACTCCCCGGCGACATCCCCGACCTGGGGCCGGCCGACCTGGTCTGGGCCGCCGACTCCCTGCACCACCTGGGCGACCAGCGGGCCGCGCTGGTGGACCTGGCGGGACTGCTCCGGCCCGGTGGTCTGCTGGCCGTCGTGGAGGGCGGCCTGCCCACCCGCCACCTGCCGCAGCACGCCGGTATCGGCCGCCCGGGGCTGGAGGCCCGGATCGACGCGGTGATGGCCGACTGGTTCGTGGAGATGCGGGCGGCGCTGCCCGGGGCCAAGGACGAGCCGGAGGACTGGCGGGCCCTGCTGAGCGGCGCGGGACTCACGCCGAGCGGAACCCGCTCGTTCCTCCAGGACATCCCGGCGCCGGTCACCGACACCGTACGCGAACAGGTCGTCGCCGCCTTCACCCGGCGCCGGGCAGTCGTCGGCGAACGCCTGCCCCGCGACGACCGCGCCGCCCTGGACCGGCTGCTGGACCCGGCCGACCCGCAGAGCCTCCACGGCCGCCCGGACGTGTTCGTGCTCAGCGCCCGCACGGTGCACACCGCCCGCCGCGGCTGAAAGTCCGGGGACCGGAGATCAGGACACCGGCTCCAGCCGCCACCACTGCGACGGCGAGTCGGTGTCCTCCCACTGCCGGACGCCGGCGCCCGCCTCCAGCGAGCCGTCGGCGACCTCCAGCAGCAGCCCGCTGATGAAGCTGACCAGTGTCACCGTCCCCGGGTCGGCCAGGTCCTGCTCGATCGCCCACTCCTGGGCGCCGAAGTTGTTCGCCCGCCACTGCTGCACCCGGGCGCCGTTCTCGGTCGACGCCCCGGCCACGTCGAGCCGCTTGCCGCTCGCCGCGTTGACCAGGTGGTGCAGCCCGCCGCCGTTGGGTACCGGGGTGATGTGCCACCGCTGCCCGGCGGAGCCGGTCTCCCGGCCCTGCCGCACCACGGCGCCGCTGCCGCGCGCGCCGTCGCGGACCTCCAGCACCAGCCCGCTGGCGACATTGCGCACCAGGTAGAGCCCCTCCTCGACCGGCGGCGGCCCCGGTTCGCGCACTGCGCTCACTGCCCCGCACCCCTCTTTCGCTGATCATCGTCAGCGACAGCGTAGGCAACGCCGTTCCGCCCGGCGCCGGCCGGGCGGAATCGGGCTCAGCGCAGCAGACGCGGCAGCCGGAACGGAAGCCGGCGGCCCCCGCGTACGACCAGCCAGGCGGTGCCCAGGCCGATGGCGGCGCCGGCGGCCACGTCGCTGGGGTAGTGCGCGCCCGAGTGCACCCGTTCCACGGCCACCAGCGCGGCCGGGACGGCGCAGACGGCGCCGATCGGGGGCGCCGTGGCGGCGACCGCCGCCGTGAAGGCCAACGCGGCGGCCGTGTGACCGGAGGGGAAGGACGAGCTGTCGGGCCGGTCGTGCACGTCGTCGTGAGGTATCAGCTCCTTGGGCGGCCGGCGCCGCTCGTAGAGCTGTTTGCACACTCCGTTGGAGATCAGCTCGGCCAGGCCCATGCTCACCAGGCCCTTCACCGCCGCCTCACGACCCCTGGGGCCGCCCGCCGCGGACATCGCCGCGGCGGCGCCCCACCACAGCTTGGTGCGCTGGGCGGCGGATTCGACGGCGGGCAGCAACTGGCGCGCCCACCCGGACCTCCAGTGCGCCACGCGCCGGGTCAGACGCCGGTCGCCTTCTCTCACGTCGGCAAGGCTGGTCATGATCGTCTGTTTCCCGGTCGACGGCTGTTCACACAAGTACGAAATCGGTCTCATGGCTCGGGCGGATGGGGGTACTCAGAGCGCAGACCGAGATCCGCACGTCTGACGCAGGAGGAGCCTGTGAGCGACATCGAAGGCCCTGGCCGCAGGGACCCGAACAAGGCGGCCGCAGTGGCGGGCACAGTGCAGGACAAGGCCGCGCAGGGCGCCGGGCTGGTCGGCGAGAAGGCCGCGGACGTGGCCGGCACCGCGAAGGAACAGGCCGGCAACGTGGCTGGCGAGGCCACCGCCCAGGTGCGGGACCTGGCTGGTGAGGTGCGCTCCCAGCTACAGGAACAGGCCCGGTCGCAGACCCGGAACCTGGCCGAAAATGTACGTCGGCTGGCGGACGAGCTGCGCGAGATGAGTGACAACGGCAAGCCGGGCTCCACGGCGGCCGGGGTCGTACGGCAGATCGCGGACGGCGGTCACCAGGTGGCCTCCCGGGTGGAGAGCCGGGGGCCCGACGGCCTCCTGGACGACCTGCGCGGGTTCGCCCGGCGCCGACCGGGGATGTTCCTGGCCGGCGCGGCACTGGCGGGGTTCGCCGTGGCGCGTGCCGGCAAGGGCGTGAGCGCGGCCGGTTCGGGCGACGGCGGTGACGGCGGCGAGCGCCGCGACACCGACCGGCCCGTGCCCGCCACCGGCGCGATCCCCGCCGGCGGAGAGCCGACGACACCGGGCAGCGGGTACGTGGAGCCCGACCCGCTCGACGTGTACGGCCAGTCGCAGCCGCCCCACTACACCCCCGGCGGTCAGGGGCTGGGCACCCCGCCGCCCACCGCGCCACCGCCGCCACCCACCTCCCCGCCGTCCGCCTATCCGCCGCCCGCCGCCCCGTCCCCGGCGACGGAGCGGTACCCGCAGCAGCCGCCGCAGGGGAGCTGAACCATGGCCCTGTCCTCGGAACACGCGGGCACCGGTACCGGCGTACCGGCCGGACCCGCACCGACCCCGCCGCCCTCGTACGCGGCGAGCACCGCCCCACCACCGGCCGGTGAACCGTCGATCGGCGACCTGATCGGCGAGATCGGCAAGGACGTCTCCCAGCTGGTCCGTGACGAGATCGAGCTGGCCAAGGCGGAGCTCAAGCAGGAGTCCACCAAGGCGGGCAAGGCCGCCGGCATGGTCGCCGGTGCCGGTTACGCCGGTCACCTGGTGCTGCTGCTGGGCAGCCTGACCGTCATCTTCGCGCTCTCCAACGTCATGGACCCGGCGTGGGCCGCCCTGATCGTGACCGTCGTGTGGGCGGTGGTGGGCGCGGTCCTCTACGTGAACGGCCGCAAGCGGCTGCGGACCGTGAACCTCAAGCCCGAGCAGACAGTGGAAACCCTGAAGGAGGACGCCCGATGGGCACGGAACCCGACCAGCTGAGGACCGATGTGGAACAGACGCGGGCACACCTGGCCCGCAACGTGGACCTCCTGGCGGAGAGGGTGACCCCACGCAGGATCGCCCGCCGCAAGGTCGGCAGCGCACAGCACCGACTCCACGGAATCAGGGAGCGGGTCATGGGCTCGGCACAGAACACCACCAGCAGCCTCTCCGAGAGCGCGCAGAGCGCCAAGGACAGTGCCGCGCAGACGGCCGGACGCGTCGGCGAGAAGGCCAAGGACACCGCCGGACAGATCGGCGAGGCCGCCCAGCAGGCGCCGGCCCGCGCCCTTGAGCAGACCCAGGGCAGCCCCCTGGCGGCCGGGCTCATCGCGTTCGGCGCCGGCATGCTCGCCGCGGCCCTGCTGCCCGCCTCCAAGGCCGAGGAGCGCCTCGGCGAGCAGCTTCGCTCGCACTCCGACGAGCTGCTCGAACCCGTCAAGCAGACCGCCCAGGAAGCGGTCCAGGACGTGAAGGAGGGCCTGCGCGAGCCGGCCACCCAGGCCATGGAGGCCGTCAAGGACACGGCCCGTGACGCCGCGGACACCACCAAGCAGCAGGCGCAGGGCGCCGGCCAGGAGACGACCGAGGGCCTGCGGGGCATCGGCCAGGACGGCGCCCGTGAGGTACGCGACCAGTCCGGTGGTGGCCCGGCCCGCTGACCCCGGCGCCGCCGCCCCACTCCCGACCGACGACCGGCCGCCGCCCCCCGGGGCGGCGGCCGGTCCGCTGCGCGGTGCCGGGTCCGGTGGGGCCGGCCGCGGGCGGCGGTGGCCCGTCGGCACCAACGGGTACGACACCCGCCGGTGACCGGGGCTCAGTCCTCCGACGGGTCGCCGCAGCAGCTGTCGCCGCGCAGCGCGCGGCCGTACGCCAGCCAGTACGCGTGCCCCGGTGGCCCGCCCGGCTCCCGGGAGCCCCTGTCCCGGGGGACGGCGGCGACCAGGTCGCCCTGGCGGTGCGGCACACCGCCGACCACCACCATGCTCGTCGAGACCAGACTGGCGAAGTCGGTGAAGGGATCGCCGTCGACGACGGTGAGGTCGGCGATCTTCCCGGGCTCGACGGTCCCGAGATCCTCGTCCAGGCCGAACAGCCGGGCGGGCACCGTGGTGACGGTGCGCAGCACCTGGTCGGCCGTGAACCCGTGGGCCCGCAGGGCGCGCAGCGCCAGGTGCAGGTGGAGGCCGACGGGGACCAGCGGCGCGTCGGTGCCCAGGGCGAGGACCACCCCCCGGGAGACGGCCTCGCGGTAGCCGGCCGCCTCGGCCGCCAGCATCTCCAGCTGCCTCGGCGTGGGCGCGGTCCCGGCCGTCTCCCGGACCAGGGCGGTGTCCCAGGGCGGCATCAGCGCGGTCACCCTGGGGTCCTCGGCCAGCCGCGGGTCCGCGCCCAGCAGCGGCAGCGCGGTGAACGGCGTGGCGATCAGGGCGAAGGCGCCGGCACCGTACTGCGCGAACACGTCCTGGTGGATGCGGCCCAGGAGACTGGTGGCGTGCCCGTGTTCGAGGCGCTGCGTCGCCTGGAGATGGGTGGTCAGGTCCTGCCCGGCGTTGCGCCCGGGGGAACACAGGTGGCTGCCGGAGGGCACCCCGAGCCGGTGGGCGGTACGGGCGGCCTCGGCCATGATCCGGCCAGGGGCGCGGACGTAGGTCTTGACGAAGTCGGCGTCCAGCGCGGTCACCCGCTCCAGGGAACGGCGCACCCCGGCCCCGGTGGTGTGGGCCCGGTCCTCGCTGTAGGCGACCCGCGAGCCGTCGATGAACTCCGTGCAGGCCAGCAGCCGGGGCCCGAGCGCCTGCCCGGTCGCCAGGGCCTCCCGCATCCGCACGGAGGCGTAGGCGGGGCCGCCCATGGAGGCCGTGGTGGTGATGCCGTACGCGAGCGCCAGGAGGTTCTGCCGGCCGCCGTAGGGGGCGGGACGGGGGTGGACGTGGCTGTCGAACAGACCGGGCAGGACCGTGCGGTCGGAGGCGTCGACGGTCCGGTGCCCCCGGCGGCGGGGCCGGTGCGGCTCCACACCGGTGACGCGGTTTCCGGCCAGCAGGATGTCCACGTCCTGCCGCGGCCGGTCCGCGACGCCGTCCCAGAGCTGACCGGCGTGGATACGGACGATGTCGCCGCGGGGCGGCGCACCGCGCCGGGCGGAGAGCCGGACGGGCACGGTACGCGTGCCGGTGCCGTCCGGGCCGGTCAGGCGCAGCCGGCCGTTGGACAGGTACAGCAGGGCGCGGGAGTCGGCGGACCAGCTCGGGTGGTCGGCCGGCTCGTCGGTGAGCCGCCGGGGTGGTCCGGTGGGGCCGCCGGTGGCGGAGACGGGCAGCAGCCACAGGGCGGACTCCACGACCAGGGCCATCCAGCGGCCGTCGGGCGACCAGACCGGGCCGGAGGAGCAGCGGTCGGACAGCGACTGGTGGTCGGCGGCCAGGTGCCGGGTGTCGGCGCCGGTCACGGTGTCGATGACGCGGATCAGGTTGTAGCCCTCGCGGAAGCGGCCGTTGAGCCGGTTGCGGTCGCAGAAGGCCACCCGGCGGCCGTCGGGCGACCAACTGGGCGCCCCGGGCAGGCCGCCTCCGCCCAGCGGCTCGGCCAGTACCCGGTGGGTGCCGGTGGCCAGGTCGTGCACCAGCAGCTTGCCGAAGCTGTCCAGGCAGGCCAGCCGGGTGCCGTCCGGTGACAGGGCCGGACTGAAGCGGCCCTCCCCGCCCGCCAGCAGCGTGTCCGTGCCCCCGTCCAGGTCGTGGCGGTACACGGCGGTGAGCCCGTCGCGGTCCGAGCAGTAGACGACGCTCCGCCCGTCCGGGGCCCAGGACGGCATCTGCACGTACTGGGCGGGGGCGGCCCGCACCAGGCGCCGGGGCGCGGCCCCGGGGGCCAGCAGCCACAGCGCGTTCAGAGCGGCGAAGGCGACGCGCCGCCCGTCCGGGGCGAGGACGGGCGTGTCGACGCCCCGCACCGGGGCGGGGGCGGTGGAGTCCGGCTCGCGCCGTTTGCGGCGGCGGGCGGGGGAGGGGAGCGGCAGCCGGGCGGTGAAGGGGATCTCCGTCACGGTCCCGGAGGCCAGGGCGCGGATCCGGATCCGACCGTCCCCCAGGTGGAGCAACCGGTCCTCGCCGATCCACGACACCGGCGCCGCGGCGACGTCCTCACCGCTGACCACCGGCCGCCCGTCGACCACCACCGTGACCGCGGCCGCCGGGGGCCGGGACGCGGACGAGGAGGTACCGGTCAGGTGGAGGTGGGCGACGCGGCCGGCCGGGGAGACGGAGGGGCACAGCACACGGCCCTCGGCCACCGTGCGGATGACGACCGCCTCCCCTCCGGAGGCCGGGACCCGCGCCAGGCTCCGGCCCCCGTCGTTGCCGCCGTCCGGGGTCCTGGCGGCGCGCACGAACACCACGTGCCGGCCGTCCGGCGTCCACGTCGGGTCGTAGTCCTCGAAGGGGCCGCCCGGCGCCCCGTCGCCGGTCAGCCGGTCCAGCCGGCCGTCGGCCAGGCGGAGGGTCCAGATCCCGCAGGAGCTGCCCGCCACCGGATCGCCGCCGCGGTCGGAGGAGAACGCCAGTCTCGTCCCGTCCGGGGACCAGGCCACGCCCCGGTCGTCCCACGGGCCGTCCGTGAGCTGCCGCAGGCCGGTGCCGTCCGGTCGCATGGTCCACAGGTGGAACCCGCCGCCCGCGTAGGCGCACAGCGCCACCGCCGAACCGTCGGGCGAGATGGCCGGCCGGGTCGGCTCCAGTTCCCACTCCGTCAGCCGCAGCGCCTCGCCGCCGCGTTCGGGGATCCGCCACAGGATGCCCTGCACCTCGGCGATCAGCAGGTCCCCGGCCGGCGAGGCGGTGACCGAGCCACCGGTCACCGCCCGGTAGGTCACCGTCGCGGTTTCCGCGCGGTCACGGTCGTCGCCGCCGGCCGTCGGCGCCCCGTGCGCCGGCGTGTGCTCGATCGCTCCGGCGAGTCCCGCCGCCGAGGCACTCCGGAGGAAGAGTCGCCGACTGACCGGGTTGAACCTCACCGGGGCCTCCATGCGTCCATGTGTCCACGTGTCCGTGTCCGTGTCCGACGTGCCGGCCGCCACCGGCCGCGCGCTGTCGCGGCGTGCCCCAGCAGCGTCGCACGGCGGGACCGCGGCGGCAGGCGGTAGCGGCGCGAAACGCTCGTCCGACGGCCCGTCACACGCTGCTAGGGTCGACCGACGCACCAGGACGAGGGAGGTCGATGAATATGGCCCGCCGGACGCTTCATCAGCATGCCCACGTCCGGGTCGCGCGAGGTTGACAGCGACCCGGGTCTCCCTTCCGAAGACCAGGAGTGTCGCGTGTCCCCTTACTCATCGACCGGTACGGATCCGACCACTGACCGCCTCGTGCTGAGGCCGTGGTCCGCCGCCGATCTCACCGCCGTCCTCGACGGTGCGAGGCTGCCGCACTGGGCGGAGGACTTCCCCGCCGAGGGCGACCGCGTCATCGCCGGCATCCTCGGCGAGAACCCGCAGGGGCCGGCCGGGTTCGGCCACCGCCTCGTCGTCGAACGGTCCAGCGGCCTGGTGGTCGGCTCCATCGGCCTGTTCTGGCCGCCCACTGACGGCCGCGTCGAGGTCGGCTACGGCATCGTCCCCTCCCGGCGGGGCCGCGGCTACGCCCCCGAGGCCACCCGGGCGCTCGCGGAGTACGCCCTGACCGCGCCGGGCGTGCACACGGTGCACGCCCGGGTGGAACTGTCGAACCGGGCCTCGGTCCGGGTGCTGGAGAAGGCCGGCCTGCGCCGCTGGAGCCAGGACGCGACCACGGCCGGTTTCCGCCTGACGGCGACCGCCGAGCGGTAGTCCCGGCGCGGCCAGCGGGCCGCTGAGCCGGCGCCGACACGACGGCGCGGCCCCCGTCCGTCGACGGTGGCCGCGCCGTTCGCCGGGCCGGGCGGTCAGCTGTAGTCGAAGGTGGCCGGGTCCGGGCCCAGGCGCTTGCCCTCGTCCAGGGCCCCGAGGGCGGCCATGTCGTCGGTGTCCAGCTCGAAGTCGAAGACGTCGATGTTCTCCTGGATCCGGGACGGGGTGACCGACTTGGGGATCACCACGTTGCCGAGCTGGAGGTGCCAGCGCAGTACGACCTGGGCCGGGGTGCGACCGTGCTTGCGGGCGATCGCGACGATGGTCGGTACGTCGAGCAGGCCCTTGCCCTGGCCCAGCGGCGACCACGCCTCGGTGGCGATGTCGTGCTGGGCGTGGAAGGAGCGGGCGTGCGCCTGCTGGAGCTGCGGGTGCAGCTCGATCTGGTTGAGCGCCGGCACCACGGACGTCTCCTCCAGGAGGCGCTCCAGGTGGGCGGGGAGGAAGTTGGAGACACCGATCGCCCTGGCGCGGCCGTCCGCGTGGATCTTCTCCAGCGCCTTGTAGGTGTCGACGTACAGGTCCCGGTCGGGCAGCGGCCAGTGGATCAGGTACAGGTCGACGTGGTCGAGCCCCAGCTTGCCCAGGGACGCGTCGAAGGCCCGCAGCGTGGAGTCGTAACCCTGCTCGCTGTTCCACACCTTGGTGGTGACGAAGAGTTCGTCGCGGGCGATCCCGGAGGCGGCGATGGCCTGGCCGGTGCCCTTCTCGTTCTCGTAGATCGCTGCGGTGTCGATGCTGCGGTAACCGGCCTCCAGGGCCGTGCCCACCGCCTTCGCCGCCTCGTCGTCGGGCACCTGCCAGACGCCGTAGCCGAGCTGCGGCATGGAGACGCCGTTGTTGAGGGTGATGGAGGGGACCTTGCTCACGAGCGGTCGATCCTTACGTCGTCGGTTCGGTACTTCGATGGTCAACGATCACATACCCGTACGCATTCCCGGACAATGCCCATATCGCGCACCATCCAGCGAGTCCCGACCCCACCTCTCAGGGAAGCAGGCCCCGTCCTGCGGGACACCACCACGGCCCAGGACGGCGCACCGGAGCGGCCCGCCCGCGGACCGACGTCCGGCAGAGCCCCGACCACACGGTCGTCGAGACTCCGCTGGAGGTCACCGGCTACCTCCTCGTCGACCGGTAGACCCCCGCCATGCTGCTGCGGGTGCTCGGCACCGCGGCGGGCGGGGGGGGGGCTGTTCCCAGTGGCAGCGGCTGGACGGCCTGGTGGCGGCCGGGTTCCGCGGCGTTCAGCTCGATGTGCGGCACACGGACCCGGCGGCGGCCGAACACCTCGCCGGGGCGCGGGCGTTCGCCGCCAAGGAGCGCGCCGCCCGTCTCGTACGGGAGGCGCGGCTGCCGCTCGGCCTCAACGCCGTTCCGCACCGGACCACGCCAGCCTGGACGCCGTCGACGGCCTCGTGGAACTCGCCCTGGCCCGGGGCGCCGAACGGATCGAGCCGGCCAACGTCCAGTTCCATGGCCGGGCGTGGCGCGACCGCGACGCGCTGCTGCCCGACCGGACGCAGGTCGCCCGCGCGCGGGCCGCCGTGGAACGGTGGCGCCAATGGCTGGCCGGACGCCGGGAAGTGGTGTGGGTGGTGCCCGACCACGTGGACTGGACGGCCAGGCCCTGCGTGGGCGGCTGGGGCGCGCGCTCCCTCACCGTCGCACCGGACGGCACGGCGCTGCCGTGTCCGGCCGCCGCCACCCTGCCCGGGCTCGGCGCGCCGAACGTCAAGGACCACACACTGGAGTGGGATCCGGCGGGATTCGGCCGCGTTCCACGCCTACCGGGGGCCAGGAGTGGAGGCGCGAACCGTGGCGACTGCGCGCCGCGCACCGCCGACTTCGCCGGCTGCCGCTGCCAGGCCCACGCGCTGACGGGTGACGCCACCCGTGCCGATCCGGCCTGCCGCGCGTCCCCGGACCACGGGCTGGTCGAGGCGCTGGTCGACCGACCGCACGGGTGGACGGAGACCCCGGCGCCGTACATCTACCGTGCCCGGCCGCCCCACGACCCGGGGGAGAGGGGGCCGTGACACCGGCCGGGATCAGGCGGTGAGAAGGGAGTCGTCCTCGGGCCGGGCACCGGGCAGCCGGTGACGGGCGGCGATGAGGGCGGCGTCCACGTCCTTGGTGCCGGTGGACACGCACAGGGTGTAGGCGATGTCGTTCATCCGCTGCCGCACCTCGGGGGAACCCTCTTCGGCGTGCAGCACCCGGAGCGTCTCGTACTGCTCGACCAGGTTCTTCAGCACCGCCGGGTGAGCCATCAGCACAACGGGTCTCCTTCCACACCGTGAGGCGTCACTCGCCTCGCACGTCGCACCTGCTACCCCCGCACTCCGAGGTCATTCCCTACGGCTCACCGGTACAGGGCGTCCACCTCCGCCGCGTACGCCACCTCGATCGCCTTGCGCTTGAGTTTCAGCGACGGCGTCAGCAGCCCGTACTCCTCGGTGAAGGGGAAGGCCAGGATCCGGAAGGTCCGGATCGCCTCCGCCTGGGACACCAGGCTGTTGGCGGCGATCACCGCGCGGCGGATCTCGGCCTCCAGGTCCGGGTCGCGCACCAGCTCGGCCGGTGGCAGGGAGGGCCGGTTCTGCATCGCCAGCCAGTGCTCCACCGCCTCCTGATCCAGGGTGACCAGCGCCGCGATGTACGGGCGGTCGTTGCCGACGGCGATGCACTGCGCCACCAGCGGATGGGCCCGTACCCGCTCCTCCAGGCCCACCGGGGAGACGCTCTTGCCGCCGGAGGTGACGATGATCTCCTTCTTGCGCCCGGTGATGGTCAGATAGCCGTCCTCGTCCAGCCGGCCGAGGTCACCGGTGGCCAGCCAGCCGTCGCGCAGGACCGACCCGGTGGCCGCCGGGTCGCCCAGGTAGCCGGAGAAGACGTGTGGGCCGCGCAGCCACACCTCGCCGTCCTCCGCGATGTGCACGGACGTCCCCGGGACGGGCTGGCCGACCGTGCCGTACCGGGTCCGCTCGGGCGGGTTGGCGGTGGCGGCGGCGGCCGACTCGGTCAGCCCGTACCCCTCGTACACGGTGATACCGGCGCCGGCGAAGAACAGCCCCAGGCGCCGGTCCATGCTCGATCCGCCGCTCATGGCGTGCCGCATCCGCCCGCCCAGCGCGTCCCGCACCCTGCCGTACACGGCCCTGTCGAAGAACTGGTGCTGCACCCGCAGCGCCGCCGACGGGCCGGGGCCCAGGCCGAACGCCTTGTGCTCCAGCGCCTCCGCGTACCGGACGGCCACCTCGACGGCCTTGTCGAACGCGCCCGCCCTGCCGTCCGTCTCCGCCGAGCGCCGCGCCGCCCGCAGGATCCGCTCGAAGATGTACGGGACGGCCAGGACCAGGGTGGGCCGGAAGGCGGCCAGGTCGGGCAGGAGCGCGCTGGCCGACAGCACCGGCTGGTGGCCCAGCTTGACCCGGGCGCGTACGGCCGCGATCTGCACCATCCGCCCGAAGACGTGCGCGAGCGGCAGGAACAGCAGCGTCGAGGCGTCGTCACCCGGCCGGGAACGGAACACCGGCTCCCAGCGGCTGGTCAGGGTGTCCGCCTCGAACATGAAGTTGGCGTGGGTCAGCACGCACCCCTTGGGCCGGCCGGTCGTCCCGGAGGTGTAGATGACCGTCGCCACCGATTCCGGGGTCACCGCCCGCCGGTGCCGCTGCACCACCTCCTCGTCGATCCGCGCCCCGGCCTCCACCAGCTCGGTGACGGCACCGGCGTCCAACTGCCACAGCCGTTTCAGCAGCGGCAGCCGGTCGACCACCGAGCCGACGGTCATGGCGTGGTCCTCGTGCTCCACCAGACAGGCCGTCACCCCGGCGTCGTGCAGCATCCAGTGGACCTGGTCGGCGGAGGAGGTGGGATAGACCGGCACCGGCTGCGCGCCGACCGTCCACAGCGCGAAGTCGAACAGCGTCCACTCGTAGCGCGTCCGCGACATGATCGCGACCCGGTCGCCGAACCGTACGCCGTGCGCGATCAGCCCCCGGGCCAGCGCCAGCACCTCGTCACGGAACTCCCGCGCCGTGACGTCCCGCCACCGGCCGGTCGCGTCCTTGCGGCCGAGCGCCACGCGGTGCGGGTCGCTGCGGGCGTGCTCGAACACGGAATCGGCCAGCCCGCCGACCAGGGGAGCCGTCGCCATGGGTGGGACAGTGAACTCGCGCAATGGCCTGCTCCTTGTGGCGCTCCGCACAGCGGTGGGTGACGGTACCCCACGCGCCAGGCCCGCGCGGTGGTCTCCACGAAGTCTGGACGTATGGCATCGCCACAGGTCAGACGGCGGAGACCTGGCCACAGGGGCAGGTACCTGCGCAGTCGTACCGGCGGTACTGACTCCCGAGTAAGCAGCGGGTCGCCGATCTCCACGAAATCCGTACACGGCGCTCACCGCTGGGCTACGGCTCCTCCCGGTGACGCCGCCCGGCCGGGTGGCGCCGGACCGCCGGGCGCGTCCCGCACCGCCGACGGGGCCGAACCCGCGCCGTTCGCCCGCCTGTCGGGGCGGATCGCCGACCCGAACGAAGGCGTGGATCATCCCGGCCGCTAACGTGGCGCCATGCCCGAACTCGACGTCCGCCGTACCGTCCGCGCCCTGGTGCTCCCCGGCCCGGCCCGCACCACGGGTGCCGCGCGGTGACCCCCACCTGGATACGGCCCGGGGCGAGCCGGCCCTGCTCGCTCGTGGTGTGCCGGGGCTGCTGCTGCGGCGACGCCCGCAAGCACCCCGGCACCGACCACGCCGGACAGCTCCAGCGCCTGCGCCGGGCCGCCGCCGACTCCGGTGGCCGGCTCGCCGTGCGCACCAGCGACTGCCTCGGCCCGTGCGGGCAGGCCAACGTCGTGGTGGTCCAGCCCTCCACGGAGGGCCGCCGCCGGGGCGCCCGCGCGGCCTGGATCGGCTGGACGCTCGACGACGACTGTCTGGACGACATCCTCGCCTGGGTGGCGGCGGGCGGCCCGGGCATCGCCGAACCGCCGGCGACGCTCGTGCTCCAGATGATCGATCCGCCGGCCCGGTGAGCGAGGCCCGGGTCAGCTCCGGGACGCCGCGTCCGCCAGGGTGATGCGGTGCTCGCCCGTGTACACGTTCATGTCCGGGCCGCGCAGGAAGCCGACCAGAGTCAGACCGGCCTCGGCGGCCAGGTCCACGGCCAGCGAGGACGGCGCCGAGACCGCCGCCAGGACCGGAATGCCGGCCATCACCGCCTTCTGGGCCAGCTCGAACGACGCCCGCCCCGACACCAGCAGGACCGCCCGGTCCAGCGGGAGCAGATCCTCGCGCAGGGCGCGCCCGATGAGCTTGTCCACCGCGTTGTGGCGGCCGACGTCCTCCCGTACGTCCAGCAGCTCGCCGTGTTCCGAGAAGAGCGCGGCGGCGTGCAGGCCGCCCGTCCGGTCGAACACCCGCTGCGCCGCCCGCAGTCGGCCGGGCAGGTCGGCCAGCAGTCCCGGGCTGAGGGTCAGCGGGGGCGTGTCGGCGATCGGGAAGCGGGCGGTGGTGCGTACCGCGTCGAGGCTCGCCTTGCCGCACAGACCGCACGACGACGTGGTGTAGACGTTCCGCTCCAGCGTGATGTCCGGGACGGGGACGCCCGGTGCCAGTCGCACGTCCACCACGTTGTACGTGTTGGTGCCGTCGTCCTGGGCCCCGGCGCAGTACACGACGTTGCGCACGTCGGCCGCCGACGCCAGTACGCCCTCGCTGACCAGGAACCCGGTTGCCAACGCGAAGTCGTCGCCCGGTGTGCGCATGGTGATGGCCAGCGGCTTGCCGTTCAGCCGGATCTCCAGCGGCTCCTCGGCGACGAGCGTGTCGGGGCGGGCGGTGACGGCCCCGTCGCGGATGCGGATGACGCGGCGGCGCTCGGTGACCCGTCCCATGTCTCACCAGTCCTGAAATAGGGGTGTTCGCGCGGATTCGGCGCGGCAAGCGGGGCGGCCGGACGGCCCCGCCGCCCATTCTCCCGCACCCGCGCCGGGCCGGACGGAGGGCGCCGTCCCCGGGCGGGGACCGGCCATGTTGCGGAGTCTCCAAGGGAACGGCGTGAATCCTGTCGGTTCACCTCACCGGTTACCCGCCAGTCGCTGGCAACACTGGGGGGCTCCTGCAGTCACCAGCACACCAAGGGGGTCCCGGGCATGACGGGCACTCGTATCGCCGCGCTCGGGCATTACCAGCCCGCCAAGATCCTCACCAACGACGACCTCGCCGCGCTGGTCGACACCAGCGACGAGTGGATCCGCAGCCGGGTGGGGATCAGGACCCGGCACATGGCGGGCCCCGACGAGCCGGTGGACGAGATGGCCGCGCACGCCGCCGGCAAGGCGCTCGCCGCCGCCGGGCTGGCCCCGGCCGACGTCGACCTGGTCCTGGTGGCCACCTCCACCGCGATCGACCGTTCCCCGAACACCGCCGCCCGGGTCGCCGCCCGGCTCGGTATGGCGTCCCCGGCGACCATGGACCTCAACGTGGTGTGCGCCGGCTTCACCCACGCGCTGGCCACCGCCGACCACGCCGTACGGGCCGGCTCGGCGACCCGTGCCCTGGTCATCGGGGCGGACAAGATGACCGGGATCGCCGACTGGACCGACCGCAGCACCTGTGTGCTCGTCGGTGACGGCGCGGGCGCGGCGGTCGTCGAGGCCGCGCCGGACGCCGGTGTCGGGCCCGTCCTGTGGGGCTCCGTCCCCGAGATGGGGCACGCCGTCCGGATCGAGGGCACCCCGCCGCGCTTCGCCCAGGAGGGCCAGGCGGTCTACCGCTGGGCGACCACCACGCTGCCGCCCATCGCCCGCCGGGTGTGCGAGCGGGCCGGTGTCGCGCCCGAGGACCTGGCCGCGGTGGTCCTGCACCAGGCGAACCTGCGCATCATCGAGCCGCTCGCGCGGCGGATCGGCGCCGTCAACGCGGTGATCGCGCGCGATGTGACCGAGTCCGGCAACACCTCGGCCGCCTCCATCCCCATGGCCCTGTCCAAGCTGGTCGAGCGCGGCGAGGTGGCGTCGGGCGCGCCCGCCCTGCTGTTCGGCTTCGGCGGGAACCTCTCCTACGCGGGGCAGGTCGTACGCTGCCCCTAGGGGGTGTCTCGCCGATCTTGCCGGGCTCGCGTCCCGGGCCGAGGAGGGCGGCGTCCCGTGGCGTCGCGGCGGCCGGGGTGGGACGCGTCCCGGGCCCGGCGTCCGCCGCGGGCTCCCCGGCCATCCCGTCCCATACCGTCCGTACCGGTGCGGCGACGCTCCGCACCGCCTCTCCATTGCCCTCCCGCACCCGCCTGACCACGGGATATACGAGTGAAGGGCACCTGGAACCCCTGGTAGAGTTGTCCATGTCGCCGCGGGGAACACCCGGGGCGGAAGACACCTGGTCCGGGTGGCGGA
This sequence comes from Streptomyces sp. NPDC050856, assembly GCF_040653855.1. Classification (NCBI taxonomy): domain Bacteria; kingdom Bacillati; phylum Actinomycetota; class Actinomycetes; order Kitasatosporales; family Streptomycetaceae; genus Streptomyces; species Streptomyces sp. NPDC050856. The sequence continues at coordinate 81,994 of NZ_JBFAGV010000005.1, read as the reverse complement.
ATGGCAGACGCGCTAGCTTGAGGTGCTAGTGCCCTTTATCGGGCGTGGGGGTTCAAGTCCCCCCTCGGACACCAGCGAAGACCCCAGTTCATCTGGGGTCTTTCTGTTTTCCGGGCAACCGGCCGAAGGCGGGCGGTCGGGCCGGCGCCCACCTGTCCCACCCACCCGACCGGTCGGTCCGCCGCGGGACCGGAGGTGCGAGGCGGGCCGGCGGCGGACACGCGCGGCGCACCGCGCGTGCCGCACCGCGTGGGGCGTGGCGGCGGCGGTGTGCGCGGGGACGGCACACCGGCGCGAACCACACCGACTTCGATCTGACCGACCTCATCGGATTCCACGAGGCGCGCGCCGCGTCCGCTCGGCGCCGGGGGACGGATCCTGGGCGGCCAGGGGGCGCGCCACGGTTCGGTTCCGGCCGTCCTGCGGGCGGGCCGGCGCCGCTACCCGAGGAACTGCGACAACTCGCGGACCAGTGCGTTCTTGGGCCGCGCGCCGACCATCTGCTTGACCGGCTTGCCGTCGCGGAACACGATCGTCGTCGGCACACCCATCACGTGGTAGTTGATCGCCGAACGGGGGTTGGCGTCGATGTCCACGCGGGCGACGGTGATGGTGTCCTTGTTCTCGCCGGCGACCTCGTCGAGTATCGGCGCGAACATCCTGCACGGGCCGCACCACGTGGCCCAGAATGCCACGACGACCGTCTTGTCGCTCTTGAGCACATCCTGTTCGAAGGTGTCGTCGGTAACGTTCACGGTGTTGGGCAACGATCCCTCTTCCTGTTGTGCGTCCAGCCGTCGCCGGCCGTCCGGGTGCGGGTGGTTCCGGGTCTGGTCTATGCCGCCGACGCCAGGAGCGGTTGCCCGGACTGGCGCCATTCGAGGACACCGTCGCTGAGGCGGACGGCACGGCGCCCGGCGGCGGTCAGGATGCGCACGGCGTCGTGCGAGAACACGCAGTAACTGCTCCGGCAGTACGCGACGATGTCGGTGTCGGTGGGCAGTTCGTCGAGGCGGGCGGGCAGCTCGTCCAAGGGGATGGAGATGGCGCCCGGGATGTGGCCGACGGCGTACTCGTGGGGCGGGCGGACGTCCAGGACGACGACATCGCCGGCGGAGGCGCGGTGGAGCAGTTCCTCCCGGCCGATGTGCTCGGTGTCGTCGGGTCCGAGGTGGCGCCGGGCGACGGTCTCGAAGTCGGCGAGGTGGCTGGCGGCGACATGGCGGAGCTGCCCGAAGAGCGCCATCACGTCGGTGTCGGCCAGGCGGTAGCGGATGGTGGTGCCGGAGCGGCTGGTGGCGACCAGGCCGGCGCGCTTGAGGGTCTGGAGGTGCGCCGACGCGGTGGTGAGGTTCAGCCCCGCCGCCTCGGCGAGTTCGATCACGCCGCGGGGGCCCTGGGCGAGGAGCTCGATCAGCCGCAGCCGGGTGCCGTTGCCCAGGGCCTTGCCGACGCGGGCGAGCAGCTCGAACAGCTCGTCGTTGGTCCCGTCACCACTCACAGGGTCTTCCTCCTCAGTTCCATGGAACAACGTAGCACGGGCGCGGACGGCTCCTCGGTGGTGCCGTGGGAGACCTCCGGCCGGGGCCAGTATCCCGCCCGGCGCCGGCCGGCACCCGCCTCGCCGCCCCTCCGGCCGCCGGGACGCTCCCGGTGCGTCCGGCCCCTGGCCGCCTCGCCCATGCCCCGTCCCGGCCCACCCGCGTCAGCGCGTGTCCGGTGCCGAACGCGACGAGCCCGGTGAGCGGGCATGCCGCTCACCGGGCCGGGTGGTACGCGCGGGAGCCGTCAGGGGCGAGGTGGTTCGCTCCTGACGGCTCCCGAGGTGGTGCGCCCTACCAGGACGCGCCGACGACGCCGCCCTGGTTGTACGCGTTGCTCGCGATGAACGAGCCGCCGTCCTGCTCCAGCCTGAAGGACTTGCCCTTGTTCCAGTCGGTCGCGTGGAACTTGCCGTGGTCGCAGCCGCACATGTCGTCCTTGCTGTCCGCGGCGGCCGGGGCGATGCCGAGAGCCGTGGCGGCCGCGATCAGAGCCGCGCAGGCGAGGGCCTTCTTGAGCATGTGTTCCTCCGGGGAAGCGCCGCCCGGTCCTTCCGGGCGGTGTCCGCAGACAGGGGTTCCACGTCGGCCGGTCGCACAGTGCCTCGTACGGCGAAGGCCACCCTTTCGAGCGGTACCTCATCAGTGCATTTGGCGGCGTACCAGCTCATGGAGGTGCCCCGAGGGGTCGGCGAGCAGGGCGGCCGGGGGGCCCTGCTCCACGACGCGGCCGGCCGACATGACGATCACCCGGTCGGCGTCCAGCACGGTGGACAGGCGGTGGGCGATCACCAGGCGGCTGGCGTCGAGTGCGCGGGTGGAATCGATGACGGTGCGCTGCGTCTCGTTGTCCAGGGCGCTGGTGGCCTCGTCGAGGAAGAGGATCCGGGGCCGCCGGACGAGCGCCTGGGCGATCATGAGGCGCTGCCGCTGGCCGCCCGAGATCGCGCCGCCGCCGGAGATCATCGTGTGCAGGCCCATCGGCATGCGTCTGATGTCCTCGGCAAGACCGGCCATCTCCACCGCCGCCCAGACCTCCTCCTCGGAGCGGGGCTCGGCGCCGCGGACGCACTCCAGGATCGAACCGGTGAGCGGCCGCGCGTTCTGCAGCACCACTCCGCACTGCCGGCGGACGGCGGCCTGGTCCAGCGCTGCCAGGTCCTGGCCGTCGTACAGGACGCTGCCCGCCACCGGCCGGTCGAAGCCGATCAACAGCCGCAGCAGCGTCGACTTGCCGCAGCCGCTCGGCCCCACGACCGCCACGAACTCGCCCGGACGGATCTCGAAGGAGACGTCGTCCAGGACCAGGGGACCGTCATCGGTGTACCGGAAGGACAGGTTCCGGGCCTCGACCGCGCCCGACAGGGCGCCGGGCGGCGTGCCGGTGGCGCGCACCTCCGGGGACTCGTCCAGCACCGGCCTGATCTGCTCGAACAGCGGCAGCGCGGCGGCGGCCGAGACCAGCGCCCCGGTGAGCTGGGTGACCGAGGTCAGCAGCATCGTCACGGACGTCGAGAAGGTCAGGAACGCCCCGGCCGACATGCTGCCCCGGGCGGGCCCCGCCAGGAGCACGAACATGATGAGCGAGCAGAGCGGCAGGTACACGGCGTCCAGCACGGTGGTCGCGTTGCGGATGCGGCCCGCCCGCCGCTGGAGTTCCCGGGAGCGGGCGAACTCCCGGGCCCAGGCCGCGTACGCGAAGCTCTCCGCCGCCGCGACCCGCAGCTTGGGCAGCCCGCGCAAGGTCTGGAACGCCTGGTTGTTGAGCTTGTTGCCGAGCTCGACCAGCCGCCGCTGCCAGCGCACCTGCCACAGGCCGAGCCCCAGGAACACGGCGGACACGACGGCCAGCACGGCGATCGCGGCGAGTGCCAGCGGCACGCTGTGGCAGAACAGCAGGACGACGTTCACCGCCCCGACCGTGGCCGCCTGTACGGCGACCGGGCCCACCCCGGTCAGCAGCCGGCGGATCGCGCTGACCCCCATCGCGGCACTGGCCAGCTCCCCGGTGGAACGCTCGGCGAAGAAACTCGTCGGCAGTCGCAGCAGCCGGTCCCACACGGCGGGTTGCAGCACGCCCTCGATCCTCCCCTCCATCCGCAGCACGGTGAGGTTCTGCGTCAGCATGAACGCGGCCGACACGACGCCGGTGACCACCACGGCCAGCGACACCTGTGTGATGAGGCTCCGCTCGGCCGCCGGCACGTACTCGCCGAGCACCTTCCCGGTCGCGATCGGCACCAGCGCGCCCAGACAGACCGTCACCAGGCCGGCCAGGAGCAACCGCCGCACGTCACCGGCGGAGCCGCGCAGACCGAAGCGCAGCAGCCGCCACGGGGACATGGGCCCCTCGGGCAGTGGGCGGTAGAACATCACGCCACGCGGCTCCAGTTCGGCGGCGGTCCGCGCGCCGATCCGGAGCCGCAGCCCCGACGCGGGATTCACCGCCTCGTACCGGCCCCGGCGCCACAGCAGCGCCACCGGCGCCCCCGACTTGGCCCAGTGCCCCACCAGCGGCCCGGTGTCGGTGCGCCACCACCGCCCGTCGAGCCGCACCGCGCGGGTACGGACCCGCGAGGCCAGCGCGATCCGTTCGACCGCGTCGAGTCGTTCGTCACCGGCGCCGGTGACGGCGCTCGTGGCGCTCCCGGCGCTTCCGGCGGCGGCTCCGGGCGGCCCGGTGAGGGTGATCCCGGCCGCCCGGGCGACCTGCCGGCAGACCGCGAACGTGGCGTCGGCGTCCACCGCGGGGGCGCGCGTCGCGGACCCGCCCCGCGCCGACCCGCCGGAACCCGGGCCGCCGGTGCCGATGGAGGCGAGGAGTGCCCGGTCGGCCCGGGCGCGGACCGCCTCGCCCGCCCGGATACCGGCCGCCGCCCGGTCCTGGTGCACCCGCTCCAGCCGCTCGATCCACCGGTCGACGGCGGTCAGCAGCCGGTACTGCTGGTCGACCAGCTCCTGCCAGAGCGCGCCGTCGACCAGCAGGTCCGCCGCCTCCGGGCCATGCGCGGGGCCGTACCGGACGCTGCCGGGGGGTACCCGCATCCACAGCATGTCGTCGTCGGCCACCACCCCGCCGGTGGCCGCCCGGCCGTCCAGCGGAGCCTCGAACAGCACCCCCAGGCTGCGCGCCGTACCGAGCGCGAAGGCCCGCTCCAGGGCTGGTGCCTCCTGGTGGGCGGGGCCGTACGGCTCGCGCAGCCCGATCCGGCGCAGCCGGCAGTCCCGCGTCGGCCTGCCCACCAGGGTGTGCCGCGGCCCCTCCACCGGGCCCAGCAGCAGGCTGCCCGCGTCCAGGCGTCCCAGGAAGTGCCAGTGCCCCTGTTCGGCGGCGTCCACCGCGAACAGGTCCAGGCCGCCGGCCGCCACCAGCCAGAGCACCTGCGGCCCCTCCAGCGCCACGCTGCTCGGACCGGCGCAGTCGACGGGCGTTCCCAGGCCGCCCAGGGCGTGGGCCACCGCGTCCGGCCCGCCCTGTTCCACCACCGGATGCGCCACCTCAGCGCTCCCTGACCAGCGCGGCGTACGCGCCGCCGGCGGCGACCAGGTCCTCGTGCCGGCCGCGTTCGACCACCGAGCCGTGGTCCAGGACGACGATCTCGTCGCTGTCGCGCACCGTGGAGAGCCGGTGGGCGATGACGACGCACGCGCAGCCGCGCCGCCGCAGGCCGTCCATGACGACCTGCTCGGTGCGCGCGTCCAGCGCGCTCGTCACCTCGTCGAGGACGAGGACGCTGGGCCGCCGTACCAGCGCCCGCGCGATCTCCAGCCGCTGCCGCTGCCCGCCCGAGAAGTTCCGGCCGTCCTGTTCCACCCGGCTGTGGATGCCGCCCGGCCGCCGGGCGACGACGTCCTCGTGGAGCGCGGCGTCCCTCAGGGCGTCGACGACCGCCTCGTCGGGTATGGAGGGGTCCCACAGCGTCACGTTGTCCCGGACCGTGCCCTCGAAGAGGAAGATGTCCTGGTCCACGAAGGAGACGGAGGCGGCCAGAGTGGCGCGCGGGATGTCCGCCAGGCGTTGCCCGTCGACGCGGATCGAGCCCTCCCACGGGGTGTACAGACCGGCGACCAGCCGGGAGACGGTGGACTTGCCGCTGCCCGAGCCGCCGACCAGCGCCACCTGCCGGCCCGGGCCCACCGTCAGTGAGAAGCCCTTGAGCAGCGGCTCGTCCAGCGGGCTGTAACCGAACGTGACGTCCACGAGCTCCACATGGCCCTTGAGTCGGCGGGTGCCCGGGTCGTGCTCCGGGCGGGCGTACAGCGAGTCGGCGGGGAAGTTCTCGACGTCCCGCAACCGGGCGACGTCGGCGGCGAAGTCCTGGATCCGGCCCGCCACCGCGTTCAGCCGGGTGATGGGCGAGGTGAAGCGGGTCACCAGGGCCTGGAAGGCCACGAGCAGGCCGATGGAGATGTGGCCCTCGACCGCGCGCAGTCCGCCGATCCACAGGATCAGCGCGCTGTTCAGCGTCGCCAGCGTCGGTGCCACGACCGCCAGGGCGGCGCTGGGCACACCCAGGCGCTGCTGGTCCTCGAGCGTCGCCGCGTGCTGGCCGGCCCAGCGGCGGAAGTACCCGTTCTCGCCGCCGGTGGCCTTCATGGTCTCGATCAGCTGGAGGCCGGTGTACGACGTGTTCGTCAGCCGGGCGGAGTCCGCCCGGAGCTTCTGGGTGTGGGTCGCCCGCAGGCGGACGACCAGCCGCATCGCCACCACGTTGAGCAGCGCGATCCCCACGCCCACGACCGTCAGTTGCGGGTCGTACGTCCACAGCAGCAGCGCGTACAGGACGACGACGACGCCGTCCACGCCAGCGGCGGCCAGGTCGCGCGCGAGGGTCTCGGCCACCGCGTCGTTGGACTGGAGCCGCTGGACCAGGTCGGCGGGACTGCGCTGGGCGAAGAACGTCACCGGCAGCCGCATCAGATGGCGCAGGAAGCGGGCACTGGACAGGGTGGACGAGATCAGCCGTCCGTGCAGCAGGTTCGCCTGTTGCAGGCCGGTCAGCACGGCGGTGAGGACGACCATCGCGGCCATGGCGGCGAACAGCGGGCCCAGCACCGAGGACTGGCCGCCGATCAGGAACATGTCGATGAACGTGCGGCTCAGCGCCGGTACCGCCGCGCCGACCGCGACCAGCAGCAGACTGGCGAGCAGTGCCACCAGCAGGGTGCCGGTGGTGCCGCGCAGCCGCGCGGGCACGGCGCCGAGGACGCCCGGCCTGCGGCCGCCCCGGTGGAAGGCGGCGGTGGGTTCGAACAGCAGGGCGACACCGGTGAAGCTGGTGTCGAAGTCCTCCATCGGTACGAAACGCCGCCCGGCGGCCGGGTCGTTGATGTGGACGCCACGGCGGCCCAGCCGCCGTCCCATGCCGTCGTGCACGACGTAGTGGTTGAACTCCCAGAAGAGGACGGCCGGCGGCTGCACCCCGGCGAGTGCGGCCGGTTCCATCTGCATGCCCCTGGCGCGCAGGCCGTAACTCCGCGCCGCCCGCAGCAGGTTGCCGGCCCGCGAACCGTCGCGGGAGACTCCGCAGGCGATGCGCAGCTCCTCCAGCGGCACATGGCGTCCGTAGTGGGCCAGCACCATGGCCAGGCAGGCGGCGCCGCACTCCACCGCCTCCATCTGGAGGACGGTGGGGGTACGGACGGCCTTGCGCCGCTTGGGCCCGGGGGCCTTCCGGGAGCGCGGGGCCCTTTGGGGGTCCGGGGCCTGCGAGGCCCTCTGGGCCTTCGGGGCCCTGCGGGAGCCCGGCGCGCGCCGCTGGGTCCGGCGCCGGCCGCTGGTCACGGTCACGGTCACGGGAACAGCCAATCGATCGGGTGCTGGTCGGCGAGGTGGACGGAGGCGGTGACGGGAGTCATCGAGTCGAGCCGGTACGGCGGGCCGTCCGAGGCGGACCAGGCGTACCCGGTCCGGCCTCCCGGCGCGGGTTCGAGCCGCACCAGGACGGCGACCGGCTGGCCCTGCCGCGAGAACTGCTCGGCCAGATGGTCGCTGCCGAGGAAGGCGGCGATGTGCCGGCGGGTCTGCGCGGTGCGGCCGACGGCCTGCACCCGGCCGCGCAGCACGCCGTACCGCCGCACCGGTACGGACTGGACGGTGAGGTCCACCGGGGCGCCCACGGGCACGGCCGGGCCGCGGTCGGCCGGCACGTACACCACGGCCATCAGCGGGTCGTCCTTCTCACCGACCCGCTCCACGGCCGCCACGTCCGCACCGGGGGTGACCACCGAACCGGTGGCGGCGGCCAGGGCGGTCAGGCGGCCGGCGGACAGGGCGCGCAGGAGGGTGGGGCCCTTCGCGGTGCGGACCGTCACCAGGGGCGCGCCGGCGGCCACCCGGTCGCCCTCCTCGGCGAGCACGCCGGTGACCTGGCCGGCGACCGGGCTCTGCAGCACGTAGCTGCCCTGGGCGTGGGTGAGGACGCCGGGCGCGCCCAGCGTGGAGGAGACGGTGCCGGTCACGGCCCAGACGGCGGCGGCGGCCATGGCGACGACGGTGACGGCCAGTACGAGCGGACCCCGCGGCCGGGCGAGGCGCACCGGCAGGTCGATCTCCTCGGGCGATCGCAGCTTGGAGAGGGCCTTCTGGCGGAACTGCACGTCACTCTTCCCTCGACTGCGCCTGTCCGGATCGGGGAGCGAACGGGACCGGCACGGTGACCACTACGGCGAACGGCGCGCTCGGCGCGGAGCCCCGGAACAGGGGAGGTCCCGGGGCTCACGCGCGGAGGTCTCAGAGACCGGCGACGAAGCCGGTGACGGCCGACGTGTTGAGGCCGGCGAACGACTCGACGGCGCCGACGGCGGAGGTGGCCACGCCGGAGACCGGGGCGACGGAGTCCAGGGTGGCGGTCGCGCCGGCGGCCACGCCGCCCACGACGGCGCTGTGCAGGCCGCCGGAGACGTTGTCGAGGTCGGCGTCGGAGATTTCCTGGGTCTGGATCTGGGCGGCGTTCATGAGGTGGTTCCCTTCCACACGGACAACTCGAAATGACCGCGCAACAAGCCTTTGTGCGGCTCGATGCGGTGCGAAGGATCAAAACACGCGGGCGTGTTGCTCAGCCAATCCGGCGACCACCGGTCCGGCCGGACCCGGGTGTCCGGCCACGTCGATGTGCATACGCGTCCATGACTTGGTGCCAGGTCCTTCACACGCCCCGGCGCCCGCATTCCGGCGACTCGGTCACCGATCGATGCGGAAGGGGGCATTCCTCTAGTAACGCCCAGGTGGGAGAGGGTGGCGGAGAGGGAACCGGAGGAGACGCTGTGAGGCCTGTACCGGCGATGTGCAGATTCACCGCACGGATTCGGTGAATGGTGCGCCGACCGCGAAAGGGCTGTGGCGCGACGTCATGGCGGCCGTGCCGGAAAATACGCTCTTTCCGCGCCATGACCGATTTCACCGGAAGCGGCGCCATGAAATGCCCCAGGGAATGCCCGCCGCGCCGGATCACCGTTCTTCCGGCCCGGTCACCAGCACCACTTCGAGGGTCCGCGGGCCGTGGACGCCCTCGACGCGGTCGAGTTCGATGTCACTGGTCGCCGACGGCCCCGAGATCCACGTCAGGGGACGGGTGGGGTCCAGGCGCGGCAGGGCGTACGGCAGTGACGCCACCACCTGCTCGGGCGCCCGCACCACACAGATGTGCAGGTCCGGTACGAGGGTGAGGGCGCGCCGTCCCTGCCCGGGGCCGGCGTCCAGGACGATCGTGCCGGTCTCGGCGACGGCCAGGGCGCACCCGGTGACCACGGCGCCGGCGGCGTCCAGCCGGTGGGGGGAGAGGTCACCGTCGTCGTGGCACGGCTCGGCACCGGTGGCCGGCAGCCAGGCGGCCGGCAGACCGGGCGGCACCACGACGCCGCGCGCGCCGTGCCGGTCGAGCAACGCGGCGATCAGCGCCGGCACTCGCCGCTCCGCGGCGCGGTGGACGCGGGCCCGGTGGTCGGCCAGGTTGCGGTGGAGGAGGTCCAGCAGGGCGGCCGGGTCGTCGGGCGCGTGGGCGGCACGGTAGCCGCGGGAGGGTTCTGGGGCCTCGGGGGCGGTCGCGACCGCCCCGCGGATCCTGGCGAGGATCAGGTCACGGGACGTCATGTGCGGTGCTCCGCCCACCAGTCGCGGAAGGACCGCTCGGGCAGCTCCGGCAGATCCCGGCCCCCGGTCCACGCGCCGCTGCCCGGCGGCCTGGCCGGGTGGGCCCGCCGGGTCCGGACGGCGAGACGCTCGGCGGCGGCCAGCGCCCGGGGATGGTCCAGCAGCCAGGTGGCCGCCCTGACGGCCGCGCTCTCGCGCCGGTGTCCGCCCTGGCCGGCGACCCGCTCGCGGAGGTGCACGAGGACCTCGGGAATGTCGATGGCCACCGGGCACACCTCGTAACACGCCCCGCACAGCGAGGAGGCGTACGGCAGCGAGGCGTCGAGGGCGCTGGTGGTGCCGCGCAGCAGTGGGGTGAGGATCGCGCCGATGGGGCCGGGGTACACCGAGCCGTAGGCGTGACCGCCGGCCCGCTCGTACACCGGACAGACGTTCAGGCACGCCGAGCAGCGGATGCAGCGCAGCGCCTGCCGGCCCACCTCGTCGGCGAGCGCGGCCGTGCGTCCGTTGTCCAGCAGCACGAGGTGGAAGGCGCTCGGCCCGTCCGCGTCCGTGGTCCCGGTCCACATCGAGGTGTACGGGTTCATCCGCTCGGCGGTGGACGACCGGGGGAGTGTCTGGAGGAACACCTCCAGGTCCCGCCAGGACGGCACCACCTTCTCGATGCCGACGACCGAGATCAGCGTCTCCGGGAGGGTCAGGCACATCCGCCCGTTGCCCTCCGACTCGACCACCACGAGCGTGCCGGTCTCGGCCACCATGAAGTTGGCCCCCGAGACGCCCACCTTCGCCCGCAGGAACTTCTCCCGCAGGTGCAGCCGGGCCGCCTCGGCCAGCTCGGCGGGCGAGTCGGTCAGGCCGTCGGGCGCCGGGCGGCCCCAGTCGGCCATGCGGGCACGGAAGATGTCCCGGATCTCGCCCCGGTTGCGGTGGATGGCCGGGACGAGGATGTGCGACGGGCGGTCCTCGCCCAGCTGCACGATCAGTTCCGCGAGATCCGTCTCGTACGCGGTGATGCCCTCGGCCGCCAGGGCCTCGTTGAGGCCGATCTCCTGCGTCGCCATCGACTTGACCTTCACGACCTCCCGTTCACCGGTCGCCCGCACCAGCCCGGTGACGACGCGGTTGGCCTCCGCGGCGTCGACGGCCCAGTGCACCACGCCGCCCGCCGCCGTGACCCGCTCCTCCAACCGGAGCAGGTAGGTGTCCAGATGGCGCAGCGCACGGTCCTTGATCTCCTTGCCCGCCCGCCTGAGCAGCGCCCAGTCGTCCAGCTCGGCCACCGCGGCGGCCCGCTTGTCGCGGATGGTGCGGGTGGCGTGCCGCAGATTCGCCCGCAGCCGCTCGTCGCCCACCGCGCGGGCGGCGGCCTCCGGGAAGGCCGGCATCCCGATGAATGTCCGCCCGCTCATCGCAGGGGTTCCTCCCTCGTGCTCGCCAGGATCTCGGCGATGTGCGCCACCCGCGTCCCGGCCCCCTGCCGCCGCAGGACACCGCCGATGTGCATCAGGCAGGAGTTGTCCGCCGCGCACAGCACCTCGGCACCGGTCCGGGCCGCGGCGTGCGCCTTGTCGCGGCCCATCGCCACGGACACCGCCGCGTTCTTCACCGCGAAGGTCCCCCCGAAGCCGCAGCACTCCCGCGCACCGGGCAGCTCCACCAGCTCCAGGCCCTCGACGGCCGCCAGCAGCCTGCGCGGCCGGTCGCCCAGGCCCAGCACCCGCAGGCCGTGGCACGAGGGGTGGTAGGTGACGGTGTGGGGGTAGTACGCGCCCACGTCCGTCACGCCCAGGACGTCGACCAGGAACTCGGTCAGCTCGTACACCCGCGGGCCCAGCGCCCGTTCACCGAGCCGCGGATAGCCGTCCCGCACCATCGCCGCGCACGAGGCCGAGGGGGTCACGACGCAGGAGTGGCCCTCGAAGGCCTGTGCCGTCCGGCGTACCAGGGTCCGTGCCTCCCGCCGGTAGCCGGTGTTGTACTGCGGCTGGCCGCAACAGGTCTGCCCGGCCGGGAAGTCCACCTCGACGCCCAGGCGTTCGAGGAGGGTGACGGTGGCGACACCGGTGGCGGGGTACACGGCGTCGTTGACGCAGGTGACGAACAGCGCGACGCGCATCGCGGCTCCTTCCGTGCGGGGAGACGTCCGCCGAGTGGCCGAGCGGGGCGGCGACCCGGATCAGGCCGCGCCGGTGCGCCGGTGGCCGAGGGCGTCCGGCGGACCGTGCCGGGCCGGTTCGCGCAGCTCCTCGGCGGCGTTCGCCACCCGGCGCAGCAGCTCCAGGAAGACGGTCCGCTCCGCCGGATCCAGCGGGGTGAGGAAGACCCGGTTCATCCGGGCCGTGCGGACCGCGAGCCCGTGGTGCACGCGTCTGCCCTCGTCGGTGATGCGCAGGGCGGAGCGGCGGCCGTCCCGGGGGTCGCGCACCTTGTCGACCAGACCCCGGCCGGCCAGGCGGCTGACCACCTCGGCGACGGTGGAGCGGTCGAGCCGGACCCGCTCGCCGACGGTGCGCTGGTCGAGTCCCTCCTCGTCGACCAGCGCGTTGAGCACGGCGAACTGCGGGGAGGTGACCTCCTCCGAGACGATCGTGTGCCACAGCAGGGTGTGCGCCTGCTGGAGGCGCCGGGCCAGATGGCCCGGGTGGCCGCTGAGGTCGAGCGCGGGCACGGCGGTTCCCCTTTCCCGGTGGTCCGGTGCCGGTCGTGCCGGGCCAGTCTCGCACGGTACGTCCCCGGCCCGGAGGGTCTTGACCGGTCCCGGACCCGCTGCCACGCTGGCGACTCGAGGCGATTCCGTCAGTGCACTGAGCGATGTGCCGGGCAGCGGGAGAGGCGGGGCCGGCGATGGACAAGGTGGTGCCCACGGCCGCGCGGGCGGTGGCCGACGTGCACGACGGCGCCTCGTTCGCGGTCGGCGGCTTCGGACTCAGCGGCGTGCCCGACACGCTCGTCCGGGCCGTGCACGCCACCGGGGTCCGTGGCATCAGCGTGGTCTCCAACAACTGCGGGGCACTGGGCTCCGGCCTCGTCGTCCTGCTCGCCGCCGGCCGGATCGCCCGCGTCACCGGCTCGTACATCGGCGCGAACGAGGAGTTCGCCCGCCAGTACCTCGCCGGGCACCTGGAGGTCGAGCTGATCCCGCAGGGCACCCTCGCCGAACGGCTGCGCGCGGGCGGCTCCGGCATCCCCGCCTTCTACACCCCGGCCGGTGTCGGCACGCAGGTCGCCGACGGCGGCCTGCCCTGGCGGTACGACGGGAACGGCGGGGTGGCCGTCGCCTCTCCGCCCAAGGAGATCCGGGACTTCGACGGCGTACCGCACGTCCTGGAACACGGCATCCGCACCGACTTCGCACTGGTACGGGCCGCGCGGGGAGACCGCCACGGCAACCTGGTCTTCAGCCGGTCCGCCCGCAACTTCAACCCGCTCGCCGCCATGGCCGGACGCGTCACCGTCGCCGAGGTCGAGGAGCTCGTCGAGCCGGGCGGGATCGACCCCGACCACGTCCACCTGCCGGGAGTCTTCGTCCAGCGCGTGGTGCCCCTCACCCCGCAGCAGGCGGCCGACAAGGGGATCGAGAACAGGACGGTGCGCGGCTAGATGGCCTGGACCCGCGACGAACTGGCCGCCCGCGCGGCGGCCGAACTCCACGACGGCCAGTACGTCAATCTCGGCATCGGCCTGCCCACCCTCGTCCCCGGCCACCTCCCCGCCGGCGCCCGGGTCGTGCTCCACTCCGAGAACGGCATCCTGGGCACCGGCCCCTACCCGTACGAGGACGAGGTCGACCCCGATCTGATCAACGCGGGCAAGGAGACCGTCACGGTCCTGCCCGGCGCCGCCTTCTTCGACTCGGCCCTCTCCTTCGGCATGATCCGCGGCGGCCACATCGACGTCGCCGTCCTCGGCGCCATGCAGGTCTCCGCCACCGGCGACCTCGCCAACTGGGCCGTCCCCGGCAAGCTCATCACCGGCATCGGCGGAGCCATGGACCTGGCGCACGGCGCCCGCCGGGTCGTCGTCACCATGACCCACACCACCAGGGACGGCTCCCCGAAGATCGTCGAGGAGTGCACCCTGCCGCTCACCGGCCGGGCCTGTGTCCACCGGATCATCACCGACCTCGGCGTGCTCGACGTGACGGGGACCGGCCTGGTGCTGGTCGAGACGGCGCCCGGCGTGTCCGCCGGCGAGGTCGCCGCGAAGACCGCCGCGCGGGTCCGCACACCGGAGCGGCCCTCCGGCGCGGCGCGTCCAGGACCGGATCCGGCCCACCCGCTCCCCGTCGACCACCCCGCCACCCGTACGCCCGGACGGACCGGCGCCACGCGTCCCACCGCACCGCCCCCAGCCCGCGCCGCGACCGAGGGAGCCCGCCGTCCCCATGGCACCGACCCAGCCCCCGACCCAGCCCGACATCGACCGCCGGATCGCCGAGGCCCGTGACGCCTACGAGCGGGCCGTCGCCGCCGGCGCGCCGCGCACCCACCAGCCGCTGCGCGACTACCCGCCGTACCGCTCCACCCGGCTGCGCCACCCCCGCCAGCCGCTCGTCGCCGTGGACATCGGCCGGGACCCGGAGGCCGTCGAGCTCACCGCGCCCGTCTTCGGCGAGAGCGGCCCGGCCGGACTCGGCAACGACCTCACGCGCCGGCACGGCGGCGAACCGCTGGGCGAGCGTGTCACCGTCACCGGCCGCCTCCTGGACCGCCGCGGCCGCCCCGTATCCGGCCAGCTCGTCGAGCTCTGGCAGGCCAACGCGGCGGGCCGCTACGCCCACCGCGACGACCGGCACCCGGCCCCCCTGGACCCCAACTTCACCGGCACGGGCCGCACCCTGACCGGCGACGACGGCGGCTGGACCTTCACCACCATCAGGCCCGGCGCCTACCCGTGGCGCAATCACATCAACGCCTGGCGCCCCGCCCACCTGCACTTCTCGGTCTTCGGCAGCGCGTTCACCCAGCGGCTGGTGACGCAGATGTACTTCCCCGGCGACCCGCTGCTGCGGTACGACCCGGTCCTGCACTCCGTCCCCGACGACACCGCGCGCCGGCGCCTGATCGCCGCGTACGACCCCGGCCTGTCGGCGCCCGGGTGGTCCCTCGGCTACCGCTGGGACATCGTCCTCGACGGTCCCGCCGCCACCTGGACCGGGCGATGAGCGGCCCGGGGCCCACACCGTCCCAGACGATAGGGCCCTTCCACGGGTACGCGCTGCCCTTCCCCGGCGGCGGGGACGTCGCGCCGGCCGGCCACCCCGACACCATCACCGTCCACGGCCGGGTGCTCGACGGCGCGGGCGAGCCCGTCCCCGACGCCCTGGTCGAGGTGTGGGGCCCGGGGCCGGACGGCTCACCGCCCACCGCCGGCGGCCCGCCGTGCCCGGACCCCCGGGCCGGCGGCCCGACCGGGTGCTTCACCGGCTTCGGCCGCGTGCCGACCGACGCCGACGGCCACTGGTCGGTGCGCACCCTGCGCCCGGGCCGGCGCGGCGAGAACGCCCCCTACCTGAGCCTGTGCGTGTTCGCCCGCGGCCTGACCCGCCACCTCTTCACCCGCGTGTACCTGCCGGAGCCCGCCGGCGCGACGGCCGCCGACCCGCTCCTCGCCTCGCTGCCGGCCGCGCGCGGTGCGACGCTGATCGCGCGGGCCGAGCCGCCCACCGGGCCCCACCCCGGCTACCGGTTCGACATCCGGCTCCAGGGCGAGGGGGAGACCGTCTTCCTGGAGTTCACATGACGTACGACGACGCCGGGCTGCTGGCCCCCGGACGCGCCGGCTCACCGGCCGAGGCCGCCACGTCCGACGCGGCGTTCCTCCGCGCGATGCTCGACGCGGAGGCCGCCCTGGCCCGTGTCCAGGCCCCCCGGGAGGCGGCTCAGGCGATCACCGCCGCCTGCGCCGGCACCTTCGACGTGCGCGACCTCGCGCTGCGGGCCCGCCCGAGCGGGAACCCGGTCGTCCCGCTGGTCGCCGACCTCACGGCCGCGGTGCCCGAGGCGGCCCGTCCGTATGTCCACCGGGGCGCCACCAGCCAGGACACCTTGGACACGGCCGCCATGCTCGTCGCCTCCCGCACCCTGGCCGCCGTCCTGGGCGACCTGGAGAGCGCCGCCGGGGCGCTGCGGGCCCTGGCGGCGGCCCACCGGGACACGGTGATGCCCGGCCGCACCCTCACCCAGCACGCCGTACCGACCACCTTCGGCCTGAAGGCGGCGGGCTGGCGCACCCTGCTGCTGGACGCCCGCGACCGGATCGCCGCCGTGCGCGACCGGCTGCCCGCCCAACTGGGCGGCGCGGCGGGGACCCTGGCGGCCTTCCGGACGTACGGCCTCGACCCCGCCGCGCTCGTCACCGGCTACGCCCGGGAACTGGGGCTGGCCGCGCCCCTGTTGCCGTGGCACACCCTGCGCACCCCGCTCGCCGACCTGGCCGGGGCGCTGGCGTTCACCGCCGGGGCCCTGGGGAAGCTGGCCGCCGACGTGCTCACCCTGTCGCGCACCGAGATCGGCGAGGTCGGTGAGGACGCCGGCGGGGGCTCCTCCGCCATGCCGCACAAGGCCAACCCGGTGCGGGCCACCCTGATCGCCGCCGCGGCCCGCCGCGCGCCGGCCCTGGCCGCCGTGCTGTACGGCTCCGTCGTCGCCCAGGACGAGCGGCCGGCGGGCGCCTGGCACGCCGAGTGGGAACCGCTGCGCGACCTGCTGCGCCTGGTGGGCGGCGCGGCCCACACGGCCGCCGGGCTCGCCGGGGGGCTGCGCGCGGACCCGGGGCGGATGCGCGCCAACCTCGGTCTCACCGAGGGGCTGATCGTCTCCGAGCGGCTGGTCGCCCGGTTCGGCAGGCAGCGGCTCGCCCGCGCCGCCGAGGAGGTCCGCGCCACCGGTGCGCCGCTGGCCGAGGTGCTGGGCGTGGACCCCGCCCTCACCGACCCCGCCCGCTACACCGGTGCGGCCGGCGAGCTCACCGACCGCGCCCTGGAGCGGAACTGACCACCGGTCGGCCACGCGCGCACCGGCCGGCCGCGGGCCCGCCGAGCCCCGCTCCTGGCGGCCCGGAGCGGCCCGCAGCGGCACCGCGCCGCGCCACCGCGCGGTCCCGGCGAGTGATCGGCGTGCGGCGTCACGCCGCCGGGCGGGCCGACGGGCCGCCGCGGCGCCGGAGCATCGCGTAACCGACGCCGAAGCCGATGGCCACCGGCCATTCGAGGACGTCGACCGCGCCCAGGACGCCCAGGCCCAGGTAGACGGGCAGCCCGCCCTTGGCGGGCAGGACCTGGCGGGCGACGGCCACCGGCAGCATCGCCGCGTTCGCCGCGCCGGCGGCGACTTCGTCCAGGGACGGCACGCGGAAGCCACCCGCGCTCCGGTCACCGTTCCGGGAGGGCGTGGCCGCGTCCGTGTCCCCGGCGGGTTGCGCGGACGGGGTGCCGGCCGGCTCCGCGGGTGGCGTCGCGGACCGCTCCTCGGTCCCTGTCTTCGGCTCTTCCCCGGTCTGCCGCTCGGGCTGCCGCTTGGTCCGCTCCTTGGGTGCGGAGCGCTTGCGAGGTGACGCGGAGGTGGTCACGGCTCTCACATCCACCGATGAGTATGGCGGGCAGAATGTCTGAATTTCAGGGTAGTGGACGGCCCTCGGCCGTGTCCCGTGAGGCGTACGGGATTCATGAGGTTGAAGCGGTCCGAAGGGGCTACTCGGGCTTCAGTTCGCTGCTCTCGGACGGACCGGAGGCGAGGCGGAGCCCATGTCACCGCTGCCAGGTGTGCGCCTGTGGGCGCCTTCGCTGCTCGGGCCGGTCGCGTCCGGCGTGACCTACGGAGTCGCGGCCGGGGTGCGCGGCGCCGCCGAGCTGGCCGGACAGCTCGTGGGACGGCCGCGGCGCGATGTGTGGTGGCGGCCCGGCCGCTGCCACATCGAGGTCCACGGCGTGCACGGAGTGGGCGGGGAACGGCTCGCCCGGCGGGTGGAACGCGCCCTCGAAGGGCACCCCGGGGTGCTCTGGGCGCGGGTGAACGCGCCGTCCGAGCGCGTGGTGGCCGCGGTGACCGCGCCGCCGCCCGCCGAACGGGAACTGGTCGCGCTGGTCGACCACGCCGAGGGCCACCTGACCCCGGGCGTCGACGAGTCGGACGACTGGTGCCCCGAACCGCACCACCCGTGCGAGGGCCCCAGGACCCGCCAGTCGGTGTCCGCGCTGACCGCCGACGCCCTGGGCCTGGGGATCGCCACCGTCCGGCGGCTGGCGCCCTGGCTCGGACTGCCGCCGGAGACCGGCGGGTTCGCGAGCGCCCTCCAGTACCACCCCCGGCTCCGGCACCTGGCCGCCGCCCTCGGCGGCACCGAACAGGCCGAGTCGCTGCTGCCCGTGATCAGCGCGCTGGCCCAGGGCGTCGCCACCCGGGGCGGCGGGATCGGCGTCGACGTACTGGAACGGCTCGCCCAGTGGCGGGAGGCCGGCGCGGAACGCCGGAGCTGGGAGGAGGCCGAGCCCCGGCTCGTACGGGGCCCGGACGACGCCGCGGCCGAACCGCTCACCATCGGCCGGGCGGGCCCGGCGCCCGAGGACGCCACCGACCGCTACGCCGAGCGCGCCATGGCGGCCGGCCTGGCGGCCGGTGTCCTCGCGGCACCGCCCGCGGGGCCCCGCAGGGGACTGGCAGTGGCGCTGGCCGCCGTGTCGAAGGCGCCCGACGCCGGACGCGAGGGCTTCGCCACCAGCTTCGGCAGATCCCTGGCGCTGCGCGGTGTGGTCACCATGGACCGGGGCGCGCTGCGGCGGCTCGGACAGGTGGACACCGTCGTCCTGGACGAGAGCACCCTGCGCAGCGACCGCTACGAGCCGGCCGACCTGGAACCGCTCAGCGGCGCCGACCCGGAGCGGACCGCGGAACGGCTCTTCGCCCTCTTCGACGCCGACCGGCCCCTGCGGGTCGTCCGCGGCGACGGCTGGACCCTGGGGCCGCTCGGCGAACTGGACCTGACGGGGCGCACCGGCCGGCAGGCCGAGGCACGGCTGCGGCGCCGGGGCAGCGAACGGACCCTGGGCCTGGCCCAGGGGCGGCGGCTCCAGGCCGTGGCCGGGCTCACCATGCGGACCGCGCCGGGCGCCGAGGCCGTCGCGGCGGCGGCGCGCCGGGCGGGCGCCCGGGTGGTGCTGGCCACCGACCGGCCCTCCCCGGCGTTCTCGTTCGCCGACGCGGTGGTACCCGCCGGCGGCCGGCTGGTGGCCTCGGTACGGGGCCTGCAGGCCGGCGGCGCGGTCGTCCTGCTGGTGTCCGGCAACCGCCGCGCGCTGGGCGCCGCCGACTGCGGCGTCGGCGTCCACCGCGAGGACGACCCGCCGGCCTGGGGCGCCCACCTACTGGTCGGCGCCGACCTGGAAGCGGCCGGGCTGATCGTGGACGCCGTGGGTGCGGCGGCCCGGGTCGACCGGGACAGCGCGGTGCTGGCCGCGGGCGGCAGCGGCGTCGGCGCGGTCGCCGCGCTCCACGCCCCGTCCCGGCAGG
This sequence comes from Streptomyces sp. NPDC050856, assembly GCF_040653855.1. Taxonomy (NCBI): domain Bacteria; kingdom Bacillati; phylum Actinomycetota; class Actinomycetes; order Kitasatosporales; family Streptomycetaceae; genus Streptomyces; species Streptomyces sp. NPDC050856. Next base: position 62,852 of record NZ_JBFAGV010000005.1, on the reverse strand, counting down.
CCGCCGCCCGCGCGATGGCGTCCGGCAACACCGCGGCCACCGTGGCGTTCTGCCTGGGCAACTGGCGCGCCCGGCAGCTGCTCGCCCGGCCGCTCGCCCCGCCCGTCAGCACCGTGCCCTGGCACCTGATGCCCACCGACCGGGCCCTGGAGCGCCTGCGGACCGGCCCCGACGGCCTGTCGGCCGAGGAGGCCGCGGCCCGCGCGGGAACCGGAGGGGCCGACGGCGGGACCGGGCCGGCCCGGCTGACGCTGCCGGCCGCGTTCATCGAGGAACTGGCCAACCCGCTGACCCCGGTCCTCGCCGGGGGTGCCGCCCTGGCCACCGCCGTCGGCTCCCGCACCGACGCCGCCCTGGTCGCCGCCATCACCGGGACCTCCGCCCTGATCGGCGGCTTCCAGCGGGTGCGCACCGAACGCGCCCTCGCCGAACTCTTCGCCCGCTCCGCCGTCGGCGCCCGGGTGCGCAGGGGCGGACGGGAACGGCTGGTCACCGCGGGCGAGCTGGTGGCGGGCGACATCGTGCTGCTGCGGCCCGAGGACGTCGTACCGGCCGACTGCCGGCTGCTGGAGACCGAGGGACTGGAGGTGGACGAGTCGTCACTGACCGGCGAGTCGCTGGCCGTCGGCAAGGACCCCGCCCCGGTGGTCGCCACCCACCTCACGGGCCGCCGTTCGATGGTCTACGAGGGCACCACGGTCTCCGCCGGCCGGGCCGTCGCCGTGGTGGTGGCGACCGGGTCGGGCACCGAGGTGGGGCGGAGCATGGCCACCGCCCGGCAGGCCGCGCCCGAGACCGGGGTGGAGGCCCGGCTGGCCTCGCTCACCCGCACCAGCCTGCCCATCGCGCTCGGCTCGGCCGGCGCGGTCACCGCCGCCGGACTCCTGCACGGCCGCCCCCTCGCCGACAACCTGGCCTCGGCGGTCAACCTCGCCGTCGCCTCCGTACCGGAAGGGCTCCCCTTCCTGGTCAACGCCGCCCAACTGGCCGCCGCCCGGCGGCTGGCCGACGTGGGCGCGCTGGTCCGCAACCCGCGCACCATCGAGGCCCTCGGCCGGGCCGACGTGCTCTGCTTCGACAAGACCGGGACGCTCACCGAGGGCAGGCTCCAGCTCGCCGCGGTGAGCGACGGGGAGACCGCGCTGCCGGCCGACCGGCTGGACACCCCGCGCAGGGAGGTGCTCGCCGCCGCACTGCGGGCCACGCCCCCCGCCCGGCAGGCCGAGCCCATGGCCCACCAGACCGACCGCGCCGTCGCCGCCGGCGCGCGCGGCGCCCGGACCGGCGCACGGCAGGGCGCCCCGCGCTGGCGGCGCCTGGACGCCCTGCCCTTCGAACCGTCCCGGGCCTACCACGCCACCTCCGGGCGCACCACGCACGGACCGCTGCTCAGCGTGAAGGGCGCCCCCGAGAACGTACTGGAGCGCTGCGACCGGCTCCGGCGGCCGGACGGCACGGCGACCGCCCTCGACGGCCCGGCCCTGGCCCGGTTGACCGGCGAGGCGGAACAGCTCGCCGGCGCCGGCCGCCGGGTGCTCGCGGTCGCCGAACGCCCCATGCGCCCGGACGAGGAACTCACCGACGACGGGGTGCGGGGCCTGGTGTTCCTGGGCTTCCTCACGCTGGCCGACCCGGTCCGTACCAGCGCCGCGCCCGCGACCGCGCGGCTGCGGGAGGCGGGCGTCCACACCGTGATGCTCACCGGCGACCACCCGGCCACCGCCGACGCCATCGCGTCCACCATCAGCGAGATCACCGAGCCGAGGGTCTGCACCGGCCCCGAGCTGGACGAGCTGGACGACGACGAACTCGACGCGCTGCTGCCGGCCGTGGACGTGATCGCCCGGTGCAGCCCCCACCACAAGGTCCGTATCGTGCAGGCGTACCAGCGCGTCGGCCGGGTCGTGGCCATGACCGGCGACGGCGCCAACGACGCCCCCGCCATCCGGCTCGCCGACATCGGCATCGCCCTCGGCCGCCGCGGCACGCCCGCCGCCACCGCCGCCGCCGACCTGGTCGTCAGCGACGACCGGCTGGAGACGATCGTCTCCGCGCTGATGGAGGGCCGGGCCATGTGGGCCTCGGTACGGGCGGCCCTGGGCATCCTCATCGGCGGCAACCTGGGAGAGGTCGCCTTCAGCGTCCTGATCTCTGCGATCACCGGCAGCACCCCGCTCAACGCCCGCCAGATCATGCTGGTCAACCTGCTCACCGATCTGGCGCCGTCGCTGGCCATCGCCGTACGCGAACCGAGCGGGCAGGTCGGACGGCGCCTCCTGGCGGAGGGCCCGCACCGCTCCCTCGGCGCCGCGCTCACCCACGAGATGCTGCTGCGCGGCGCCGTCACGGCCACCGGCGCGGGCCTGGCCTGGGGCGCGGCCCGGCTGACCGGCCGGCAGCGCCGGGCCGGCACGGTCGCGCTGGCGGCGGTGGTCGGCACGCAGCTCGCGCAGACGCTGGCCACCGGTGGCCTGGACCGCAACGTCCTGGCCGCCGGCCTCGGTTCCGCCGCCGTCCTCGCCGCCGTCATCCAGACCCCGGGGGTCAGCCAGTTCTTCGGCTGCACCCCGCTGGGCCCGGTCGCGTGGTCCATCGCCCTCGGCGCGGTGGCCGCCGCGACCCTGCTGGGGACGGCCCTGTCCCCGCTGGTCCGCTCCCTCGCCGAGCAGGCCGAGCGGGCCGAGCGGGCCGAGCAGGCCGAGCAGGCCGAGCGGGGGGAGGACCGGGAGGAGGCGGGTGGGCCCGCCGGGGACGGCCGGGAGGGTCCGAGGCGGGCTCACCGCGACCACGGGCCGGCCGGGCGCCGGCGTGGCTAGGCTGCCGGTATGACCTAGACGTGGAACCCGGCGGACGCCGGGGTCGTACGGCTTCCCTCCGGCGTCCTGGTGCGCGGCCGGGGCCTGCGCCGCCCGCTGCCCGCCGGACCCGCGCCGTCCTTCGCGGTGCACCTGCTGGGCAGGCGGCCGCCGCCGACGGCGTGGGACGCGCACTGGCTGCGCTGGCCCGACTTCGGGCTCCCCGAGGACCGCGCGGACGCCCGGGCCGTCCTGCGGGAGGCACTGGCCCGGGCGGCGCACGAACGCGTCGAGGTGGCGTGCGGCGGCGGCCGCGGACGCACCGGAACGGCCCTGGCCTGCATGGCGGTTCTGGACGGGGTCCCGGCGGACCGGGCCGTGGCGTACATCCGCCTGCACTACCACCGCCGTGCCGTGGAGACCCCGTGGCAGCGGGGCTTCGTACGGCGCTTCCCGGCGGCCCGCCGGCCGGCCGCACCGCCGTGAACGCCGCGACCGTCCGGCTGAACCGGCTGAACCGGCTGAACCGCACCGGGTCGTCCGTCCACGGGAAGTGCCCGACGCCCGGCTGCGCGACCAGCTCGGCAGGTGGCAGCAGCTCCACGACGGCGGCGGGGACCCGGGGCAGCGGGCCGCTGTCCGCCTCCCCGGCGAGTACCTGATCCCGCGCGTCCGACACGTCCGTCGCGGCCCGGGTGGCGACCGGGTCGACGGCGCCGGGAGCCGCGTACGCCGCCGCGGCCCGCTCGTCCGTCCGGCCGGGCTCGGCAGCCGGGCAGGCCTCGTGGGCGGGCGCGGACCACGGCTCGGCCGCGCGCGGCCGGCGCGACCACGGGGCGGGCGGACGGGGCCGGCCGGCTCACCCCGTCAGGATCAGGTCACCCCCGGCCGGCAGGCCCTCCGGCCGCCGGCTGTCCACCACGACCAGTTCGTACGGGTACCTGCGGCCCGGCTGCCACTGGCCGCCCGCCAGCCGCACGGTGGCGATGTTCGGCACCGGGCCGGACGTCCAGTCCAGCGGTCCCGCGATGGTCTCCAGACGCGTTCCGCCCAGGGCCGCGGCGATTGACGCCGGGTCCGTCGGGTCGTCGGCGTTCGCCAGGGCGTGCGCGGCCACCTCGAACAGCGCGTACGCCAGCCCGAGCGGCTGGAGCCACTGCCGGCCGGTGTCCCGCTCGTACGCCTCGGCCAGCTCCGCCGCGCGCATGCCGTCGATGGACGAGCGGTAGGGGTGGTCGGGCGTCCAGTAGACGAGCGTCGCCACACCGGCCTGCGGCGGGCGCCGGCCGTCGGTGGGCACCGGTGGGTAGGCCAGCCACCGGGAGCAGGTGATCAGCCGGGGCGAGACACCGTGTTCGGTGGCCCGCGCCCGGAACAGTCCCAGGTCCGCGCCGGTCGCCGCGCTGGTGACGATCTCCGCGCCGCACTCCCGGAACGCCGAGAAGTGCCCGTCGAAGCCGGCGGCCGGTTCCCGGTAGCCGCCCGGGTCGACCAGGTGGTGTCCCCGGGCCCGGGCGACGGGCAGGAAGCCCCGTTCGGCGTGGCGCGACCAGGCGCCCTGCGGACCGTCGTTCCACAGGCAGCCCACCGTGCGCCCCGGCCCGCCGGCCAGCTCCCACAGGTCGGCGAAGGTGTCGGCGATGTCGTCGAGGCCCCAGCAGAAGTGGTACGTCCAGCGGAACGGGGCGCGGTCCGTGGCACCGCGCCCGTAGTAGTAGACCTGCCACGGAAAGGTGCTGGACACGCACGGTACGCCCGCCGCCTCGCACGCGTCCGCAACCGCCGGCAGCACCTCCGTACCGGCGAGCGTCAGCACGATCCGCGCCCGCTCGTCCTCCACCAGCTCCCGCACCGCCCGGCGCGCGCCGTCGGCACTGGAGCGGCTGTCCCGGCCCACCAGGCGCACGGCGTGGGAGCGCCCGCCGCGGGTGACGCGGCGGAGCTTCGGCCGGAGCAGCGACATGGCGTACGCCAGCGGCTCGCCGAGTCCGGCCAGCCGGCCCGTCTCGGCGACCACCACGCCCACCGTCAGTTCCTCTTCGCCCGCGCCGTTCGCCTGTGCCATGGTTCACGCTCTCCTTCGACCGGTTGTGCCGTGGTGGATAACTCCGCCGCGGCTCCGGTGTCACGCGGGGCGCCGAGGAACGTGCGGGCGTACGCCCCGGCGGCCGGGCGAGGAGCGCCCGGGACCGGTGGAGCCGGTGGCCGCCGGGGGCCGGGCCGTCAGCCCATGGTGAGCACCAGCTTGCCGGCGGTGCGGCCGGTCTCGCCGAGCTCGTGCGCCCTGGCGGCGTCCGCCAGGGGGAACGTCCCGGCGACGGCCGCGCGCAGCGAGCCCGCCTCCACCAGGCCGGCGATGGCGTTCATGCCCGCGTGGTCGGCCTCGACGAGCAGCAGCGTGGCGCGCACCCCGAGCCGTTCGGCCCGGGCGGTGAGCTCCGCGCCGCCGACGGGGAGGAGCGACACCAGCAGACCGCCCGGGCGCAGGGTGCGCAGCGAGCGTTCGCGGTAGTCGTCGGTGCCGATGGTGTCGAGGACCAGGTCGACCTCCCCGGCGGCCTCGGCGAAGTCGGCCTCCCGGTAGTCGATCAGCTCGTCGGCGCCCAGGCCGCGCAGGAAGGCGTGCTTGTCCGCGCGGGCCGTACCGATCACGTACGCGCCGCGGGCCTTGGCCATCTGCACCGCCAGGTGGCCCACGCCGCCCGCCGCCGCGTGGATCAGCACGCGCTGCCCGGCCGTCACATCGGCGGTGTCCACCAGCGCCTGCCACGCGGTCAGCGCGGCGAGCGGCAGCGCGCCCGCCTGCACGTGGTCGACGCCGGCCGGCTTGCGGGCGAAGGCGCGCGCGGGCCCGGTCACGTACTCGGCGTGGGACCCGACGCCGTGCGGGTAGGGCAGCATCCCGAATACCTCGTCGCCCGGTGCGAACAGGGTGACCCCGTCCGCGGCCTCCTCCACCACTCCGGAGACGTCCCAGCCCAGGACGAACGGCGGTTCGCCGAGGTAGAAGGAGTGGGCGCGGTGCTTCCAGTCGGTCGGGTTGACCCCGGCCGCGTGCACCCGGACCAGCAGTTCGCCCGGCCCGGGGGCCGGCCGCTCCCGCTCCACTTCCTTCAGCACCTCGGGGCCGCCCAGGACGTCCTGGCTGATCGCACGCATCGTTGTCGTCGTCATGGGTCCCAGCCTGCCGCCGGCCGGCGCCCCGGGAAATGGCACGATTGCCATTGTCCGATAGGATCCTGCCATGCATCGTGTCGTGGTCCTCGCCCTGGACGGGGCCTACCCCTTCGAACTGGGCATCCCCCACCGCGTCTTCGGGGCGGCCGAGGGGCGGTACGAGGTGGTGACCTGTTCCGTCGACGGGCGACCCGTACGCACCCAGGCGGACTTCTCGGTCACCGTCGAGCGGGGTCCGGAGGCATTGGCCACGGCCGATACGGTGGTGATCCCGCCGTACGACCCGGACCTGGCCGCCGCCGAGGTGCCCGAGCCCGTCGCCGGGGCCCTGGCCCGCATCCGGCCCGGCACCCGGATCGTGTCCATCTGCACCGCGGCCTTCCTGCTCGCCGCCGCCGGGCTGCTGGACGGCCGGCCGGCCACCACGCACTGGGGGCTGGCACCGCGCTTCCGGCGGCTGTTCCCGGGGGTGGCGCTCGACCCGGACGTGCTCTTCATCGACGACGGGGACGTCCTCACCTCGGCGGGCGCCGCGTCCGGCATCGACGTCTGCCTCCACATCGTCCGCTCCGACCACGGCAGCGAGGTCGCCAACCGGGTGGCCCGCCGGTGCGTGGTGCCGCCCTGGCGGGACGGCGGCCAGGCCCAGTACATCGAACAGCCGGTACCCGGGCCGGCCGCCGCCAGCACGGCCCCCACCCGCCAGTGGGCCGTCGAACACCTCAAGCTGCCGCTGGCCCTGGCCGATCTCGCGGCGCACGCGCGGATGAGCCCCCGCACCTTCGCCCGCCGGTTCAACGACGAGGTCGGCACGAGCCCCGGCCGCTGGCTCACCCGGCAACGCGTCGAACGGGCCCGCCAGTTGCTGGAGGCCAGCGACCTGCCGGTGGACCGGATCGCCGGTGAGGTCGGGTTCGCGACCGCAGCCTCGCTGCGCCAGCACCTGCACGCCGCGATCGGCGTCTCACCGATGGCCTACCGCCGCACCTTCCGCGCCGGGGACCGGACCCGCGCCCAGCCGGTGCCGGGGCGCTGACCGGGACCGTCCCGTGCGGCGGTGCCGAAAAGCAGCGGGGCGGGCGGCGGGTGGCGCCGCCGCCGGAAGCCGGCTCAGGCCAGGAAGGCCAGCCGCTCCCGCCGTACCGGATGGGCGAACCCCGCGCCCGCCGCCCACCGGGCCACCTCACCGGCCGCCAACTCGACCAGCCGCCGCAGCTCGTTGCCCTGCGACCCGGCCAGATGCGGTGTCAGCAGCACGTTGTCGCACTCCCACAGCGGGTGGCCGGGCGGGAGCACCTCCGGCTCGGTCACATCGAGTACCGCGTGGAGCCGGCCCGCCACCGCCGCCTCGGTCAGTGCCTCCTGGTCCACCACGCCGCCCCGCGCCGTGTTGATGAGCGTGGCGCCGGGGCGCAGCGCGGCGAGCAGCTCACGGCTGACCAGCCCCCGGGTGGCGGGCAGCAGCGGCGTGTGCACACTGACCACGTCGCTCGCCGCGAACAGCTCCCGGATGCCGGTCGCGCGCACCCCCAGCGCCGCCGCCTCCTCGTCGCCGACGTACGGGTCGTACAGCAGTACCCGCAGGTCGTACGGGCGCAGCAGGTCGATGACGCGCCGGCCGATCAGCGAGGCCGAGCAGATGCCCACGGTGCGGCCGTAGTTGCCCAGCGACCGGTCCACGCCCAGCGGGTCGTGCCGCTCCCGCGCGACCCGGTAGGCGCGTGCGCGTTCCGGGACCCGCTTGCCCGCCAGCAGGATCATCGCGACCGTGTACTCGGCCACCGGCAGCGCGTTCGCCGCCGCCGCCGACGACACCTCGACACCGCGCTCCCAGCACGCCTCGGTGACGTGCCCGCGCACGCTGCCCGCCGTGTGCGCGATGGCCCGCAGACGGGGCGCCGCGGCCAGCACCGCCCCGTCGACCGGCGGGCAGCCCCAGCCGGTGACCAGCACCTCCGTACCGGCCAGCACGGCACGTGCCCGAGCGGTCGTCAGATCGTCCAGCAGGGGGAGCGGAACCGGGTCGCACACGGCGGCCAGCGCGGCGGACCCGCCGGGGCCCGCCGTCCCGAAGAGGGCGGCCGCCGCTTCCCGGCTCATGGCGAGGGCCGCACGCGGCCGGCGGTCGGATCGGGTCGGCATCGCATCACTCCCGGGTCGTCGGTGACCGGTGGTCGGCAGCTCCAGCATGGGCCCGGTGGCGGCCGTCCGTCAGCGCAACTGGGCGGCCAGCTGGGCGATCGTGTCGGGCCCCACCCGGCAGCAGCCGCCGATCAGCCGGGCGCCGGCCCGCCGCCAGCCCGCCACCCGGCGGGTCGAGAACGTCGAACGACCCTCCCAGGCCCGTGCCCCGGCGTCCCACCGCTCACCGCTGTTGGGGTAGACCACGACCGGCTTGCCGGTCACCCGGGCCGCCAGCGCGACCGCGCGGTCGGCGTCCTCGGGCGCACAGCAGTTCACCCCCACGGCGACGATCTCGTCCACGTCCGCGGCCAGGGCGAACGCCTCCTCCAGCGGCTGCCCGGCCCGCGTGCGGTCACCGGCGGTGCTGTAGGACAGCCAGGCCGGCACACCCAGCCCGCGTACCGCCCGTACCAGCGCCCGCGCCTCGTCGGTGTCCGGCACCGTCTCCAGCGCCAGCACATCGGGACGGGCCGCGGCCAGCACCTCCAGCCGCGGACGGTGGAACCTCTCCAGCTCGCCGACGCTCAGCCCGTACCGGCCCCGGTACTCCGAACCGTCCGCGAGCATCGCGCCGTAGGGTCCGACGGACGCGGCCACCCACAGCGACCGCCCCGGCGCCTTGGCCTCCGCCCGCCGCGCCGCCTCCCTGGCCAGTTCCACGCTCAGCGCCAGCAGTCCCGCCGCCTCGTCGCCGTCGACGCCGTGCCGCGCGAAGCCCTCGAAGGTGGCCTGGTAACTGGCGGTGGTCGCGACGCTCGCCCCCGCCTCGAAGTAGGCCCGGTGCGCCTCCACGACGGCCTCCGGCCGCTGGGCGAGCAGCCGCGCCGACCACAGTTCGTCGCTCAGGTCGTGGCCGGCGGCTTCGAGCTGGTTGGAGAGGCCGCCGTCGAGGACGACGGTGGAGGCGGCGATGGCGTCGCCGAACGAGGGGCTGGCTGCGCTGGTCATGAGGGCGAAGCTAGCCGACACCGGTCCCACCCGTCGCCCCCGTCGCCCCGGCCGCCCGGCGCACCGGGGGCCGGTACCGGCGCGGGCTGCCACGCCGCCCCGCCCCGGCGGGGTGGGCGGGCGCGGCCCTCCGGAGCCCGGTCCGCCGGTTCCCGCTCAGCGGTCCGACCCCGCGGGGGCGTTGAGCGCGGAGGCGAGCTGGGCCCGGGAGCGGACGTCCAGCTTCTGGTAGATGCGGGTCAGCCGGGCCTCGACCGTCTTGACGCTCAGGTACAGCCGGGCGGCGGCCTCCTGGTTGCTGGCGCCCTCCCCGACGAGCCGCGCCAGGTGCAACTCCGCCTCGGTGAGCCGGGACAGGGCCCCGCCGGCGGCCGGGGCCGGGTCGGTCCGGGCCGGGCCGTCCGCGGTGAGCGCCAGCCAGGGCAGGGCCCCGGCCCGTTCGAAGACGGCGGCCGCCGCCTGCATCGCCTGGTGCGCGGCCGACCGTCTGCGCCGCCGCCGTTCCACGCGTGCCAGCGCGACCAGGCAGCGTCCCTGTTCCAGGACCAGGCCGTGCGCGGCGAACCGGTCGGCGGTCTCCGCCAGCAGGCCGACGGCCTCCTCCGTCCTGCCGCTCGCCGCCAGGCACAGCGCGTAGGCACGGTCGCAGCCGAGCAGCACGGTGGTGCGGCCGAGGCGCTCGGCGACCGGCCCGACGTCGGCGAGGAGCGCCTGGGCCTCCTCCAGGGCGTCGCTGGCCAGCAGCGCCTCGGCCAGCTCCTCGTGCCACCGCAGCATCGAGGGGTCGACGGTGCACTGGGCGCTCTCGTTGTCCCGCACCCGGCGCAGCGTCTCCACCGCCGCCGCCACGTCCCCGGTCAGCAACTGCACCCGGCCCAGCGCGTACAGACTGCGGGAGAGGAAGACATGGTCGCCCTCCTCCTCCGACGCCTGGGCGCTGCGCCGTGCGTAGCTGGCGGCCCGCGCGAAACTGCCGCCCGCCGCCTCGGCGAGCGCCAGCGCGTACCAGGCGGGCCCCGGGGACAGGCCCGCCTCCAGCGTCAGGGCGAGGGACCGCTCGGCGTGCGCCAGGGCCGCCGCGCACTGGCCGCGCCGGGACTCGACCTCGGCGAGGGTACGGAACAGCTCGATGGCGTCCTCGACCGGGCCGCGCCGCTCGACCAGCGGCAGCAGCGCGTAGAGCTGGTCGCGGGCTTCGGCGAGCCGGTCGTCGAACAGGGCGTGGCGGATCGTCAGGATCTGGGCGGTGTTGCGGATGCCCAGCGGCCGGTCGGTCATCTCCAGCGCGCGTGCCTCCGCCAGGGTGCGCTCGGCGTCGGGCGCGCCGAGCACCCGGTCCATGCGGGCCTGCTGGGTCAGCGCCTGCGCGGCCGTGTGCCGGTCGCCCACCGAGGCGGCGAGCGCGGCCGACTCGACGGCCGCGGCCCGGGACCGCACCGGGTCGCCGTCCGCGAGCACGTACTTCACGGCCAGGCGCAGCAGGACACCCGCCCGCAGCCCGGGATCGCCCTCGGAGTCCTCCATGGCGTGCACATAGGTCTCGTCGAGGTCCGTGAGGCCCTGCCCGGCCGTGTCCAGTACGGCGAGCCGCGCGCGGGCCCGGTCGGCGGGCGCCGCGTCCCGGGCGAGCAGATCGGCCGCGGCCCGGGTCGCGAGATCCGCGCGGGCGGCGCGCGCCGCCTCCTGCGCGGCGTCCACCAGCCGCGCCAGGCGCCGCCGGCCGAGGTGGCCGGGGGTGGACTCGGCGGCGAGCAGCGCCAGCTCGGCGGCGAGCGCGCTGTCGCCGCGGCGGCGGGCCGTGTCCGCCGCCCGGGCGACCTCGGCGGCGAGGTCCTCGTCGGGCGCGTCGGTGGCCAGGGCCCGGTGCCGTACCGCCTCGACCGGGTCGTCCACCACCCCGGCGAGCGCGGCGTGCGCCCGTGTCCGGGTGGTCCAGCAGGTGTCGTGGACCAGTGTGGAGGGCAGCAGCCCGGCGGTGAACGCCACCGCCCCGTCCTCGGTCAGGGTGACCAGTCCGGCGCGTTCGGCGGCGGCCAGCTCGGCCTCCGCGGCGGGCCGGCCGGCGCGGCGGATCAGCGCCGCCGTCGGGCGCAGCGCCAGCGCCCCGAGCAACAGCGCGGCGCGGACGGCGGGGGAGGCGGGCGCCAGCATCCCGCGGGCCAGGTCCCGGGCGCGCCCGGACAGCGGCAGCGCCTCCGCGTGGTGCACGGGCCCCCGGGCGTCGGCCACGGACCGGCCGACCGCCAGCGCGAGGCGGGGGTTGCCGCCGCTCGCGCGGTGGATGCGCCCGGCCATCCGGGACGGCAGGCGGTGGTGGACGAGCAGTTCGGCGATCTCGTCGGCGTGCAGCGGCGGCACCAGGAGCACGTCGGCCTCGGAGGGCACCCACAGGGCGGGTGCCCCGGCACCGTCCTCGTCCGCCGCGCCCTCCTCCCCGCCGGCACCGTCCCCTTCGCCGTCGTCGGTGCCGACGCCCTCGGGGCCCTGGGGCGCGGGCGTCTCGACCGCCAGGACCCGCAGCGCGGGCGGGGCGAGGTGCAGGGCGAACCGGAGCAGGTCCGCGCTGTCCGCGTCGGTGCGCCGCGCGTCGTCCACGACCAGCAGGACCGGCCCCCGCTCGGCCAGGGTGCGCAGCACCCGGGCCACGCCCAGGCGGAGCGCGACGGGGTCCCGGCCCTCCTCGGGAGCAGCGGCCTCACGGCAGAGCACCGCGACGGCGTCGCGCTGCGGGCCGGGCAGCCCGTCGAGCGCGGATGGCGGTACCGAGGCCATGAGCGCGGCCGCCGCCGCCCCGGCGATGTCCCGGTCGGCGGGCTGCGGGGCGAGCCACAGGACGGTCTCGCCACGGCAGGCGGCCCGCGCGGCGGCGGCCCGGGCCACCTCCGTCTTGCCGATGCCCGCCGGGCCGGTCAGCACGGCCCGGCCGCGGCCGTGCAGCACCCGGTCCAGCCGGGCGAGGAGCTCGGCGCGGCCGACCGGGGCCGGGGAGTCGGACGGACCGGGGCGCCCGACGGGCGTGGAGCGGTACGGCGTCGACCTCACCTGCACCACCACCCTCCCGCGTACGAACCCCCTGCCCGCGAGCTGAGCATACGAATTCGGCCACCCACGTCCAGGGCCGTTGTCCGGCATATGGACAACAGGCCAGGGGCGCGCCCGTGGCGAAGTGCCACTGACGCGCCCCTGACCTGCGATGACACGGGTCGTGCGAGGGAATCAGAAGGTGAGACCCCAGGAGTCGATGTAGCCGGTGTCACCCGAGGCCACGTCACGTACCTGGAGCTTCCAGACACCCGCGGCGGTCTCGGTGGAGGCGTCGACCGTGTAGGTGGTGAGGACGTTGTCGGCCGAGTCGTTGCTGCTGGAGTTCTTCAGCCGGTACGCGGTGCCGTCCGGGGCGACCAGGTCGATGACGAGGTCACCGCGCCAGGTGTGCTTGATGTCCACGGCCACCTGGAGGGCGGCGGGCGCGTTGCCGGTCCGGCCGGTGACGGAGATCGCGGACGACGTGGTGCCGTTGTCGGGGATCGCCACGTCGGTGGAGTTGCTGAAGGTGGTGCCGGTGCCGGGCGTGGACGACCCGGTGACGGCGGCGACCGTCTTCGCCGCGTCGGCGATGCCGGTGCCGCAGCCGCCGGAGCAGGTGCCCGGCAGGGGGCGGGCGTTGCCCTTGATCGCCGTCTCGATCTCGGCCGGCGTCAGGGTCGACTTGGCCGACTTGAGCAGCGCGGCGAGCCCGGCGATGTGCGGGGCGGCCATCGAAGTGCCCTGGTAGGGCTTGTAGTTCTCCAGCGACTGGGTGGTGGTGCCGGAGTTCAGCGTGGAGAGGATGCCGTTCTCGGGAGTGGTGATGGTGCCGGGCGTGTCGGTGGCGCGGCGGGTCTCACCGCCCGGGGCCGAGACGTCGATGATGCTGCCGTAGTTCGAGTAGTACGAACGGTTGCCCTCACGGCTGGTGGACGCCACGTTGATGACGCCCGCGCAGTTGGCGGGCGTGAAGCCGGAGGCGTTGGCGTTGCTGTTGCCGGCCGCGACCACGACGGTGGTGCCGCGCGCCACCGCTCCGTCGATGGCGTTCTTGTACACGGTCGGGCACGTCGAACTGGCGCCACCGAGGCTCATGTTGATGACCTTGGCGGGGGTCGGGTTCACCGGGATGCCGGGGACGGTGCCGCCGGAGGCCCAGGTGATCGCGTCGGCGATGTCCGACGAGGCGCCGCCGCACTTGCCGAGCACCCGGACGTGCTGGACCTTCGCCCCGTACGCGATGCCCGCGACACCCTTGCCGTTGTGCGTGGTCGCCGCGATGGTGCCCGCGACGTGGGTGCCGTGCCAGGACGAGCTGCTCGCCCTGGAGCCGGTGCCGCACTCGCCGTCGGTGGCGTTCCAGTCGCCCTCGTCCTTGGCGTCGCTGTCCCGGCCGCCGCCGTCCCGGGCGTCGGTGGAGCTGGAGATGAAGTCGTAGCCCGCGATCGTGTTCGCGCTCAGGTCGGAGTGGGCCGCGTAGCCGGTGTCGATGACGGCGACGGTGACCCCGCTGCCCGTCGTCCTGTCCCAGGCGCCCGGCACGTTCATGCCGCCGGTGGCCTCGAAGAGGTCCCACTGCTTGGCGTACTCGGTGTCGTTGGGGGTGACCGCCATGGCGTAGGCGCGCAGGTCGGGCTCGACGGAGGCGACGGCGGGGTCGGCGCGGAAGGCCTTCATGACCTCGGCGACGTCCTGCTCGGTGGCGTCGGCGCCCAGGTCGACCAGGGCGGCGCCACCGGCGAGCCGGCGCTCGAAGGACAGCTTCTCGCCGGTCTCCGCCCCCTTGGCGGCGGCGTCCTGCTTGGCGGCGGAGTTCGACGTCGCCCCGGGAGTACGGGACTTGTACGTCACGATGACGTCGTCGACCGGCGCGCTGGGCAGCGCGGCCATGGACTGGGCGGCCGGGGCGCCCGGCTTGGGCGCGGGGGCCGCCGGCGCGGCGAGGGCCACCGATGAGGTGGCGGCAACGCCGATGATCGTGGCGCTCGCCGCCACGACGGATATGAGTCTCCGCCTGGAACCGTTCAAGGTGTTCCCTTTCAGGGCAGCTCCGGCGACTCCCGGAGCGGCTGACGGTGCTGGGCGCGGGCAGGCCGGACGTACGGTGACCGCGGACATGCCGTGGGGGTGGCTCTCCGTGGTCTGAGGGCTGGGTGGGCCCCGTGCGCCGTCTGCCCGCGCGACGGCCCCCGGAGCGGGGACCGCCACCGGTGGGACTCACTTACATGCACCTGACAGTGAGGAGTCAGGCAACGAGGCCCGCCGGTGTGGCAGACAGTAGGGAACGCGGAGATGAACCCGATACGGGGAAAACCCTTGTCGGCCCAGCGAGGGCCGAGGGCCGAGGGCCGTCACCGGGGCACCGCGCCGGGCCCCGCCGGTCGGGCCACGACCGTACGGCCACCCGGAGAACCGCCGTCCGCCGTCCCCCGGACGCCAGTGACCGGTACGGGGTGCCGTCGTGCCACCGCGCGCGTCCGGGCGGGCGGGGCGGCCGGTGACTGGGGTTGTGGGTGTGGCTGTGGGGGCGGGCGCGGGGCGGCGTCGTGCCGGAGGCGCGCCGCGGTACGGCCCCGGCCCCGCTGCGGGTCACGGCCCGGACGAGGCGTCCGCTCGGGGCGCGGGCTCGCGCGGGAGGTGGTGGGCCGGCGCGTCCGGTGACGGTGCGTACACGACCGGTCCGGCGGTGCGCCGGAGGGCAGGCCGTGCGGTCGGAGGGTGTGCGGCCCGCCACGGGACCGGGCAGGCGGGCCGGGGCAGGCGGGCTGGGACCCGGCAGGACGGCCGGGACCGGGCAGGCGGGCCGGGACGCGCGGAGGTCACCGGGACGGGCGGACGCGGCCGGGTGCCGGGCGGCACCGGCTCCCCGCGAGGGGGTGTCGCACCGCTGGCCGGCGCTCAGGGGCGGCCGGGCGGGCGGTGCGGACGGCCGGGTGGGCCGTTCAGCGGCGGGTTGGCAGGCCGTGGCCGGCCGGTCCGCTCCAGGCGGGGGCGATGCCGGTGAGCTGGCAGACCAGGAGGTAGAGCGGGATGGGAGGGGTGTACGGGGAACCGTGGTCGGGCCGGTGGATCAGCCGGGGCGACCGGTCCGGGACGCGGGCGCCCGCCGCGTAACAGGCGGGCAGCGGCCAGCGCAGCTCGGCGTCCGAGCCGGCCGGCACGATCCACCACCACCAGTCGGTGTCGGCGAAGACGCAGCCGTTGCCGCGCAACCGGGACATCAGCCGGAACCCGTGCCGCGCCGGCAGTCCCACCGCGTCGCACCCCATGGTGGCCGGGAGGGACGGCGGCAGCGCCAGCCGTACCTCGCCCCACTCCTCGCGCCCGTCGGCGTGCTGCCGGTCGCGGCCGCGCGCGGCCAGCAGGGTGGCCATCGACCTCAACATGGCTCCGCCACGCCGTGGGCCAGCTCCGCCCAGACGACCCGCCCCGCCCCCTGACGGGCGTCGCACGTGCCCCAGGCGCTGCACATCGCGTCGACGAGCAGCAGTCCCCGGCCGCGCTCCTCGGCGTCGACGCGCCGCAGCCGGGGCTCGGTGGCCGGACAGCCCTCGTCCTGGACCGCTATGCGCAGCCGCTCGCCGCAGTCGCGGAGCTCGCACAGGACGCGGCCGCTCGCGGTGTGCACCACGGCGTTGGTGAACAGCTCCGAGACGACGAGCGCGACCGTGTCGCACACGTCCTCCCCGACCCCCCACAACCCCAGCCGGTCCCCGGTCAGCCGTCTGGCCCTGGAGACGGATTCCGCGCGCGCGGGCAGCTCGAAGGAGAACCGCCGCACATCGGCGGCGTACGGCATCGGGCTGGGCGTCGGAACCGGCGGTCGCGGGGCTATGAGCTGGGGGATGAGCGCATTACCAGGGACCACGACCGATTCCTAACGTGGGGGAGCGGTGCCGGGCATCGCCTCTCCCGTGGCAGAGCGCGGCAGCCGCGTGAACTGGTTCATCGGAACACTTTCCTCCCGACACGGACACTTGGCAAGTGCCACTCTGAAAAATGCAGAGTGCTGTGTGCTCTCTGATGGCCGCATGGCACACTCATCCAAAAAGCGCTGGGGAGGTCTTAAGTGAGCGAGCCGCGGTCCGCCCCCACAGTGGGACAGGTCGTTCTCGGCAAGCGTCTGCAGGACCTGCGGGAACGGGCGGGGCTGAAGCGGGAAGAGGCCGCGAAGGTGCTCCGGGTGGCCCCGGCCACCATCCGCAGGATGGAGACCGCGGAGGTCGCGCTGAAGGTCCCGTACGTGCAGCTCCTGCTCAAGGAGTACGGCGTGCCCGCCGACGAGGCCGACGGCTTCGTACGGCTGACCGAGGAGGCCAACAGGCCCGGCTGGTGGCAGCGCTTCCACGACGTGCTGCCCGGCTGGTTCAGCATGTACGTCAGCCTGGAGGGCGCAGCCGCCCTGATCAGGGCATACGAGCCGCACTACGTGCCCGGTCTGCTCCAGACCGAGGACTACGCCAGGACCATCCTGCGCGGCGGGGCCGTCGGCCAGGTCGGGCAGGCCGACATCGAGCGGCACGTCGCCCTGCGCATGGAACGCCAGTCCCTCCTCACCCGGCCCGACCCGCCGAAGTTCTGGGTGATCATGGACGAGACGGTGCTGCGGCGCCCGGTCGGGTCCGGCCCCGCCCTGATGCGCGCCCAACTGGACCGGCTCGTCGAAGCCGCCGAACTGCCGCACGTCACGCTGCAGATCGCCGAGTTCGCGACCGGGCACCACCCGGGCACATACGGGCCGTTCGTCCTCTTCCGGTTCGCCGTTCCGGAACTGCCGGACATGGTCTACAGCGAGTACCTGACCGGCGCCGTCTACCTCGACGCGCGCCCCGAGGTGGCTTCCCACCTCGAGGTCCTGGACCGCATGGCGGCGCAGGCCGCCACCGCACAACGTACGAAGGAGATCCTGCGGGATCTCCGCGAGGAGCTGTGAATGGATCGCATCTACAACGGCATGCCCGCCGCCGAACTCGGCGCCGAGGGGTGGCACAAGCCGTGGAGCGGTGGCAACGGGGGCAACTGCATCGAGGCCATGAAGCTGGCCGACGGCCGGGTCGCGGTACGCCAGTCCGCCGATCCCGAGGGCCCCGCGCTCATCTACACCCCCGGTGAGATCGCCGCGTTCATCCAGGGAGCCAAGTCGGGCCAGGCCGACTTCCTGCTGACCTGACCCGACCCGACCTGGCTGACCCGACCTGGCCCGACCCGAGAAGAAACACCTGACGTGACCTGACCGCGCTCCGCCCGCCGGCTGCCGCCGGCCGACGTACCCCCCCGCCGACCGAAGTCCACCTGCCATCACCCAGCCGACCACTGGAGCGTCAGATGACCGGGCAAGACCCAGCCGCCGTACCACCGACCGCCGTGCCGCGCGCCGGTGGGCGGATCGACACCAGCAGGCCGCACCCGGCCCGTATGTACGACTGGTTCCTCGGCGGCAAGGACAACTACCCGGTCGACGAGGAGATGGCCAGGCAACTGCTCACCCTGGACGCGCGCGGACGGGACATGGCGCGGGTCAACCGGGCCTTCATGCACCGCGCCGTCCGCTGGCTGGCCGCCCACGGCGTCCGCCAGTACCTCGACATCGGCACCGGCATCCCCACCGAGCCCAACCTCCACCAGATAGCCCAGGCGGCCGCGCCCCGGTCGCGGATCGTCTACTGCGACAACGACCCCATCGTCCTCGCCCACGCCGAGGCACTGCTGCGCTCCACCCCCGAGGGCGCCACCGCGTACATCCAGGCCGACGCCCGGGAGCCCGACGTGATCCTGGAACGGGCGGGCGAGGTCCTCGACCTCACCCGGCCCGTCGCCCTCTCCCTGCTGGCGCTGCTGCACTTCGTGGACGACGAGGACGGCGCCTACGACCTGGTGCGCCGGCTCGTCGAGCGGCTGCCGTCGGGCAGTTACCTGGTCCTGTCGCACGTCACCGGTGACTTCGACCCGGTGAACGCGGCCAAGGCACGCGCCATGTACCAGGAGCGCGGCCTCACCCTGCGCCCACGCGGCCGCGCGGAGTTCGCCCGGTTCTTCGAGGGACTGGAGCTCGCCGAGCCCGGGGTGTCCCTGACCGCCGAGTGGCATCCCGAGCTCGGCGAACCCGTCCCGGTCGCCGGCGACGACCCCATCCCCGGTTACGCCGGGGTGGCCCGCAAGCCGTGAGGCGGTGCGGCGGCCGGGGCGTGCCGGACGCGCCCTAGGACCGTGCCGGGGGCACCAGCGTGACCAGGAACTTCCGGGCCGGGCCGGTGTTTCCGGCCGCGTCGACGGTCCGGTACTCCACGGTGTGGGTGCCGTACTCCGGTGTGGCGTCGTCCCAGGGCACCGCGCGCGGGGTGCCCAGCTTCCCGTACACCAGCCCGTCGATGACCGTGCCGCCCGGTGTGAACCGGTACGGGGCGTCGGCGTCGGTCGGCCAGCCGTAGTACGTGTACCAGCCGTCGCCGTCCACCCGGAACTGGTTGACGACGTATCCGTCCTGGTCGTCGTGGGCCGTCAGCCCCATGGTGAACGGGCCGTCGTAGACGTACTCGACCGGCCTGCCCGGCCGGCGCACCGTACGCAGCGGTTCGGACAGCCGGTACGCGGCCACCGCCGGAGTGGCGTCCACCGTCCAGCGCAGCACATGGCCGGTGCCGGCGATCCGGGCGGTGAGCGTGTGCGCGGTGCCGGGGCGCAGCCGCAGCGACGACAGGTCCAGGTCGCGGTCGTTGCCCGGGTTGGCCACCGGCCGGCCGTCGAGCCGCCACTGGACGGCGAGCGTCCGGTCGGCCGGGTGCGAGGTGTCGGCGTACACGACGGACCGGGCGCCGACGGGCGTGCCGGTCGCCGTGTGCCCGGTGAACGCCGGGGCGACGGGACCGGGCCTGGTGACCACCGAGGTGTCGACCGTCCAGCTCACCGTACGGGTCAGCGCCGCCGTACCGCGTACGGCGGGGTCGCGCACGAACGGCGTCGGATCGGAGACGGTCGCCGTCAGCGTGTGCCTCCCGGGCGGCACGTCCAATCGGCGCAGGTCGACCGTGCGGGCACCGGCGACGGACCGCAGCGGCCGGCCGTCCAGCCGCCAGACCACGTCCAGTTCACCGCCGATCGGGTGCAGGGTCTCCACCCACACCGTCCGGTCCGCGCCGATCGGCGCCGACGCGGGGGTGTGCCCCTGCACCAGGTTCACCCTCGCCGCGATGGCCCGCACCATCACCTCGCGGCCCACCTGGTCGAAGGGGTACCCGAGGGTCTTCATGATCGAGTGCTTGCTGGGCCGCCAGACGCCCCGGGTGCTGTAGAGCCCGCCCTCGTGGCGGCCGATCACCCCGCCCGACTCGCTCCGCTCGCCGAGCCACCGCCACCACTTGGCGCGCCGCTCCCTCATCTGCCGCTCGGTGAGCACGCTGTGGTGGGCGGAGTCCGGTTCACCGCCCGGGTGCGCGCCACCGGGCACACCGCGTCCGTAGTAGTCGTACTCGTCCTGGAGCCCGCCCAGCGAGTGGCCGATCTCGTGCGGAGTGATCAGGGCGGACAGGGCGTTGCCACCGGAGGCGGTGGCGTAGGTGCCGCCCGCACCGCCGTAGGTGTCGCTGTTGGCGAGGGCGACGATCTGCCGGTTGGCGGCCGTCGCGCCGGGCACCAGGTCGGCGAGCGCGCCCGCCGCCCCGCTGTCGACGGTCAGCAGCCGCTGCACGCTGCCCGCGTCGCAGCCGCCCCAGAACCCCATGCCCAGCGGGGTGTCGCGGCGCGGCGCGTCCAGGGCCGGGTCGCAGTCCACCCCGGACTCGGCGGAGGGGCTCTCCACCGCCCAGACGTTGATGTACGAGCGGTAGGAGGCGAACGGCTCGACGCTCCACAGCACCTTGAGGTGCTTGTCGACGTCCTCGCGGAACTCGGGGAGCTGCCCGGCGGTGTAGCCGTCGCCGAGCAGGACCAGGTTGAAGCGCTTGTCGGCCGGTCCGGTCGTCTGCAGCGGTACGACGGTCGCGGCGGCGGCGGGGGCGGCCGGCTCCGGGGCGGCCGAGGACACACCGGCGCCGCCGCCCAGCAGCCCGGTGACGAGGAGGCAGGCCGCGCCGGACAGCGCGGCGGTTCTGCGGTGAGCAACCATGGGGCCGGAGCGTACGGCGCCCCCAACACACTGTGAAGACCGCCCGGTTGCCTAGTGTTTCGCCAGGTACGCCAGGCCCGGGTGCACGCCGGTGTACGCGTCGAGCAGGCGCCGCGCCACCGACACCGAGTCGACCAGCGGGTGCAGGGCGAACGCCTTCACCGCGGTGGCCCGCGAGCCGCTGTCCGCCGCCGCCAGCACCTCGCGCTCCACCGCCTTGACCGCCGTGACGAGCCCCACCGCGTGGTACGGCAGCGGGTCCACCGGAACCGGGCGGGGACCGCCGGCGTCCACGGAGCACGGCACCTCGATCACCGCGTCCGCGTCGAGCACCGGCAGGGTCGTGCGGTTGCGGACGTTCAGGACGAGGGTGGTGCGCTCGTCCCGGGCGACCGCCCGCATCAGCGCGAGCGCCACCTTCTCGTACCCGCCCGACTCCGGCTCGGCCCGGTCGCGCCCGCCGGCGCCCGCCGCCTCCCGGCTGGCCGCCATGTAGGTGGCCTCCCGGTCGGCGAGGGTACGCCG
The DNA here is from genome assembly GCF_040653855.1 of Streptomyces sp. NPDC050856. Classification (NCBI taxonomy): domain Bacteria; kingdom Bacillati; phylum Actinomycetota; class Actinomycetes; order Kitasatosporales; family Streptomycetaceae; genus Streptomyces; species Streptomyces sp. NPDC050856. Next base: position 42,095 of record NZ_JBFAGV010000005.1, on the reverse strand, counting down.
CCAGGCGGCCAGCGCGGAGGCGCCGGGGCGGGCCCCCGCCGCGTAGAAGCCGGCCTGCTGGTCGCGCAGGAACGCCCCCCGGGTCGGCCCGGCGCCCTGGTAGGCCCGGACCGCCTCGCGGTTGAAGTAGTAGTAGTGCAGGTACTCGTTGGGGACCGCCCCCAGTGAGCGCAGCCACTCGGCACCGAACAGCCTGCCCTCCTCGAAGGAGCCCAGCGCCTCGGTGTCGGCGAGCAGCCGGGGCAGTTCGTCGCGCCCGGCGACCCGCAGGCCGCGCAGCCAGCCGAGGTGGTTCAGACCCACGTAGTCGACCTCCGCCCCGGCCGGGTCGGCGACGTCCAGCGCCCGCGCCACCCGCCGGCCCAGCCCCACCGGCGAGTCGCAGATGCCCACGACCCGGTCGCCCAGGACCCGGGACATCGCCTCGGTGACCAGGCCGGCCGGGTTGGTGAAGTTGATGACCCAGGCGTCCGGTGCCAGCTCGGCGACCCGGTGGGCGATCGCCACGGCGACCGGGACCGTGCGCAGCCCGTAGGCGACGCCGCCCGCGCCCACCGTCTCCTGGCCCAGCACGCCCTGCGCGAGCGCCACCCGCTCGTCCGCCGCCCGGCCGGCGAGCCCGCCGACCCGGATCGCCGAGAAGACGAAGTCGGCGCCGCGCAGCGCCTCGTCCAGGTCGGGGGTGGCCGCCACCACCGGGGCGTCCGCCGCCCCGGCCGCCTGCTCGGCCAGCACCCTGGTGATCACCCCCAGCCGCGCCGTGTCCACGTCGTGCAGGGTGACGTGTGTGACCCGGCCCTCGGCGCGATCACCGAGCAGCGCCCGGTACACCAAGGGCACCCGGAACCCGCCGCCGCCCAGAATCGTCAGCTTCATGCCGGTAACGCTACTCGGGGCGTGTCCGGGGGCCGCCGGCGTCAGCCCACGTCGAGCGCGTTGCGCAGCCCCAGGCGGTAGCGGGTGCGGTCGTGCCGCTTCAGGGCCTCGATCTCCGGGGCGCGGAACAGCGGCCGGACGGTGCACCGCGGCGCGGGCGAACCCGTACGGTCCAGCAGGGCGTTGACCGCCTGGCGGGCTGAGGCGTTGGCCCCCTCCATGGTGGCCAGGTCGATGTCCACGGTCACGTAGTCGCCCGCCAGGAAGAGGTTCGGGACCTTCGTGGCGGCCGACGGGCGGTCGTGGAGGGTGCCCACCGGGTGGATGAGGAGCTCGTCCTCGTTGACCGGGTTCGGGGTGCCGATGCCGTCCACCCCCGGGTCCAGGAACCACGAGTGCAACGCGCCGTCCCGGAGCGCGGTGCGGCCCGTGTCGTTGAGCGCCGCCTTGAGCTGGGCCCACACCTCGCGCGCGACCTGCTCGCGGGTGCACTGCTTGGCCGTCTTCCCGTACAGGATGCCCGGCCGGTCCCACTCGGAGATGTCCACGGACAGGCAGTCCACCACGGCCCCGTCGCCGTAGTCCGCCGGGAAGTCCCGCTCCGGCCAGTGCCCCGCCTGCGCGATGGCCGTCAGCGACCAGGGGGAGTCGACGCAGTTGACGTGGCCGCGCACCAGTGGCGGGCGCTCCGTCAGATAGAACTGGATGCCGGTCATCCAGTCCGTCCGGAGCCGGTCGCACCGGGCCAGTTGCGGATCGGCGGCGCGCAGCGCGGGGCCCCAGGTGCGCCGGGCGTGCTCGACCGGCAGCGCGCAGACGTAGTGGTCGGCGGTGACGGTCGTGCGGGCCCCGGTGGGGTCCTCGACCAGCGCGCCGGTCACCCGGCCGTCCCCGTACACCACCTCCCGCAGCGTCCAGCCGATCCGGAACTCCACGCCCAGCGTGCGGAGATGGGCCTCCCAGGGGTCGATCCACGCCTCGTTGGTGGGCGCGTTGAGGACGCGGTCCGGGGGGCCGTCCGCGCCCCTGCCGAGCGCGTTGAGGACGAACGCCTCGCCGAGTCTGCCGACCGTGCGGGTACTGGCCTCCTCGGCCTTGGTCGCCACGATGTTGCGGGTGATGCCGATGGCCAGCAGCCGCTGGTAGTTCTCCGACATCCGGGCGGCCCGGGTGAACTCCCACCAGGGGGTGTGCTCCCACACCTCGTCGCGCCGCTCGTCGCAGCTGGTCAGGAACACCAGGGCGCGGTTGACGAAGTAGGCGGTCTCGTGGGGCGGCAGGCCGGTGGCCGTCTCCAGGAGCGCGGTCAGCGCCCGCCGGATCTCGTCGAGGGTGAGCCGCTCGGGCTGGTGGCCCGGCCACGGGATGGGCATCCGGAGGTCCTCGCGGCCGGTGCGGGCGAACATCATCTCGCGGGGCGCGACCAGGTTGCCGAAGACGCCGTCGGTGTTTCCGGGGAAGGGGATGCGCCGCATGGTGTCCGGGAGGTTGTGGTAGATGCCCGGGATGAACCGGAATCCGTGCTCGGCGGGCAGTGGCCGGCGACCGCCCCTGGCGCTGCCGGGTACGCCGAAGCTGCGGGCCTTGCCGCCGAGCGCCCGCCGCTCGTAGACGGTGACCCGGAAGCCCCGCTCGGCCAGCTCGTGCGCGGCCGTCAGCCCGGCGACCCCGCCGCCGAGCACGGCCACGGACGGTCCCGGGGCGGCGGCGCCGCGTTCCGCCGCGGTGGCGGGCGCGGTCGCCGCGCCCGCCCCCACCGCGCCGGCAACGGCGGCGGCGCCCGCCACGAAGATGCGTCGCGTGGTACCCGAACGGTGCATGCCCCACCCCTTACCACCGGTAACTGTCACGTCGGTCGCAGGAGCATAGAGCCGCACCCCCCGACCCGGAAGCGCCGCGCCCGCCGCACCCCACATTGGCGCGATCGCGCCCCCCGTGGAGGCGGCCGGCGTGGCGCGGCCCTCCGGGGCGCCGGGCGGAGCGGTACCGCGCGCCGGGCCGCCCGCCGCCGCGCGGGCACCCGCGCGGAACCGGCCGGTGCGGGCGAGGGGGAGCGGGTGGCCGCCGGAGGGCAGAATGGGCGCATGTCCCGACGCCCCACCCGCCCCCGCCGCCCCACGGCACGCTCCGCCGCGCGTCCCGGCCCCGCCGCCGTTCCCGCCGGCTCGCCCTGTCCGTGCGGGCTGCCCGCCGCCTACGGCGAGTGCTGCGGGCGGTTCCACTCCGGGCAGGCGTCCGCGCCGACCGCGGAGCTGCTGATGCGCTCGCGCTACAGCGCCTTCGCCGTGCGCGACGAGCCGTACCTGCTGCGGACCTGGGCGGCCCGGACCCGCCCTCCGGGCGTCGATTTCGACCCGGGTACGCGCTGGACCGGCCTGGAGATCGTGGAGACCACCGACGGCACCCTGTTCCACACCACCGGCACGGTCACCTTCGTCGCCCACTGCACCCACCGGGGGGAGCCCGGCTCCCTCCAGGAGCGCAGCCGGTTCGAGAAGGCCGACGGGGTGTGGGTCTACGTGGACGGCACGTTCGCCGACTGACCGGTCAGCCACCCGATCCGCCGCCGGGTGAGCGTGATCCGCAGCCGGAGGGAGCCCCGGTTCCCGGCCACCCCGCCGTACGGGCGCCGCGCCGTCACGTCGGGCTCGTGGGTGTCCGCCACCCCGGGCTCCCGGCCGGTCACAGCGCCGGCCGGCCCGGACGCAGGAGCAGGCCGGGGTTGTACGCGCCGAGCACCTTGTTCGCCGCCGCCAGCGCCGCCAGCGCGTGCTCGCGGTCCGCCTGGTCCTCCTGGCACATCGGTACCCGGAAGCGCCGCACCTCGCGCGCCGCGCACTCGGCGTCGACCTCCGCCTGCAGGATGCCGATCGGCATGCACGACCCGATCAGGGCGGCGACGCGATCGGGGATCGGGACGGGGATGAGCGGTGACGCGGTCACGTGAGGTCCTTTGCTTGCTGTGCTGCTGGTGGCAGTCGTCCGTCGGCGTGCTCCCTCCATGGGTACAGCACGATGTTCCGGATTCTCCCGCAGGTTCGTCCCCGCGCTGCAACCGTTCGCGGTATGAGCCATCGATTTACCGTTACGTGGGAGTATTTTGACCTGTTGGCAAGCCGCGCGACATCAAGTGATCGCCGGACACGGGAAGTTGATCACACCGAGGCCGCGGCCCGGTGGCCCGCCCGCCGCGTGCCGCCCCGCCGAGTGCCGGTCAGCCGCCGGTCCGCCCGGCCCGTAGCTGGAGGGCGCGCAGCACCGCCTCCGTCGCGAAGCGGCTCTCCGGGTCGGCCAGCCGGCCGGCGAACCTGGCCTCCAGGTTCCGCATCCGGTACCGCACCGTCTGCGGGTGGACGTCGAGCAGTTCGCCCATCTGCGCCGCCGTGCCCCTGGTGTCGAGCCAGATGCGCAGTGTCTCGATCAGCCGCTCCCGGCGGGTGGGGGTGAGTCCGGTGAGCGGGGCGAGTTCCCGCTCGGCGAGGTGGCCGGTCAGCGCCGGGTCGGCGAGCAGCCACAGGGTCAGCAGGTGATCGGCGCAGAAGACCGGCCGGGTGTCCTCGACGACGCCGGCGTCGACGAGCTCCAGCACGCGGCGGGCCCAGCGCAGCGAGTCGGCGGCCGAGGCGACCGGCACGGTGAGGCCGACCGCCGCGCGGGACGTCGGGAAGGCCGCCACCAGCATCCGGGTGCGTTCCTCGTCGAGCTCGCCCGGCACCAGCAGGTGCGGCTGCGGATCGGTGAGGTCGAGCAGGACATCGTTGTCCACACCGGCCCGGGAGGGCTCGGCGGGCGGGTGCAGCGCGACCAGCGTGACCCGCTCCGGCAGCGGCCAGCCGGTCTGCTCGGCCAGTTCGGCCACGGCCGCGCGCGGCACGGGCGGCGGTCCGGCCAGCACCAGCCGCAGCAGACGGCGGCGCAGCCCCTGGGACTGCTCGGCCGACTGGGCCCGCACCTCCAGATAGCCCTCCCGGGACAGGCCCTCCAGCTCGTCGATGTAGGCGAACAGCGCGTCGGCGAAGCTGAGCATCAGGGTGGGCGAGAGGTTGTAGCGCCGGCCCACCTTCTTGGCCCGGCGCAGCGCGACCCGGGCGCCCAGCCGGTAGGCGCCCTGCAGGGCCTCCAGGCTCCGTCCCTCGTAGGCCTCGAAGCGGCCGAACCTGCGGCACATCTCGTCGCGCAGGGCCGTGGGCGCCGAGGGCGAGGCGACCTGGTCGACGAAGGCGGAGATGTTCTGCTCGACGCCGACCCGGACGGCTTTGCCGTACGGGCCGTTCAGCAGCCGCGCGTACTCGGGATAGGCGCGGGTGATCTCCAGCCCGACCTCCTTGATCAGGCTGGGGAGTTCCGGCCGCATGATCGCGGCGAACTCCTGGGGGAGCGGGGCCAGGGGCTCGCCGGCCTCGGACGGTTGCGTGGATCTGGGCATGCGGGTGTCCCCTCGTCCTCCGGAACTCCGGTGGGGATGGGCGCGTAGGGGGAAGCGCTCCCACATACCGTCAGGCGCGAGCGCTCCGTGGGTGCTGAACATAGACCAGGAGACCCCGGACGCGCAGTAGTCCGGACCAGGCGGACGCCCGCCCGGGCCAATCTGGCCGAACCGTGACCGTCGCCCCGCCGGACACCGGGCCGATACGCCGACGGCGGTACCGGACTGCTCAGTTGCGGATAAGAAACACGTCCCGGGTGTTGCCGTGGAGACAAGAAAATACCGGCGGGTAAGAACGTCGCGGAAAACTTATGGACGAGTATTGCGCGGCCGGTTACTCGCTCGTAGCGTCACTGGCGCAAGGTGCTCGACCTGGTGGCCGGAGCAATTCGCCACCGCGTTCCGTGAAGTGAGCCGCTTACTGCTTTTCGTGCCCTGTACGAGCCGCGTACGGGGACGGGGAGCGGTCAAATCTGGTACGCCCGACTCCCCTAGGAGGCACCAGCACATGCGACCCATGACGAGAATTTCCGCGTTGACCGTAGCCGCTTTTCTCGGCGCGGCCGGTATGACCGCGACGACCGCCAACGCGGCGGCGCAGGCCGACTGGACGGTCACCAACCCCGCCGCCGACGACACGTTCAGCGCGGTGAACGTGGCCGGCACCACCTCGGTGCTCACCAACAAGAGCACCGGCGCCCAGGTGACGTGCCGGACGATCGCCGCGTCGGGTGTGGCGGCGGACGGTGCCCGGCCGGGTGGCACCGGCCTGGCGACGATCCAGAGCGCGACGTTCGGGTCGTCCGCCGCGAAGTGCAGCGGCCCGCTGGGGTCGACATGGACGGCGACCAGCACCGCGCCCATGTCGCTCAACGGGACCTCGTACAGCGCGGGCGTGGCCAAGGGGACGATCACCGGGATCAGCATCAAGCTGACCGGCTCCAGCATCGCCGGGGCCTGTTCGGCGACCGTCACCGGGTCGGCCAACACGGGCAGCTACACCAACGCCACCGGTGTCCTGGAGATCCTCAACGACGCCACCCCCGCACTGAAGATCTCCGCCGTCGCCGGCAACTGCGCCGGCCTGCTCAAGAACGGTGACGTGGCGACCTTCACCGCCAAGTACAAGGTCACCCCGGTGATCACGGTGACCGGCCCGTAAGGGACGGCACCGCGGGAGCCCGCGCCGCGCGGCCGGTACACCACCGGCCGCGCGGTCGGCGCCGGGCGGCGGGGCACCGCCGGCAGGGACGGGGACGAGCGGCGGCACAGGGGGTCGTGACCGATGAGCGGCAGCAGGAGCAGCACGGCGAAGGGCCGCCGACGGCTCGCCCGTACGGCGGCGGCGGGAGCCGTCGTACTGGTGGCGGGTCTCGTCCCGGGCACCGGCGTCGCCGTCGGCGAGGGGGAGCAGCACGTGGCGCGGGACCTCGCCTATCGCTGCGCCCGGCCGGGCGGCGGAGGGGGAGCCGCGGCGAAGGGCACGGCGGCGGGGGAGGCGACGGTGCGGGTGTCGGCCGTGCTGCCCCGGCGCGTCCCGGTCGGGCGCCCCGTCCAGCCGCGGCAGGTCTCCGTGCGGGTGTGGCTGCCCGCCGACGCGGTGGCCGACCTGACCGCGCGGGGCGCGGCGACGGCGGGCGGCGCGCTCGGACTGACCGCGGCCGTGGCCCAGCGGGGGACGTCCGCCGAGGTCGCCTGGTCCCGGCTTCCGGTCGCGGACACCGTCCTGCCCGGGCGGACGGCGGCAGGGGAGGGGCCGGCGGCACCGGAGGGGCACACCGGACCGCCACCGGCCACCACCGGACCGGCCGGGAACACCGGACCGGCCGGGACCGTGGGACCGGGTGACACCGCCGGGCCGCCCGGGCGGCCCGGGACAGCCGAGACCGCCGAGACCGCCGGGACCGCCGCGCCGGGCGGCACCGCCGCACCCGCGGCCACCGCCGCTCCGGAGAAGCCGGCCGGAGCACCGGCCACCGCCGCGCCCTCCGCCACCCCGGCACCGGGGACGACGGGCGGGCCCGCCCCGGACGCTCACACGGTCGAGGCCAAGGGGGCCGTACCGGCGGTCACCGCCCGCTCGGGCGGTGAACTGTCCTTCTCGGCCGGACGCCTCGGTCTGGACCTGCTGCCGCGCACGGCGGACGGCAGCCCCACCACCCCGCCCCACCTGTCCCTGGCCTGCGCGCCGGTGCCAGGGGCGGACACGGTGTTCGCCCGCGTCGCCGTGGCTTCGGCCCCCGGCGCGAGCGGGGCGCCCGCCACGCCGCCCGCCACCGACGGCCCGGGAACACCCCCCGGCCGGCCGGGGAGGCCGGGCCGGGAAGATCCGGGCTGTGTCGAGGACCCCGTCCAGCCGTCCGACCCCGTGCCCGCCCACGGCTACCTCACCGGATACGCGAATGTCGAAAAACAGCGCGGCGCCATGCTGTTCGAAAAGCACGGCCTGCTGCGGGTGAACATGCTCAAGGGATTCCAGTCACTGCCGTGCAACCCACCGGACGGGCCCTTCTTCGCCATCTACAGCGACAGTACGTTCGACCTCGGCGGAAAACCGCAGATGCCGCCCGCCACGGCGACGTTCCTCACCTTCGGCTTCATGCCGACCAGCGCCACCGTCGAATTGGCCCTGGCCGGGCGGCTGGACATCGTCACCCATGTCTACCCGCTGGACGCGCGGGGCCGGCAGCCCCAGGTCACCACCGCGACCGGCCGGGCGTGGCTGCGGCTGCGCGGCGTCACCGTCAACGGCACCCCGCTCGACGTCGGACCCGCCTGCCGCACGGCCGAGCCGATGCGGCTGGAACTGACCGGGCGCGGCCACACCGACGTGGAAGGACGGCCGCACGGGTACACCGTGGCCGGCGGGGGGCCGCTGACGGCGGACTCCGCCACCATTCCCGCGTTCAGCGGGTGCGGCGCCCGGGAGGACCTGGACGCGCTGTTCACCGCCAGTCTCTCCGGCGGGGGGAACCGCCTCAAGATGATCCAGGGCCCGCTGTGCGCCCCCGGTTCCGAGTACTGCCCCGACCCGCCGAAGCCCGAGCCGGAGCGGTGAACACGCACGGCCCGACAAGACCGCGGTGCCGGATTGTCATGCGGTGACAAAGGGCGCCCGCGATACGGAAACGACTGGCAGAACGCTTGTCCGGGCGCCCTACCGAACCGTAACGTGCGCCGCCCAGCGCGCTTTTGTCACTTCCTCAGCACGAAGAGCCGCACGAGCACCTGGGAGTTGTGGTGGGAACAGAAGTGGTCGTCGAAGGGCTGACCAAGTCCTTCGGCAGGCAGAACATCTGGCAGGACGTCTCCCTCACCCTGCCCGCCGGTGAGGTCAGCGTGCTGCTCGGTCCTTCCGGCACCGGGAAGACCGTCTTCCTGAAATCCATCATCGGACTCCTCAAGCCCGAGCGCGGCCGTGTCCTCATCAACGGCGTCGACATGGTGAACAGCCCGGAGCGCGACATCTACGAGACCCGGAGACTGTTCGGGCTGATGTTCCAGGACGGGGCGCTGTTCGGGTCCATGTCGCTCTTCGACAACGTCGCCTTCCCGCTGCGCGAGCACACCCGCAAGAAGGAGTCCGAGATCCGCCGTGTCGTCATGGAGCGCATGGAGATGGTCGGCCTCGTCGGCGCCGAGGGGAAGCTGCCCGGGGAGATATCCGGCGGCATGCGCAAACGCGCCGGACTGGCCCGCGCCCTCGTCCTCGACCCGCAGATCGTCCTGTGCGACGAGCCCGATTCCGGACTGGACCCGGTACGCACCGCCTACCTGTCCCAATTGCTGATCGACCTCAACGCCCAGCTCGACGCGACGATGCTCATCGTCACCCACAATCTCGACATCGCGGCCACCGTGCCGGACAACATGGGGATGCTGTTCCGGCGGAATCTCGTCACCTTCGGGCCGCGCGAGGTCCTGCTCACCAGTGACGAGCCGGTCGTGGCGCAGTTCCTCAGCGGCCGCCGGGAAGGCCCCATCGGCATGTCCGAGGAGAAGGACGCCGCGACCCTGGCCCGCGAGCGGCGCACCGCCCCCGCGTACGCGCCCCGGGCGCTGGCCCGGCAGCTCGAACCGTCCCCCGGCCTGCCGCCGCGCGCCGCCGTGCTGCGCCGCCGGGCCCGCGTCCTCGGGATGCTCGGGCAGCTTCCCGAGGCGGCCAGGGCGGCGATCCTCACGAGCCACACCCCGGCCGGCGGTGCCCCCTCATGACCGCCCACCTGCCCGTACGCCCCGGTGACCCCGGCGAGCCGCCCGAGCTCCCCGCCGCCACCGCCCGGCCCGGCCCGGACACCACGCGGGTGGACCCCCTGGCCGCCACCCGTCCCGTCCCCTCGCCGGCGTCCCCGCCGGCACCGCCCGACGCGGCGGCGGCGCGGACCGGGCCACGGCCGCCCTCCCGGCTGCTCGCGCCGCTGCGCCAGACCGGCGGGCTCTTCGCGCTGGCCGCCACGGTCTGCCGGGACGTCTTCCGCAGGCCGTTCCAACTGCGCGAGTTCGTCGAGCAGTTCTGGTTCGTCGCCGGGGTCACCATCCTGCCCGCCGCGCTGGTGTCCATCCCGTTCGGCGCGGTGATCGCCCTCCAGGTCGGCTCGCTCACCCAGCAGCTCGGCGCCCAGTCGTTCACCGGAGGGGCCAGCGTCCTCGCCGTCATCCAGCAGGCCAGCCCGCTGATCGTCGCGCTGCTGATCTCCGGCGCCGGTGGCTCGGCGATCTGCGCCGACCTCGGCTCCCGCAAGATCCGTGAGGAGCTGGACGCCATGGAGGTGATGGGCGTCTCGCCCGTTCAGCGCCTCGTCGTGCCGAGGGTCCTGGCGACCATGGGCGTCGCCGTCCTCCTCAACGGCATGGTCTCCGTCGTCGGCACCCTCGGCGGCTACTTCTTCAACGTGATCATGCAGGACGGCACCCCCGGCGCGTACGTCGCCAGCTTCTCCGCCCTCGCCCAGCTCCCCGACCTGTGGATCAGCGAGATCAAGGCGCTGATCTTCGGCTTCCTGGCCGGCGTCGTCGCCGCCCACCGGGGGCTCAACCCGCGCGGCGGCCCCAAGGGCGTCGGTGACGCGGTCAACCAGTCGGTGGTCATCACCTTCCTCCTGCTCTTCTTCGTCAACATGGTGCTCACCGCGATCTACCTCCAGATCGTCCCGGCGAAGGGAGCCTGACCGTGGCCTCCCCGCTCGCCTGGCTCGACCGTTCCGGCGACCAGTTGCTCTTCTACGTCCGGGCCATCGGCTGGGTCCCGCGCACCCTTCACCGCTACGCGAGGGAGGTGCAGCGGCTGCTCGCCGAGGTCGCCTTCGGCAGCGGCGGCCTCGGCGTCGTGGGCGGCACCATCGGCGTGATGGTCGCGATGACGCTGTTCACCGGCACCGTCGTCGGCCTCCAGGGCCACGCGGCGCTCGACCAGATCGGCACGTCGGCCCTCACCGGCTTCCTCTCCGCCTACTTCAACACCCGCGAGATCGCCCCGCTCGTCGCCGGTCTGGCCCTCTCCGCCACCGTCGGCGCCGGGTTCACCGCCCAGCTCGGCGCCATGCGCATCAACGAGGAGGTCGACGCCCTGGAAGCGATGGGTGTGCGCTCCCTGCCCTACCTCGTCACCAGCCGCGTCATCGCCGGGGTGGTCGCGATCATCCCGCTCTACGTGATCGGCCTGCTCTCCTCCTACGTCGCCTCCCGGACGGTCACGGTGGTGTTCAACGGCCAGTCGGCGGGCACCTACGACCACTACTTCAACCTGTTCCTCTCCCCGGACGACGTGCTGCTCTCCATCCTCAAGGTGCTGATCTTCAGCGTGATGGTGATCCTCGCGCACTGCTACCACGGCTTTCGCGCCGAGGGCGGCCCGGCCGGCGTCGGCGTCGCGGTCGGCCGGTCCGTACGCAACGCCATCGTGCTGATCAGCGTCACCGACTTCTTCCTGTCGCTGGCCATCTGGGGCGCGACCACGACCGTGAAGGTGGCCGGATGAGCCCCCGAACCGTACGGCGACGCCTCGCCGGAGTGGTGTTCCTCCTGGTGCCCGCCCTGCTGGTATGGTTGTCGATCGCCGTGTACGACAAGAGGTTCACGCGCGACGCCACCGTCACCGTCCTCACCGGCAGCGCCGGCAACGAGATGCACCGAGGCGCCGAGGTGAAGCTGCGGGGCGTCGTCATCGGCGAGGTGCGCGACATCCGCGCCGACGGCGACGGCGCCCGCCTCACCCTCGCCATCCGTCCCGGCCGGCTCCACCGAGTCCCGGCCGACGTCACCGCCCAGATGCTGCCCACCACCCTCTTCGGTGAACGGTTCGTCGCCCTCGTACCGCCCGGGCACGCTCCGTCGGCCCGTACGCTCGCGGCCGGCGCCACCATCCCGCAGGACCGCTCCGCCAACGCCATCGAGCTGGAACAGGTCCTCGACCAGGTGCTGCCGCTGCTGACCGCCGTGAAACCCGAGAAGCTCTCCGCCACCCTGACCGCCGTCGCCCAGGCGCTGAGGGGCCGGGGCGACCAGCTCGGCCGCACGCTGGTCACCCTGGAAGCCCATTTGCGGAAGCTCAACCCCCACCTGCCCACCCTCAACCGGGACATCACCCACCTCGTCGAGGTCAGCCGGGTGTACGGCGACGCGGCCCCGGACGTGCTCGACGCCCTGACCGACCTCACCACCACCAGCGGCACGCTCGCCGAGCAACAGGCCCGGCTGGCCGCACTGCACGGCTCCACCACCACCGCCGCCCGGGACCTGACCGCCTTCCTGCGGCAGAACCGGGACCACATGATCCGGCTCGCCGGGACGTCCCGCCCGACCCTGGAACTGCTCGCCCGCCACTCGTCCTCCTTCCCGTGCACCCTGCGCACCCTCGCGGGCTTCGTCCCCGCCATGGACAAGGCCCTCGGCAAGGGCACCGGAGAGCCCGGGCTGCATGTGAACGTCCGTACCGTCCCCTCCCTGGGCGCCTACGAGCCCGGCCGGGACACCCCGCGCCACGAGGCGAGCGGCGGCCCGCACTGCTACGCCGTCCCGTACACCGGCAAACCCGCGCCGGCCACCGCCCGGGCCGCCCGGACGGGCGCCGAACCGGCCGGCGGCGGACTGGGCCTGCCCAACTCGCCCCAGGAGAGCCGGCTCGTCAACGAACTGATGGCCCCCGGCCTGCGGGTCGCGCCCCAGTCCCTGCCCGACTGGAGCACCGTCCTGACCGGCCCCGTCTTCCGCGGCGCGGAGGTGACCCTGAGATGACACGCCGTTCGCTCGCCGGACCGCTCGCCAAGTCGCTGGTGTTCGTGGTGGTGACCGTCCTCGCCACCACGGTCCTGGCCCTGTCCATCGCCAACACCGGTGTCGGCGACACCGTCACCTACAAGGCGCGCTTCACCGACGTCACCGGCCTCGCCGAGGGCGACAGCGTCCGCATCGCCGGAGTGAAGGTCGGCCAGGTGGCGTCGATCCGGCTCGCCGACCGGCGCGTGGCCGAAGTCGGCTTCACCGTGCGCCAGGACCGCACGCTGCCCGCGTCGGCCACCGCGTCGATCAAGTACCTCAACATGGTCGGCCAGCGTTACGTCGACCTCGACCGGGGCGCCGGCCCCGTCGGACGCACCCTGCCCGCCGGCGCCGTCATCCCACTGGAGCGCACCACCCCCGCCCTGGACCTCACCCAGCTCTTCAACGGCTTCCAGCCGCTCTTCGAAGGGCTGTCCCCCAAGGAGGTCAACGGCCTGGCCGCGTCCATCGTGCGGGTGCTCCAGGGAGAGGGCGGCACCGTCGACTCCCTGCTGCGGCACGTCGGTTCACTCACCACCACCGTCGCCGGCAAGGACCGGGTCATCGGTGAAGTGATCAGGAACCTCGACACGGTGCTGAAGACCGTGAACCAGCGCGAGGCGGGTTTCAACGACCTCGTCGTCACCCTCCAGCGGCTCGTCACCGGCTTCGCCGGCGACCGTGAACCGCTGGGCGAGGCGATCACCGCCATGGGGTCGCTCACCACCGTCACCGCCGGGTTCCTCCAGGACGGCCGCGCACCGCTCAAGGAGGACATCCGCCAACTGGGGCGGCTCTCCGGCCGGCTGGCCGACAGCACCCCCCTGATCGAGGCCTTCCTGCGCCGGACCCCGGCCAAGATGGAGGCCGTCGGACGGCTCGCCTCGTACGGCTCGTGGCTCAACCTCTACCTGTGCGAGGCCAAGGTCTCCGGCGTCACCACCGACGACGGCTCCCCGCCGCCGACCGGCATCGCGATCACCGAATCGAGGTGCCGCGCATGAGGCTCCCCCGGATGAAGCCGGTACGGGACCGCAATCCCGTCGCCGTGGGCCTCGTCGGCCTCCTCGTCCTCGCGCTCATCGCCGTCACCGCCTACACCTCGGGCGCCCTGACCGGCGGCAGCGCCTACGCCGCCGACTTCACCGAGGCCGCCGGCCTCGACGAGGGCGACGAGGTGCGCATCGCCGGTGTCAAGGTCGGCGAGGTCACCGCCGTCGAGCTCGACGGCGCCCGGGTCAAGGTCGGCTTCGAGGTGGACGACGACACCTGGATCGGCGAATCCAGCACCGCCGCCATCGCCATCAAGACCCTGCTCGGCGAGAAGTACCTCGCCCTCGACCCGCTCGGCACCCGCCGTCTGGAGCCGGGGACCCGCATCCCGGTGTCGCGCACCACCGCCCCGTACGACGTCACCCAGGCCCTCACCGGCCTCGGCGACACCATCGACGCCATCGACACCCGGCGGCTCGCCGAGAGCTTCGACGCCATCTCCGCCACCTTCCGCGACTCCGCGCCCGACGTGCGCAGCGCCGCCACCGGCCTGTCCGCGCTCTCCCGTACCGTCTCGTCACGCGACGCCCAGCTCGCCGAACTCCTCAAGGGCAGCAAACGGCTGTCGCGGACCCTGGCCGCCAAGAGGAGCAGCTTCGAGACCCTCCTGGAGGACGGCGGACTGCTGCTCGGTGAGCTCAGGGCCCGGCGCGACGCCATCCACCGGCTCCTCACCGGTGCCCGGGACCTCGGCACCCAGCTCACCGGCCTGGTCCGGGACAACAACCGGCAGCTCCGGCCGACCCTGGCCGCGCTCGACCGGGTCACCGGCGTCCTGCTGGCCAACCGCGAGAGCCTCGACCGGACCCTGGCCCTGGCCGGCCCCTACTACCGGCTCGTGGGCAACACGCTCGGCAACGGCCGCTGGCTCGACAGCTACGTCTGCGGCCTCGTCCCCAAGCACTACCTGAGCCCGGGCACGCCACCCGCCACCGGATGCATGCCGCCCGTACCGACCGCCGGAGGTGCCCGGTGAACCCCGAACCGAACCCGCCGGACGCCCCGGCCGGCCACCGGGGGGACCCCCGGAGGGCGAAGCTCCGGCGCGCCGCCGCCCTGGGGACCGGGCTCGTCCTGGTCGCGGTCGCCGCCGCCTCCGGCGTCCTCGCCCTCGACGACTCGGACACCACCCGCCTGACCGCCCGCTTCGACCGGGTGACCGGCGTGTACGAGGGATCCGACCTGCGCGTCCTCGGAGTGAAGGTCGGCACCGTCGGCCCGGTGCGCCCGAAGGGCAAGGAGGTCGAGGTCACCCTGCTGCTGGACGAGGACGTCCGCGTCCCGGCCGGCGCGCACGCAGTGGTCGTCGCCCCCAGCGTCGTCGCCGACCGCTACATCCAGCTCGCCCCCGCCTACACCGGCGGGCCGGAGATCCAGGACGGCGCGGTCCTGCCCGCCGCGCGCAACGCCACACCGCTCGAGATCGACCAGCTCTACGCCTCGATCACCGAACTCAGCGAGGCCCTCGGCCCCCGGGGGGCCAACTCCCGGGGCGCCCTGGCCCGCCTCTTCGACACCGGCGCCGCCAACCTCAAGGGCAACGGCAAGGCGATGGGGGACTCCATCGAGCAGTTCGGCAAGGCCGCGAAGACCCTGGACTCCAGCAGCGACGACCTGTTCGACACGCTCACCGCCCTCCAGTCCTTCACCACCATGCTGAAGAACAACGACGGGGACGTACGCCAGGCCGAGCGGCAGCTCGCCGCCGTCACCGGCTTCCTCGCCGACGACAAGGAGAACCTGGGCGCCGCGCTCAAGGAACTGGGCCTCGCCCTCGGGCAGGTGAAGACCTTCGTCCGGGAGCACCGCGGCAGCCTGAGGAAGAACGTCGACACGCTGATACCGATCACCCGTACCCTGGTCGACCAGCGCGCCTCACTGGCCGAGCTGCTCGACACCGCGCCACTCGCGGCCGGCAACGTGCTGAGGGCCTACGACCCGCTCAACCGCACGCTCAACGGCCGGGCCGACCTCAACGAGCTCAGCTTCGGGCCCCGGGCCGGGGCCCCGCCGGCGCTGGTTCCCGCCGGCCCGGCCCGCCGCAAGACCCTGCCCGCCCTCCCGCTGCCCGCCGTCGGCACCGTCTACGGCACCCCCGGAACGGGGGCGGCACGGTGACCCGGCTCCCGCGTGCCCCGCGGCCCGGAGCCCGGACCGGAGTCGCCGCGGCCGCGCTCGCCCTGGCCGTGGGATTCTCCGCCACCGTCACGAGCTGCGAGGTGCCCGGCGTGGAGCTGTCCGGCATCGAGCAGCTGCCGCTGCCCGGCGGCGCCGATCTCGGCGACCACCCGTACCAGGTCACCGCCGAGTTCGCGGACGTCCTCAGCCTCGTCCCGCAGGCGGCGGTCAAGGTCAACGACGTGACCGTCGGCCGCGTCACCGGGATCGCCCTGGCCGGCGACGGCTGGGCGGCGAAGGTCACCATGCGCGTCAACGGCGGCGTACGGCTGCCCGCCAACGCCTACGCGCACCTGGAGCAGTCCAGTCTGCTCGGCGAGAAGTACATCCAGCTCACCGCACCCGCCGGGGCGCTGGGACGCCTGGCGGACGGCGCCCGTATCCCGCCGGCCCGCACCAACCGCAACCCCGAGGTGGAGGAGGTCTTCGGCGCCCTGTCGATGCTCCTCAACGGCGGCGGCATCCAGCAGCTCAAGACCATCACCACCGAGCTGGGCACGGCACTGCGCGGCAACGAGACCGAAGTCCGCTCCCTGCTCAAGCGGCTCAACACGCTCACCGCGAGCCTCGACAACAACAAGCGCGACATCACCGCCGCCCTCGACGGGGTCAACCGGCTCTCCGCCACGCTCGCCACCCGCAAACGGGAGGTCGGCAAGGTGCTCACCGGCCTCAGCCCCGGCCTCAAGGTGCTGGAGCGGCAGCGCGCCTCGCTGCTCACCATGCTCAAGGCCCTCGACACCCTCTCCGATGTCGCCGTCGACACCATCGACAGGAGCAAGGCCGACCTGATCGCCGACCTCAAGGCGCTCGGCCCCACCCTGGAAGCCCTCGCCGACTCGGGCAGGGCACTGCCCGACTCCCTCCAGGTGCTGCTGACCTACCCGTTCACCGACGAGGTGCTGCGCGGTGTCAAGGGCGACTACCTCAATGTGTACCTGGACGTCACGGCCGTCCCGGGCACCCGGGTCATCCCGCCGATCGGCCCCCCGGACACCACGCCACCGGACACCACCACACCACCGGACGGCGGCTCGCTGCCCCTGCCCCTTCCCCTGCCGTCGGCCGGGAGGAACTGATGCTGACCCTCGCCACCCGGCTCAAGAACCTCGCCTTCCTGGTCATCGCCGTCCTCGTCCTCGGCTTCACCGCCGTGCGGTACGCGGACCTCGGGCACTGGGTCGGCCTGCGCGACCACTACACGGTACGTGTCCAACTGGCCACCACCGGTGGACTGTTCACCCACTCGGACGTGACCTACCGGGGCGTATCCGTGGGCCGGGTCGGGCCCATCGAACTGACCGACGACGGGGTCGAGGCCGAACTGCGCATCAAGGAGTCCGCGCCGGACATCCCCGCCGACCTCCAGGCCGTGGTCGCGGGTCTGTCCGCCGTCGGCGAGCAGTACATCGACCTGCGGCCGGCCGGGAACGGCGGGCCCTACCTGCGCGACGGCGCTGTCATCCCCCGTGCCGACACCCGCACGCCGGAGCCGGTCACCACCGTCCTGCGCGGCGTCAGCGAGCTGGCGTCCTCCGTCGACCTCGAATCGCTGCGCACGGTCGTGGACGAGTTCGGCACGGCGCTGGGCGGGCACGGCGACGACCTCCAAGCGCTGCTGGACAGCGGCGACGACTTCGTACGCGCCGCCGACCGGGCCCTGCCCGCCAGCACCCGGCTGATGATCGACGGCGAGACCGTCCTGCGCACCCAGGCCGAGGAGGGCGAGGCCCTCACCTCCTTCGCCACCGGGGCCAGGGAACTCGCCGCCCGGCTCAAGGCGTCCGACCCGGACCTGCGCAGGCTCATCGCCGCCGCACCGGACGCGGCGGGTCAGGTCAGCGCGCTGCTGCGGGACCTCGATCCGGGCTTCGGGGTCGTCGTGGCCAATCTGCTCACCACCTCGGAGGTGGCCGTCACCCGGCAGCGCGGCATGGCGGAGTTCCTGGTCCGGATGCCCGGGGTGGTCGCCGCCGGGTCGACCGCGGTGACCCCGGCCGGCGTCAACCTCGGTATGTCGCTGACCTTCTTCGAGCCGCTGCCGTGCACGGCCGGCTACGGCGCCACCGTCCACCGCAACGGGCTGGACCTCTCCGCCCCGCCCGCCCTCAACACCGCGGCCCGGTGCGCGTCCGCCCCGTCGAGCGGCATCAACGTCCGCGGGTCCGCCAACGCGCCCCGGGGCGGCCCGGTGCCGGACCCCGTACCGCCGCCCCGCCCGGCACCGCGCCCGGGGCCCGGCCGATGAGCGCGGCGCCGGCACCGGGGCGGCGGTACGGACGGTGGGCGGCCCTGGCCGCGGCGGCGCTGCTGTGCGGGTCGGCCGGCTGGGCGTACGCGCGCGCGGCGGGCGACGAGACCCGGGCCCGCGCCCAGATCCGGGACACGGCGCTGGCCGCCGGGCGGCAGCACCTCGCCGGCCTCAGCAGCCTCGACGCCGCCCGGCCCGACGCGTCACTGCGGCAGTGGCTGGCCGCGTCGGCGGGGGACCTGCGCGCGGAGCTGGAGCGCGCGGGGCGGCCCGGCTCGCGGACGTCGGTGCGCGCCACGGTCACGGACGCCGCCCTCACCGCGCTCGACACCCGGGCCGGGACGGCCGGCCTGATCGCCACGGTACGGGTGGACACGGCCCCTCCGGAGGGCGGACCGGGCAGCGACCGCAAGCGCCTGGAGGCCACGCTCGCCCGCACCCGGGACGGGTGGAAGGTCACCGGGCTCCTGGCCGTCCCGGTGGGCGGGTCATGACGGGCCCGTGCCCGGACGCGGCGGGCACGACGGCGGGAGGCGACACCACGGTGAGCGGTACGGAGGAGGACGCCCGGCCGTCGATCCGGGCGTGGCACCACCCGGCCGACCGGGTCCCGCCGGCGGACCCCGGACGGGACGACCCCGGACGCGTGGACCCTCCCGGGCCGGGGGCCCGGCGAGGGGCGGCGCGCCCGCCGGAGCGGGCGGGCCCACCGGATGCGGCAGGCCCACCGGCTGCGGGCGGTCCGCCGCCGGCCCCCAGGTCGCGCGGCCCCTGGCACCGCGCCGCCCGGCTCCTGCCCCTCCCGCTCGCCGTGGCACTGCTGTTCGGCGGCACCGGCCTGGCCTGGCGCGCCCACCAGTTGACCGCCGGACCCGCCACCGCGAACCGGGCGCTGACCGACGCCGACGCCACCTCCCGGGTGGTCGGCGAGGTCAGCGGCGCGCTCACCCGGGTCTTCTCGTACACCCCGGGCGACACCGCCACCACCCGGCAGGCGGCCCGGCGGTTGCTCTCCGGGAAGGCGGCCCGCCAGTACGACACGCTCTTCGCCCAGGTCGAGCGGCACGCGGCCGAGCAGCGACTGACCCTCACCACCCACGTCGTACGCGCCGGGGCGGTCCTGCTCACCGATCGCACGGCGCGACTGCTGGTCTTCCTGGACCAGGTGGCGCGACGCACCGGCAGACCGGCCACGACCGTGGCCGCGCAACTGTCCGTCACCGCCGAACGGCGCGACGGGCACTGGCAGATCACCGACATCGCATCCCGATAGCACCGGGTGGAGGTCCCCCACCGATGGCACGCACGCGCACGGCACGCAACCCCCTCCTGACCGCGGCGGCCGCACTGGCCCTGCTCGCGGCCGGTGGCGCCGGCTGGGGCGGCTGGTCCTGGTACACCGCGGCGCACGACGAGTCCGCCGCCTACGCCACCACCCGCGACGAGGTGCTGGCGGCCGGCGAACAGGCCGTGCAGAACCTCAACACCCTCGACCACCGCGACCTGCGCCGTGGTCTGGACACCTGGCAGGAGTCCACCACCGGCGACCTGCGGCGTCAGCTCACCGAGGGCCGCGCCGGGTTCGAACGGCGAATCCGGCAGACCAGGACGGTGACCGCCGCCGAAGTGCTGTCCGGCGCGGTGACCGAGCTGGACACCCGGGCGGGACGAGCCGGCGTGATGGTGGCCCTGCGGGTCACCGTGACACCGCCCGAGGGCCGGCCCGCGGCGAAGGAGAGCCGACTGCTCGGCGAGCTCACCCGTACCCCCGAGGGCTGGAAACTGAGCGCCCTCGGCCAGGCACCGGTCGGCACCACCCCGGCCGACTGAGAGGAGCCACCACCCCATGCCGACGACCCGTCACCTCATCAACCGGCAGCGCAGACTGGCCACCGCCCAGGCCACCCGCCCGGCTCCCGCCAGGTCCACCGCGCGGCCCGCCGCGGCCACCGGGCGGGCGCGGACCACGGAGCGGGCGCGTGACGCCGGAACCGTGCGCGACCAGCCGAAGAGGGCGCCGCGCGGCCGTCTCCCGGCCGGCCTGGCCGTACTCACCGTCCTGCTCGGCGGCTTCGCCGCCTGGGCCGGCACCGAGGCGTCCGCCCTGCGCGACCGGCCGGCGGTTCGGAACGCCGCCCTCACCGACGCCTCCCGCACCAGTGAGGTCAAGGGCCAGGTCACCAAGGCGGTCAACGCCCTCTTCTCGTACGACCACGCCGCTCCGGCGGCGGCCGACAAGGCGGTGCGGGCGCACCTCACCGGCAGGGCCGTCGCGCAGCACCGAGCGATGCTCGCACCGATCCGCGCGCAGGCCGCCCGGCAGGGACTCGTCCTGACGACCACCGTCACCCACAGCGGAGTGGAAGTCATCGACGGCGACCGCGCCCGGGTGCTCGTCTACGCCGACCAGAGCAACACCCGTACCGCAACGAAGAAGGACGAAACGGCGCACGGCGCCGCCATGTTCGCCGTGGAGGCACGGCGTGGCGGCGGTACCTGGCGGATCACCGCCATCGACACCCTGGGGGCGGGCTCATGAGCGGGCTGCGGCGGATGAGGCGCGGGCTGACCGGGACGGCCGCGGCGATGGCGACGCTGGCCGCGCTCACCGGGTCGCAGGCCCCCGGCGCCTCACGGTCGGTGGAGCCCGCCGCCCACCGGTCCCCGGCGGGCCGGCCGGGGCCCCAGGCGGCGGCACCCCACGACGACGCCTACTACACCGAGTTGCCGCCGCTGGTCGCGGCCACCGTCCCCGGTCCGTTCCGCCCAGGCCCGGCGGGCCCGGTCACCGGGCCGGTCGGCGCCGGGCCGGGCCCGACGGGTTCGGTCCTCGGCGGTGCGCTCCTCACCTGGCCGGCGGCCGTCCGGTCGGGGATACCGGCCACGGTGTTCACCGCCTACCGGCGTGCCGGGGCCGCGGTGGCGCGCACCGACCCGGGCTGCCGGCTGCCCTGGCAACTGCTCGCGGCGATCGGTAAGGTCGAGTCCGGACATGCCGGCGGCGGCCGGGTCGACGCGGGCGGTACGACGCTGACGCCGATCCTCGGGCCCGTGCTGAACGGCGCCGGGTTCGCCCGGATCACCGACACCGACGGCGGCGCGTACGACGGTGACGCGACGTTCGACCGGGCGGTCGGGCCCATGCAGTTCATCCCGTCGACCTGGGCCCGCTGGGGGACGGACGGCAACGGCGACGGCCGGGACGACCCGGGCAACGTCCACGACGCCGCGCTGGCGGCCGGCCACTACCTGTGCGCGGGGGACCGGACGCTCACGGTCGCGGCCCACCTGGACCGGGCGATCCTGGCCTACAACCACTCGGCCGCATACCTGGACACCGTGCTGTCGTGGCTCGCCCACTACCAGCGGGGCGGCGCCCGTCCGGTACCGGACGGCACCGGTGCGGGCGGCACCCTCCCGGCCTTCCACCCGGGCGGAGGCGGCGGCGCAGCCGGCCCGCGGCCGCCCGCCCCGCCCTCCCGCCCGGTCCCGGCCCCGCGTCCACCCGGCACCCCCGGGCCACCGGCCCCCACTCCCACGCGGCCGTCACTCCCGCCCGCGCCCACCACGCCGCCACCGGCCCCCGGCCCGAGGCCCACGCCCACCCCGAGCCCGACAGCCCCGACACCCACCCCGAGCCCGACCCCGACGGCCCCGTCGCCCACCCCGGCCCCGTCGCCCACCCCGCCCCCGACACCCACGCCCACCCCGACACCCACCCCGACATCCACGCCCGCCCCGACATCCACGCCCGCCCCGACGGCTCCGCCCGCGTCCCCGTCACCACCCCCCTCAGCCACTTCCTGACAGGACCTGGTCCAAGTCGTAGGAGACCGGCTCCTCCAACTGCTCGTAACCGCAGCTCCGAGGGGTGCGGTCCGGCCGCCACCGGCGGAACTGGGCCGTGTGCCGGAACCGGTCGCCCTCCATGTGGTCGTACCCGACCTCGCACACCCGCTCGGGCCGCAGCGCCACCCAGGAGAGGTCCTTCTTGCCCGACCAGCGGCTCGGGGCCCCCGGCAGCCGGTTGCCCTCGTGGGCGGCCTCATCGGTCCAGGCCGCCCACGGGTGGGCGTCGGGCGGGTCCATGCGCAGCGGCTCCAGCTCCTCGACCAGCTCCGCGCGGCGCCGGGCGGTGAACGCGGCGCACACCCCGACGTGCTGGAGGGTGCCCCGGTCGTCGTACAGGCCGAGCAGCAGGGAGCCCACGACGGGGCCGGTCTTGTGGAAGCGGTACCCCGCCACCACCACGTCGGCGGTCCGCTCGTGCTTGATCTTGTACATCAGCCGGGCGTCGGGCCGGTAGGGCAGGTCCAGGGGCTTGGCGACCACTCCGTCGAGCCCGGCGCCCTCGTAGCGTTCGAACCAGCCGCGCGCCACCTCGATGTCGTGGGTCGCCGGTGCCAGATGGACCGGCGCGTCGACGCCGTGCAGGACCCGCTCCAGCTCTGCCCGGCGCTCGGTCAGGGGAGTGTCCAGCAGCGAGCGGTCGCCGAGCGCCAGCAGGTCGAAGGCGACGAACCGGGCCGGGGTGCGCTCTGCCAGGGTCCTCACCCGGGAGGCGGCGGGATGGATGCGTTCGGTGAGCCGGTCGAAGTCCAGCCGTCCCTCGTGGGCGATGACGATCTCGCCGTCGACCACGCAGCGCTCCGGGAGCCGTGCCGTCAGGGCGGTGACCAGTTCGGGGAAGTACCGGGTCAGGGGCTTGCCGGTGCGGCTGCCGAGCACCAGCTCGCCGCCGTCCCGGTGGACGATCGCTCGGAAGCCGTCCCACTTGGCCTCGTACTGCATACCGGGCGGGATCGTCTTCACGGACTTGGCCAGCATGGGCTTCACAGGGGGCATCACCGGCAGATCCATGGCTCGATTCTGCCCCTGTACTTTCGTGTATGCCCCGATATGCGGGCTCTCCGGGTGCCCCCTACTGTGGCCGCTATGGGAAACGCGGTGGAGCTGGAGGCCGGCGGGCGGACCGTACGGCTGTCCAACCCGGACAAGGTGTACTTCCCGGAGCGCGGATTCACGAAGCTGGACGTCGCCCGCTACTTCCTGGCGGTGGGACCCGGCATCGTCCGCGCCCTGCGCGACCGCCCCACCACCCTGGAGCGCTTCGTCGACGGTGTGGAGGGTGAGTCCTTCTTCCAGAAGCGCGCGCCGAAGAACCTGCCCGACTGGATCGCGACGGCCCACATCACCTTCCCCAGCGGCCGGTTCGCCGACGAGGTCCGCCCCACCGAGATCGCCGCCGTCATCTGGGCCGCCAACCTCGGCACGCTCACCTTCCACCCCTGGCCGGTACGCGGTGACCGGCCGGACCACCCGGACGAACTGCGCATCGACCTCGACCCGCAGCCCGGCACCGGCTTCCCCGAGGCGGTGCGCGCCGCCCAGGAGCTGCGCGCCCTGCTGGACGAGCACGGCCTGCGCGGCTGGCCCAAGACCTCCGGCGGGCGGGGCGTCCATGTCTTCGTGCCCATCGAACCGCGCTGGGACTTCACCCGGGTGCGCCGCGCCGCCATCGCGCTCGGCCGGGAGCTGGAACGGCGCATGCCCGGCCGGGTCACCACCGCCTGGTGGAAGGAGGAGCGGGGCGAGAAGATCTTCTTCGACTACAACCAGACGGCCAGGGACCGCACCATCGCCTCCGCGTACTCCATCCGCCCCAGGCCCCACGCCCCCGTCTCGGCGCCACTGCGCTGGGAGGAGCTCGGTGAGGTGAGCCCCCGTGACTTCGACCTGGCGACCATGCCGGTGCGGTACGCCGACCACGGCGACGTCCACGCCGACATGGACGAGCACGCCTTCGGGCTGGAGAGCCTGCTGGAACTCGCCGCCCGGGACGAACGCGACCACGGCGTGGGCGACCTGCCGTACCCGCCGGACTACCCCAAGATGCCGGGGGAGCCCAAGCGGGTGCAGCCGAGCCGCGCCAGGAAGACCGAGTGACCCCGGTCAGCGCGCCGCCCCGGGTCTGCGGAGGACCACCGGGCCGGCCGGTTCCTCCGGCGGACGCACCACTGCCACGTCCCGAGCCACTGGCCACGGGTGCGGCCGGCCTGTTCCCGGTGCGCGGTGCGTCCGCACGGCCCTCGGCGGCGCGCCCGGACGGCCCTTCGTGGTGCGGCGGGGTGACATCCGGAGGAGGCTGGAAGGCGCACCACCCAGGGGCACCCACGAAGGAGCACCCGATGCTCACCACCCGATTCGTCACCGGCTCGCCGAACTGGCTCGACCTCGGCACGCCCGACATCGAGGGCGCCGAGTCGTTCTACCGCGAGCTGTTCGGCTGGACCTTCCGGTCCGCCGGCCCCGAGGCCGGCGGCTACGGCATGTTCCA
This sequence comes from Streptomyces sp. NPDC050856, assembly GCF_040653855.1. NCBI lineage: Bacteria > Bacillati > Actinomycetota > Actinomycetes > Kitasatosporales > Streptomycetaceae > Streptomyces > Streptomyces sp. NPDC050856. The sequence goes on along the minus strand of NZ_JBFAGV010000005.1, from coordinate 17,717 downwards.
GCTGGACGGCGGGACCGTGGCCGGCGGCATGACGGTTCCGCCCGAGCAGGCGCCGCCCGCCTGGACCGTCTACTTCCAGACGCCTGACGCCGACGCCACCGCCGACGCGGTGCGCTCGGCCGGCGGCACCGTGGCGTTCGAACCGATGGACGTCTTCGACCTGGGCCGGATGGCGGTCTTCACCGACCCGGAGGGTGTCGGTTTCGCCGTGTGGCAGCCCGGCGCGAACAAGGGGCTCGACGTCGTCGGCGTTCCGAACACGCTGTGCTGGGTGGAGCTCCGCACCCCGGACCCCGGGGGCGCGACCGCCTTCTACGGCTCGGTGCTCGGCATCGAGTCCAACACCGTGCCGTGGCCCGACGGCAGCGGCTCGTACACCCTGCTCGGCCCGGGCGGCACGGACGCGGACGCCACGTTCGGTGGCGTCGTACCACTCGGCGCGGACCCCGTGGAGGCGGCGGACGGACCCTGCTGGGTGCCCTACTTCGAGGTCACCGACCCCGATGCGACCGCCGCCCGGGCCGGCCGACTGGGCGGCGCCATCCGGACGGCACCCGCCGACCTGGGCGGGGTGGGCCGGGTCGCCGGGCTCACCGACCCCTACGGCGCCCGCTTCTCCGTCATCCGCAGCAGCCCCGTGGACGGCACCGGCTGACACACCGGCGAACCCCTTGCCGAGCACGGCACTCAGGCCCATGCTGACGTCGTGCGACCGGTCCGTGCCCGGGCGCTCCGGCCGTTGATCGTCCGTTGAGGAGTCGTTTATCCCGGTGGGACAGGGTGTACGGCATGCCGATCAACACCACTGTCCTGACCCCCGACCACGAACTCTCCTGGCAGGAGAGCGCCCTGTGCGCCCAGACCGGCCCGGAGTTCTTCTTCCCGGCCCCCGGCTCCTCCACCGCCGAGGCCAAGCGTCTCTGCGGCGCCTGCGAGGGCCGGCAGGCGTGCCTGGAGTACGCGCTGACGCACGACGAGCGGTTCGGCGTGTGGGGCGGCCTCTCGGAACACGAACGGCACCTGCTGAGGCGGAACGGCCGCTGAGCCACGGGTCTTCCGGCCCCGCCGCTCCCGCCGCTCCCGCCGAGCCCGGCGCGCGGTGGGCACGGGCACGGGAGGGTGACGAGGCAGGCCGGTCCCACCGGCCGGTGCCCGCACGCGGTTCCCCGCGACCGCGCCGCCGGGAATCCCGCGCCGCGCAAGGCCCGGATCGCCGCCCACGACGTCCGTACACCGCTGGACCTGGTGGACGGGGCGGCCCGCGTCCACGCCCCCGTCGTGCGGGGTGAGGCGGGCGCGCCCGTGGCCGGCGTGTCCCCCGAGGGCCACCGTGAGGCCGCCCGGTGAGCGGCGGCCCCACTCCGGTGCCTGCTGGGGGTCAGGCGCTCGCGCGGGCCGCCAGCCGGGCCTTGCGGGCCGCCAGCTTCTCGTCGAACTTGGCCGCCTCGGCGTCCAGGCCGTTCATGTACAGGCCCAGTTCCTCCTGTGCCTTGAGGCCCTCGGGACCCAGGCCGTCGATCTCCAGGACCTTCAGGTAGCGCAGCACCGGCTGGAGCACGTCGTCGTGGTGGATGCGCAGGTTGTAGATCTCGCCGATCGCCATCTGTGCCGCCGCCCGCTCGAAGCCGGGCATGCCGTGACCCGGCATACGGAAGTTCACCACCACGTCCCGGACCGCCTGCATGGTCAGGTCCGGCGCGAGCTCGAAGGCGGCGCCGAGCAGGTTCCGGTAGAAGACCATGTGCAGGTTCTCGTCGGTGGCGATGCGCGCGAGCATCCGGTCGCAGACCGGGTCGCCCGACTGGTGTCCGGTGTTGCGGTGCGAGATGCGGGTGGCCAGCTCCTGGAAGGAGACGTACGCGACCGAGTGCAGCATCGAGTCCCGGTTGTCCGACTCGAAGCCCTCGCTCATGTGCGCCATCCGGAACTGCTCCAGCTTGTCCGGGTCCACCGCGCGCGAGGCGAGCAGGTAGTCGCGCATCACGATGCCGTGCCGGCCCTCCTCGGCGGTCCAGCGGTGCACCCAGGTGCCCCACGCGCCGTCGCGGCCGAACAGGGAGGCGATCTCGTGGTGGTAGCTGGGCAGGTTGTCCTCGGTCAGCAGGTTCACCACCAGGGCGATCCTGCCGATGTCGGTGACCTTGGACTGCTCCGGCTGCCAGGCTTCACCGTCCTCGAAGAAGCCGGGGAAGTTGCGGCCGTCGGCCCACGGGACGTACTCGTGCGGCATCCAGTCCTTGGTGACCTTCAGGTGGCGGTTGAGTTCCTTCTCGACCACCTCTTCCAGTGCGTACAGCAGCCGGGCGTCGGTCCACGCGTCCGAACTGCCGAGGTACGGAGAGGTGAGGGTCATGCGGGTGCTCCTGGGGGACGGGAGAATTACCTACGGGTTCGTAGGTTACGAGACCGTAGGTTAAGGGGACCGTAAGCTTCCGCCAAGCCCAACCGCGGGGACGGTTGATCACTATCCGTTATGTTCCCAGGTGTACGGGCGTGGCGCGGGCCTGACCGAGAGGCATCTCACGTGGTGTGTGCGCCTCTTGGCCCGGTTGCCGCCACCCGGATGGGCTCCCCCAGCGTCTACCCGCCGGGCGCGGCCCGGAACGCCCCTGTCCCGAGATATCCCGCCGTACGCCGGTGGCGCCCGACCGGACGGCGGCCCCCGGCTCGACGGGCCGCCGCCCCAACCGCCCCAACCGCTCCAACCGCCGCAGCCGGTCCCGGGCCCCCGGTGCCCCTACGGCCGGACGGGCAGCCCCGCCCGCACCTCCTCGGCCGTCGTCGGGCGCAGCTCGCCGTCCAGCAGCAGCCAGCGGGTGACCCCGATCGACTCCAGGAACGCCACATCGTGGCCCGCCACGATCAGCGCGCCCTCGTACGCGTCCAGCGCCGCCGTGAGGGCGGCCACGCTCGCCATGTCGAGGTTGTTCGTCGGCTCGTCCAGCATCAGCAGTTGCGGCGCGGGCTCGGCGAGCAGCAGCGCGGCCAGTGCCGCCCGGAACCGCTCGCCGCCCGAGAGCGTCCCGGCCGGCTGGTCGGCCCGCGCGCCCCGGAACAGGAAGCGGGCGAGCCGCGCGCGGACCCGGTTGTCGGTGGCCGTGGGGGCGAACCGGGCCACGTTGTCCACCACGCTCAAGCGGTCGTCCAGCACATCGAGCCGCTGCGGCAGGAAACGCAGCGGCACCCGCGCCACCACCTCCCCGGCCACCGGCGCCAGCTCACCGGAGATGGTGCGCAGCAGGGTCGTCTTGCCCGCCCCGTTGCGCCCGACGAGCGCGATCCGCTCGGGGCCGCGCAGCTCGAACTCGCCGCCGGCCCGCGCCCCGTGGCGCAGTTCCACGTCGCGCAGCAGCAGCACCTCACGACCGGGCGGGACGGAGGTGTGCGGCAGCTCGACGCGGATCTCGTCGTCGTCGCGTACCGCCTCCACCGCCTCGTCCAGCCGCTCCTTCGCCTCGGTGAGCTTCCGGGTGTGCATGATGCGGTGTTTGCCGGCCGACTCCTGGGCCGCCCGTTTGCGCGCCCCCATCACGATCTTCGGCTCGCGTTTGCTGTCGGCCATCCGCTGCCCGTACCGCTTGCGCCGCGCCAGCTTGACCTGGGCGTCGGCCAGCTCGCGCTTCTGCCGCTGCACATCGGCCTCGGCGACCCGGACCATGCGTTCGGCCGCCTCCTGTTCGGCCGCGAGGGCCTCCCGGTACGCGGAGTAGGGGCCTCCGTACCACTTCACCTCCCCGTCCCGCAGGTCGGCGATGCGGTCGACCCGCTCCAGCAGTTCCCGGTCGTGGCTGACCACGACCAGCACCCCGGACCAGGACTCCACGGCCGCGTACAGCCGCCGCCGCGCGTACAGGTCCAGGTTGTTCGTCGGTTCGTCGAGCAGCAGCACGTCCGGCCGGGCCAGCAGCAGGGCGGCCAGCCGCAGCAGTACGCACTCGCCGCCCGACACCTCGCCGATGGCACGGTCCAGCCCGACGTGGCCGAGCCCGAGCTGGTCGAGCGTGGCCCGGGCCCGCTCCTCCACGTCCCAGTCGTCGCCGACGGCCGTGAAGTGCTCCTCGCTCGCGTCGCCCGCCTCGATGGCGTGCAGCGCGGAGCGCGTGGCGGCGACACCGAGGGCCTGGTCGACGCGCAGGGCGGTGTCCAGCGTGGCGTTCTGCGGCAGATGGCCGACCTCGCCGGCCGTGCGGACCGTGCCCCCGGTGGGGGCCAGCTCGCCGGCGATCAGTTCGAGCAGGGTCGACTTGCCGGAGCCGTTGGGGCCGATCAGGCCGGTCCGGCCGGGTCCGACGGCGAGCTGGAGACCGTCGAGCACCCGGGTGCCGTCCGGCCGGCGGAAGGACAGGTCGGCGCAGGTGATGGAAGTGGTGTGAGGCATACGGGTCTCCCGGTCGCGTGAGGAAGGCTGGGGCAACGGGTGAGACACCGGGCGACCGGTCAGGACAGCACGAAGGCCCCGGTACGGCGATCGTGGGACGGCTCGTACGTCGAGGTCGCACACGGGACGCACAGCGCGGACAGCGGCTGTGCGCACACGGTGTCTCGGACCTCAGACGAGCAACGTCCTTCTCCGATCGACGACGACAGGGCCGCGAACGACGCTACGCCCGGCCCGGGGCGGGCCGCAACGGGATTTCGTCAGCAGGTGCCGCGCAGCAGTTCGTCCAGGCGCTGGTCCAGTTCGAGGAACCGGTGCTCCAGCCCGGAGGGCACCAGGTGCTGGGCCCGCTCCAGGAAGCGGCGCACCTCCGAGGTGCGGATGTGCACCATCGCCACGCCCTCGGGGGCGTGGAACTCCACCACCGTGCGGTCGTAGCCGAACGGCCGCACGCGTACGTCGCCGACCCCCGCCGGCCGGTCGACGCCCGTCGCGAGGAGCTCCCGCGCGAACGCCCAGGCCACGTCGACGCCCTCCAGGGTCGCCGGAGCGGGAAAGGCCATCTGTACGGCGAAGGGGTCCTGGCGGTCGTAGCGCAGCGTGGCCGGGACGGTCTCCATGCTCGGCGCGGACGCGACCAGGCGGGCCTCCACGGCCTGCTCGATGACGGTGGACAAGAGCCAGCTCCCTCACACGCGCGGCTTCGGCGGACGTCTCCCTACGGAGGGAAGGACGAGGTTTTCGGCCACCGCGTGCATTGGGAGCGGGCGTGACCTGCGTCACTTGCCGGAGGGGCCTGGACGGCGGGGGAGGGGTGGGCTACGTTCCGGCGCCATGACGTCCATGGGGAAGACGAGACGAACGGTCCGCCTGGCGATGTGCGGGGCGGCACTGGCCACCGCGCTGGCGGCCCCGGCCCAGGCGGCACCCGCGCACACCACCCCCCCGCTCACCACTTCCGCGTACGACGGCGGTGCGCCCGGCGGCGCGGCGGGAAGGGCCGCGACGGAGGCCGCTCCCGCCCGGACCGCGCCGGTGGCGGCCGGCCCCGGCCGGTGGCGGTTGAAGGAGACGGGCGCGCGGGTGCGGTTCCGGGGCCTGGCGGCGGTCGGCCGCAGCACCGCGTGGGTGGCCGGTTCGCAGGGCACCGTACTGCGGACGACGGACGGCGGACGTAGCTGGCGGAACGTTTCGCCGCCGGGGGCGGCAGGGCTCGAACTGCGCGACGTCGAGGCGTTCGGCGCGCGGCGTGCGGTGGTGCTGGCGATCGGCGAGGGCGAGGCGTCCCGGATCTTCCGCACCGAGGACGGCGGCGCGAACTGGACCGAGACGTTCCGCAACACCGATCCCCGGGCGTTCTACGACTGCGTCACCTTCCTCGACAGCCGGCACGGCCTCGCCCTGAGCGACCCGGTGGACGGCAGGTTCCGGATCCTGTCGACCGCCGACGGGGGCAGGTCGTGGCGGGTGCTGCCCAGTGCCGGCATGCCCGCCGCGCTGCCCGGCGAGGCGGGGTTCGCGGCCAGCGGCCAGTGCCTGGTCGGGGCCGGCCCCGGGGACGTCTGGCTGGCCACCGGGGGCGGTGCCGCGGCGCGCGTGCTGCACTCCGCGGACCGGGGCCGGAACTGGACCGTCGCCGGGACGCCGGTACCGGCCGGTGACCCGGCGCGCGGTGTCTTCGGCCTGGCCTTCCGAGACCGGACGCACGGCATCGCGGTCGGCGGCGACCACCGCGCCGGGCAGCCGTCACCCCGGGCGGCGGCGGTGAGCGGGGACGGCGGCCGCACCTGGCGGCCGGCGCGGACCCCACCGCCCGCCTACCGTTCGGGGGTCGCCTGGCTGCCGCACAGCCGGTCGGCCGCGCTCGCCGTCGGCCCGACCGGGACGGACCTGACCACCGACGGCGGGCGCACCTGGCGCACGGTGGACACCGGCTCGTACGACTCGGTGGACTGCGCACCCGACCACGGCTGCTGGGCCTCGGGCGAGAAGGGGCGCGTCGCGCGCCTGGAGCGCCAGGGGGTGTCCCGTCGGTCGGCCGGATCGGGGAGTGGTGTCCGGTGCCGTGGATCGCGGGGCGGAGGAGGGAGCCACTGCGGGGCAGTGGCGACCGACGACAACGCGGCGAGGCGCGGCACCGGGTGACGCGAGCCCGGCGAAATCGGCGAGACACCCCCTGGGGGCCGCGCGGCGCGTGCCGGCCGGTGGCTCAGGAGACCGGCTGCTGCCGGTACGGGGCGAGTTGGGGGGCGGTCCTGGTGGCGACGAACTCGGTGACCCGGTAGGCGCACACCCCGCCGGTGACGAAGGGGTCGGCCCCGGTGATCTCCTCGATCCGCGCGCGGTCGTCCCCCACGGCCAGGATGATCCCGCCGTCGCGCGGGTTCTTGCGGCCCGAGGCGATGAAGTCCCCGGCCGCGTAATGGGCGTCGAGCCAGGCCATGTGGTCCCCGAGGAGCGCGTCCACCCGCTCGATGGGACCGGTGTACGTCAATTCCAGTACGAACATGACCGCAGGCTACCGGGCGGTTCCAACAGCCCCCGGCGGGGTCCCGGCCGCGGAGGGCCCGAGGGGGCGTCCCGCCGGTGCGCGCCCTTCGCCGGCCGTGGCCCCGCGCGGCCAGGACCGGCCCGGCGGCCGTAGGGTACCGGCACCATGACGATGATCGAAACGCCCGCCGACTGGCCCACGAACGAGACCGAGGCGCTGGCCGTCCAGGACGCGCTGCGGGACCGCGTCGTGCTGGACGAGCCGGGCCCACCCCCCGGGACCGGCCTGGTCACCGGGGTCGACGTGGCATACGACGACGAGCGCGACCTGGTCGCGGCGGCGGCCGTCGTCCTGGACGCCGGCACACTCGCCGTGGTCCAGGAGGCCACCGCCGTCGGCCGGGTCTCCTTCCCCTACGTGCCCGGTCTGCTGGCCTTCCGTGAGATACCGGCGGTGCTGGCCGCGCTGGGGGCCCTGTCCACCGGGCCCGGGCTGGTGGTGTGCGACGGCTACGGCCGGGCCCATCCGCGCCGCTTCGGACTGGCCAGCCACCTCGGCGTCCTCACCGGGCTGCCGGTGATCGGTGTGGCGAAGAACCCCTTCACCTTCTCCTACGAGCAGCCCGCCGGCCACCGGGGCGCCGCCGGTCCGCTCCTGGCCGGTCAGGAGGAGGTCGGCCGGGTGCTGCGCACCCGCGAAGGGGTCAAGCCGGTCTTCGTCTCGGCCGGCCACCGGGTCACGCTGGACAACGCCTGCGCCCACACCCTGCGCCTGACGCCGCGATACCGCCTTCCGGAGACCACCCGCCTCGCCGACGCCCTGTGCCGGCGCGCCCTGCGGCAGGCGACCGGGTGACCGGCCGCCTCCGGCGCGGAGGCGCTGTCAGCGCGCGTGGGCGACCCGGAACCGGATGCCGGCCGCGCGCAGCCGCTCCAGGAGGGCGTCCCCCATCGCGACGGCCGTGGTGACCTGCCCGGCGGTCTCGGGCAGCGCGTCGAAGGCGAGGCACAGCGCCGACTCGGCGAGCATCTTGGCCGTCTCGTCGTAGCCCGGGTCACCCCCCGAGACCTCGGTGAACACCCGGTGCCCGCCGCCCTCCCCGACGAACCGCACCGAGAACCAGCTGCGCGCGCGGCGTTCCGCGTCCGGGCCGCTGCCCGCCCGGTAGCGGCCCATCAGCCAGTCGCGGGCGGCCGGCACCTGGGCGAGCGCCAGGCACGCGCCGACGGCGGCGACCCCGCCCAGCGCCATGGGCAGCGTCCTGACGGCCGCGTAGTGCCGGTAGCGGAAGTCCGGCCCGTAGCGGGGCAGGGCCGCCGCCGAGCGCGCCACGATCCTCGGGTCCAGGGTGGGCAGCGGCAGCGCCCACGCCCCCGTCTCCGGGCTGAACCTCGGTCCGCCCAGCGGTGCCCGCGCCCGCCGCCCCACCAGGCGGGGCTCGTGCAGCCGCCGTTCGCGCGCGGCCCGCAGCGACTGCCGGCCCCGGCCCATCGCGGTGAGCGCGGAGGCGAACGTGCCGCCCGAGAAGGCGGCGTCGGTACGGACGAAGCCGTCGACCCGCAGCGGTACCCCCTCGGGGAGCCGCGCGACGGTGAAGTACACCCCCAGGTCGTGCGGGACGGAATCGAAGCCGCACGCGTGCACGATCCGGGCCCCGGTCTCCCGGGCCCGCGCGTCGTGGCGCAGGTACGTCAGATCGGTGAACTCCGGCTCACCGGACAGGTCGACGTAGTCCGTCCCCGCCTCGGCGCACGCGGCCACCAGCGCCTCGCCGTACCGGATGTACGGCCCCACGGTGGTGGCGACCACGGCGGCCGACTCGGCCAGTTCCCGCAGCCCGGCCGGGTCGCCGGCGTCGGCGCGCAACAGCGGCAGGTCGGCGCACCGGGGCGCCACGGCGGCCAGCCGTTCGCGCAGCCGCTCCAGTCTGTCCCGGTCGCGCCCGGCCAGCGCCCACCGGCAGGTGGCGGGCGCGTGTGCGGCGAGGTACCGGGCGGTCAGCTCCCCGACGAAGCCGGTCGCCCCGAAGAGCACGACGTCGTACGCCCTGCGCGTGCCGCGGTCCCGTCTGTCCATCCAGCCCTCCGGCGTCCGGTCGGCCGGCCGCCGGTTCCCACGGCGCGCCGTTGTCGGAGGCAGAGGCTAGCGTGCGAGGTGAACCGGGGATCGCGGCGGTGCCGCACGGCGGTCGCCGGGCGTCCGCCGCGGTGCCCCGGGCGCTCCCTCGTCCACAGGGCTTGTGCCGGGTGGAACACGTTCTTAGCATCAGCACTGTTACAGCGGTTGTGTCACAGTGATGGGGGCTCGATGGCAGCGACACGGAACGGCCCGCTCGCCGGGGTGCGGGTGGTCGAACTGGCGGGCATCGGCCCCGGCCCGTTCGCCGCCATGCTCCTGGGCGACCTCGGCGCCGACGTGGTACGGGTGGACCGGCCCGGCGGCGCCGGGCTGGGCATCGACCCGGCGTACGACCTCACCAACCGCAACAAGCGCTCGGTGCTCCTGGACCTCAAGGCCGAGGACGGGCCCGCGCGGGTGCTCGACCTCGTCGAGCGCGCCGACATCCTCATCGAGGGGTTCCGGCCCGGGGTCGCCGAGCGGCTGGGCGTCGGGCCGCGGGAGTGCCTCGCCCGCAACCCCCTCCTGGTGTACGGGAGGATGACCGGCTGGGGCCAGGACGGACCGCTGGCGGAGCGCGCGGGGCACGACATCGGGTACATCGCCGTCACCGGCACCCTGTCCATGATCGGCAAGGACGGCGAGCCGCCGGTGGTGCCCGCCAACCTCGTCGGGGACTACGCGGGCGGATCGCTCTACCTCGTCGTCGGCGTCCTCGCGGCCCTCCAGCACGCGCGCGCCGAGGGCGGCGGCGGCCAGGTGGTCGACGCGGCGATCACCGACGGCGCCGCCCACCTCGCCACGATGATCCACGCCATGATGGCCGCCGGCGGCTGGCAGGACCGGCGCGGCACCAATCTGCTGGACGGCGGCTGCCCGTTCTACGGCACCTACGAGACCGCCGACGGCCGCCACATGGCGGTCGGCGCGCTGGAGCCGCGCTTCTACCAGGAGTTCACCGAACTGCTGGGGATCCAGGACATGGCCGGGGCCCGCAAGGACTTCGCCCGCTGGGGCGAGCTGCGCGCCGCCGTCGCCGCCCGCTTCAAGACCCGGACCCGCGCGGAGTGGACGGCCGTCTTCGAGGGCTCCGACGCCTGCGTCGCCCCCGTCCTCTCCCTGCGGGAGGCCCCCGGGCACCCCCACCTCGCGGCACGCGGCACCTTCGTCGAACACGGCGGGATCACGCAGCCCGCGCCCGCGCCCCGCTTCTCCGCCACGCCCGCCGCCCTGCGCCGCCCGCCCGCACGGCCGGGCGCGCACGGCGACGAGGTGGCCCGCGACTGGGACGTGCCGAGCCTCCGGCAGCCGCCGCCCCCGCCCGCGCCGGGGCCCGCGCCCCCGTCCGACACCCGGCCGGGAACCGGCCCGACAGGAGGCCCCAGGTGAAGCGCCGGCTCTTCAGCGCCGAGCACGACGCGTTCCGCGAGACCGTCCGGGCCTTCCTCGCCAAGGAGGTGCTGCCCCACTACGAGCAGTGGGAGAAGGACGGCATCGTCTCGCGCGACGTCTGGCTGGCGGCCGGCCGCCAAGGGCTGCTGGGCCCGGCGGTCCCCGAGGAGTACGGCGGCGGGGGCACCACCGACTTCCGCTACAGCGCCGTCCTCGCCGAGGAGTTCACCCGCGCCGCCGCCCCCGGCCTGGCCCTGGGACTCCACAACGACATCGTCGGCCCGTACCTGACCGGCCTGGCCACCGAGGAGCAGAAGCGCCGCTGGCTGCCCGGCTTCTGCTCCGGGGAGCTGATCGGCGCCATCGCCATGACCGAGCCGGGCGCCGGCTCCGACCTCCAGGCCATCCGCACCACCGCCGAGGACCGGGGCGACCACTGGCTGCTCAACGGGTCCAAGACGTTCATCTCCAACGGCATCCTCGCCGATCTGGTGATCGTCGTCGCCAGGACCACCCCGGAGGGCGGTGCGCACGGCCTGTCCCTGCTCGTGGTCGAACGGGGCATGGACGGCTTCGAACGCGGCCGCAACCTCGACAAGATCGGGCAGAAGTCGCAGGACACGGCGGAGCTCTTCTTCCACGACGTCCGCGTCCCCAAGGACAACCTGCTCGGCGAGCTCAACGGTGCCTTCGTCCACCTGATGACGAACCTGGCCCAGGAGCGGATGGCCATCGCCGTCGCGGGCATCGCCGCGGCCGAACACGTACTGGAGATCACCACCCGGTACGTCCAGGAGCGGGAGGCGTTCGGACGGCCGCTCGCCAGGCTCCAGCACATCCGCTTCGAGATCGCGGAAATGGCCACCGAGTGCGCCGTCACCCGGGCCTTTCTGGACCGCTGCGTCGTGGACCACTCGAACGGGGAACTCGACGCCGTGCACGCCTCCATGGCCAAGTGGTGGGCCACCGAACTGCAGAAGCGGGTCGCCGACCGGTGCCTCCAGTTGCACGGTGGATACGGCTACATGGCCGAGTACCCGGTGGCGAGGGCGTTCACCGACGGCCGGATCCAGACCATCTACGGCGGCACGACCGAGATCATGAAGGAGATCATCGGCCGCTCCCTGCTCGACCAACCCTCCCGAAAGGCCTGACCCGTGAGCACCGAAGCGTATGTGTACGACGCCGTCCGCACCCCGCGCGGGCGAGGAAAGGCCAGTGGCGCCCTGCACGGCACCAAGCCGATCGACCTGGTCGTCGGCCTCGTCCACGAGCTGCGGGGCCGCTTCCCCGGCCTGGATCCGGCGGCGATCGACGACATCGTCCTCGGAGTGGTGGGACCGGTGGGCGACCAGGGTTCCGACATCGCGCGGATCGCCGCGATCGCCGCGGGCCTGCCCGACACGGTCGCCGGTGTCCAGGAGAACCGCTTCTGCGCCTCCGGTCTCGAAGCCGTCAACCTGGCCGCGATGAAGATCCGGTCAGGCTGGGAGGACCTGGTCCTGGCGGGGGGCGTCGAGTCGATGTCTCGCGTGCCGATGGCCTCGGACGGCGGCGCCTGGTTCGCCGACCCGATGACCAACCACGAGACGGGCTTCGTCCCGCAGGGCATCGGCGCCGACCTCATCGCCACCCTGGAGGGCTACTCGCGGCGCGACGTGGACGAGTACGCGGCCCTGTCGCAGGAGCGGGCCGCCACGGCGTGGAAGGAGGGCCGCTTCGACCGGTCCGTGGTCCCCGTCACCGACCGCAACGGCCTCGTCGTCCTCGACCACGACGAGCACATGCGGCCCGGCACCACCGCCGACTCGCTCGCCGGCCTCAGGCCCTCGTTCGCCGCCATCGGCGAGACGGGCGGCTTCGACGCCGTCGCCCTGCAGAAGTACCACTGGATCGAGAGGATCGACCACGTCCACCACGCCGGCAACTCCTCCGGCATCGTCGACGGTGCCGCCCTCGTCGCCGTCGGCTCCAAGGAGGTCGGCGAGCGGTACGGGCTGACGCCGCGTGCCCGGATCCTCTCGGCGGCCGTCTCGGGCTCCGAGCCCACCATCATGCTCACCGGACCCGCGCCCGCCACCCGCAAGGCACTGGCCAAGGCCGGTCTCACCATCGACGACATCGACCTGGTGGAGATCAACGAGGCGTTCGCCGGGGTCGTCCTGCGGTTCGCCAAGGACATGGGGCTCCCGCTGGACCGGATCAACGTCAACGGCGGCGCCATCGCCATGGGCCACCCGCTGGGCGCGACTGGCGCGATGATCCTCGGCACCCTCCTGGACGAACTGGAGCGCCAGGACAAGCGGTACGGCCTCGCCACGCTGTGCGTCGGCGGCGGTATGGGCATCGCCACCGTCATCGAGCGCGTCTGACCCTCCCGTCCACCCACCCTCTCGGGCCCGTTACGGAGAAACAGCAATGACAGCAGTGCCGACGAGTTCCACCATCCGGTGGGAGCAGGACGAGACCGGTGTCGTCACCCTCGTTCTCGACGACCCCCGTCAGTCCGCCAACACCATGAACCAGGGGTTCAGGGAGTCCCTCGCGGCGATCGCCGACCGCGCGGAGACGGAGCGGGAATCCATCCGGGGCATCATCGTCACCTCCGCGAAGAAGACCTTCTTCGCGGGCGGCGACCTCAAGGACATGATCAAGGCCGGTCCGGCCGACGCCGAGCAGGTCTTCGAGGCGGGCCTGGCCATCAAGCGCTCCCTGCGCCGCATCGAGACCCTCGGCAAGCCGGTCGTCGCCGCCATCAACGGCGCCGCCCTGGGCGGTGGCTACGAGATCGCCCTCGCCTGCCACCACCGCGTCGCCCTCGACGCGCCCGGTTCCAGGATCGGCCTGCCCGAGGTCACCCTCGGCCTGCTGCCGGCGGGCGGCGGCGTCACCCGCACCGTGCGCCTGATGGGCATCGCGGACGCGCTGCTGAAGGTACTCCTCCAGGGCACCCAGTACTCCCCGGCGCGGGCCCTGGAGAACGGCCTCGTCCACGAGGTCGCCGCCACCACCGAGGAGATGCTCGACAAGGCGCGGGCCTTCATCGACGCCCACCCGGAGTCGCGGCAGCCCTGGGACGTCGAGGGGTACCGGATCCCGGGCGGCACGCCCTCCAGCCCCCGGTTCGCCGCCAACCTGCCCGCCTTCCCGGCGAACCTGAAGAAGCAGCTCAACGGCGCCCCTTACCCGGCGCCGCGCAACATCCTCGCCGCCGCCGTCGAAGGCTCCCAGTCGACTTCGAGACCGCGCAGGTCATCGAGGCCCGCTACTTCACCGAGCTGGTGACCGGCCGGACCGCCAAGAACATGATCCAGGCGTTCTTCTTCGACCTCCAGGCGGTCAACTCCGGTGCGAGCCGCCCCCGGGGCATCGAGCCGCGCACGGTCCGCAAGGTCGCGGTCCTGGGCGCCGGGATGATGGGCGCCGGGATCGCGTACTCCTGCGCGAGGGCCGGGATCGAGGTCGTCCTGAAGGACGTCTCAGCCGAAGCCGCCCGCAGGGGCAAGGCCTACTCCGAGAAGCTCCTCGCCAAGGCGCTGTCCCGGGGCCGTACGACCGAGGCGCGGCGCGACGAGCTGCTGGCGCGCATCACCCCGACCGCCGACCCGGCCGACCTGGCGGGTTGTGACGCGGTCATCGAGGCGGTGTTCGAGGACTCGGCCCTCAAGCACAAGGTGTTCCAGGAGATCCAGGACGTCGTCGCCCCCGACGCCCTGCTGTGCTCCAACACCTCCACCCTGCCGATCACCTTGCTGGCCAAGGGCGTCGAGCGGCCGGCCGACTTCATCGGACTGCACTTCTTCTCACCCGTCGACAAGATGCCGCTGGTCGAGATCATCAGAGGCGACCGCACGGGCGACGAGGCCCTGGCGCGCGCCTTCGACCTGGTACGCCGGATCAACAAGACGCCGATCGTGGTCAATGACTCCCGGGGCTTCTTCACCTCCCGCGTCATCGGCCAGTTCATCAACGAGGGCGTGGCCATGGTCGGCGAGGGCGTCGAGCCCGCGTCCATCGAGCAGGCGGCGGCGCAGGCCGGCTACCCGGCGAAGGTGCTGTCGCTGATGGACGAGCTGACCCTCACCCTCCCGCGCAAGATCCGCGACGAGACGAGGCGGGCCGTCGAGGAGGCGGGCGGCACCTGGCCGGGGCACCCGTCGGACGCGGTGATCGACCGGATGGTGGACGAGTTCGGGCGGACCGGGCGCGGCGGTGGCGCCGGGTTCTACGACTACGCCGAGGACGGCACCCGGCTCGGACTGTGGCCGGGACTGCGCGAGCACTTCGGCCGGGACGGCGCGGCGGTGCCGTTCGAGGACATGAAGGAGCGGATGCTCTTCGCGGAGGCGCTGGACAGCGTCCGCTGCCTGGAGGAGGGCGTGCTGACCTCGGTCGCCGACGCCAACATCGGCTCGATCATGGGTATCGGCTTCCCGGCGTGGACGGGCGGGGTGCTCCAGTACATCAACGGTTACGAGGGCGGCCCGGCGGGCTTCGCGGCGCGGGCGCGGGAACTGGCCGAGCGGTACGGGGAGCGGTTCCAGCCGCCGGCGCTGCTGCTGGAGAAGGCCGAACGCGGCGAGACGTTCCGCGACTGAACCCATCGGGAGCGCCGCGACCGGCGTGCGGCCACCCGGTCCGCCGGGCGGCCGCCCCGGCAGTGCCCCGGCGCCCCGGCGCTCCCGGGTGGCGGGGCGCGGCACCGGGCGGACGGGGGAGTGGGTGGTGGCGGTCACCGTCACCGCGCGCGGAACGCGGCCCCCAGCTCCTCCTTCAGGGATCGCTGGAAAGCCGTGACCAGCGCCTGCACCACCAGCGGCTGCATATGGGCGGACAGCGACTTCATCGCCGCCAGGTGCTCCGGGTCCGCTTCGCGCTCCCGGTACGGGTCCCACACCTCGTCCCGGAACAGCCGGGTCAGCTCCTGCGCGGCCATACGGGTGTGCTCCAGCAGGACCGTCCGGGCGGCCAGGATCGTCTCGTGCGCGATGGGCACGTCCAGCAGCCGGATGCCGAGCCGCAACAGGCCGGGATCCACCCGGAACGTTTCCTCACCACCGGCCGCACCGGCCGTCCCGCCGCCCGAGCTCCCGGCCGGGCCCTCGCCGCGCGTCAGCACGTCCATCGCGGCGAGCCGGTCCAGGTCCTCGTCGGTGAGCGGCCGGCCCGCGCGCCGCTCCAGCTCCGCGCGGGTGGCGTCCTCCGCCGCGTCGGGCGCCCACGTCGCCACCAGCGCGCGGTGGATGGCCAGGTCGTGGGCGCTCAGGTCCGGCGGGAGCTGCTCCAGGTACCGTTCGATCGCGGCCAGCGTCATGCCCTGGTGCCGCAACTCCTCGATCAGCGCCAGCCGGGCCAGGTGCTCCGGCCCGTAGAGACCCACCCGGCGCGGCCCGATCACCGGTGGGGGCAGCAGCCCGCGCGTGCTGTAGAACCGGACGGTGCGCACGGTGACCCCGGCGCGGGCGGCCAGCTCGTCGACGGTGAGCGCCGGCTGCTCCCCGCCGCCGCCGGCCCGCCCGGCCCCGGCCGGTCCGGGCCCGGTCGTCCGGATCGGTCCGGCCGCCCCGGACACCTCGGTCGCCTCGGTCGCCATGGGGCCTCACTTCCGGTGTCGCGGTCCTCCGACGCAACAGTATTGCTGTGTCACCAACGATGTGAAAGCGCTGCCGGGCGGGTGGGCGCCCGCCCCGGGAAACCCGGTTGCCGCCCGGGCTCCCGCGATGGTCCGCTGGCGCCCATGGACGAGGGAGCGGTACGAGAGCTGTTCGACCGGGAGATGCGGCGGGACGCCCTGCCCGACATGCCCGGTGCCACGGTCGAGCGGGTGGCGGGGGTGATGCGGCAGACCGGCCCGGCCCATGGCTGGAACGGGGTCCTCTGGTCCGACCTGGGGCCGGCGGACGCGGACCGGGCCATTGCCCGGCAGATCGCCCACTTCACCGCGCTGGGCCTCGGCTTCGAGTGGAAGCTGTACGCCCACGACCGGCCGGGCGACCTCGGCGGACGGTTGCGCGCGGCGGGCTTCCGGCCCGAGCCCGAGGAAGCGCTGCTGGTCGCCGAC
This sequence comes from Streptomyces sp. NPDC050856, assembly GCF_040653855.1. Classification (NCBI taxonomy): domain Bacteria; kingdom Bacillati; phylum Actinomycetota; class Actinomycetes; order Kitasatosporales; family Streptomycetaceae; genus Streptomyces; species Streptomyces sp. NPDC050856. The sequence continues at coordinate 1,277 of NZ_JBFAGV010000005.1, read as the reverse complement.
GCCGCCGCCGTCGCCGGCCTGGCCACCGAGCCACCCCGGGGCGTCGTCCTGCGGCCGGTCACCGACGCCGCCGGGGTGCGGCTTATGGCGGACGTCCATGAGCAGGCGTTCGGCACGGACAGTGGCCCCCTGGCCCGGCAGCTCACCGACCGGCTCGCCACCGACCCCGGCACGGTCGTCGCCGTCGTCGCCCTGGCGGGCGGGCGGCCGGTGAGCTCCGCGCGCGTGGAGCTGCCGCCCGGCAAGGCCTTCGCGGGACTGTGGGGCGGCGGCACCGTACGGGACTGGCGGGGCAGAGGCGTCTATCGCGCCCTGGTCGCCCACCGGGCCCGTATCGCCGTGGCGCGCGGCTACCGCCACCTCCAGGTCGACGCCTCCCGCGACAGTAGTCCCATCCTGCGGCGCCTGGGCTTCACCCAGCTCTCCACGACCACGCCGTACCGGTACGAGGTGTGACCGCGCGGCCGGGGCGTCAGCGCCGCCCGCGCAGCGACCTGGCCGCGAGCCACACGGCGGCGAGGGCGGCGGCCACCACCGCGACCACCCGCCCGAGCGGACCGCGCGTCCCGGCCGGCCACAGGTCCCGCGCCCGGTCGAAGGCGCTCAGCGGGACGCCCACCAGGGCGTTGCCGGGCGGTCGGCGCGACACGGCCGGGTGCGGGTGGGTGGGGGCGGTCCTGCGTACCGTCTCCCACGCCGAGCCCAGCCGCCGCAGACGGGTGCGGTCGTGCCCCAGCGCCTCCTGGAGCCGGGGGAGCAGCAGGTCCTCCTCGTCCCGGATGTCCTGCCGGATCAGCGCGAAGACGCGGGCGGTCAGCTCTTCGTGGCGGGGATCGCCGGGGTCCAGCCGCTCCATCCCGGCGACGAGGTGGCTGATCTCCTGGTGCTCCTCCTCCACCCGTGCGGTCAGCTCCTCGCCGTCGGGAGCGAGCCGCCGGAGCGCGGGCCACAGCACGGTCTCCTCGGCGAAGGCGTGGCTGAAGGTGAGCTGGACGATGTCCCTCAGCGTGCGCCGCCGCTCGTCCCTGTCCTGGCCACCCGATTCGTACAGGTTCATCAGCCGGTCGAGCTCGGCGTGGTCCCGGCGCTGCCGCGCCAGGACGCTCGCCTCACCACCGAGCTGGTCGACGCTCTGCTGAGCGATGGAGACAGCCATGTCCCGCCCCTACCGCGCGGCCCGGTGGCCGGTACGGCGGGTGAGCAGGACGCCCAGGGCGATCATGGCGAGGCCGAGGACGAGGTGCAGCCAGTTGTCGGCGGTGTTGACCGGGATGAAG